>CAYMSH010000039.1:0-24578 GCA_964392945.1 uncultured Planctomycetaceae bacterium | reverse complement strand
CGCAAGGGCGACACTCTGACGGCTGAAGGTATGGCCTTCTTCGAGGCCGAGCACGTGGAGAGAAAGAAGTAGACTACTCGTTTTGGGATGAAATGGCGTAGTTTGGCGGAAAACGCTTGCAACAGACAGAATCTACAATTACAGTGGTTTATGAAGGTTATGGCGAGTTTCAAGCGCTAAAAAAACCCGTTCGTAAAGCTGAGGTTGTGAGTTCGATTCTCACCGTCGGCCTTTTTTATGCGCCAAACTACACTTCCACACCGCTTGCCCTGAGCCTGTCGCAGGGAGACTGAGAGGCCCAGAGATGGCGTCGATAACGGGTTTCCCCGGGCGAAATCCGGTATGGGCGCGTTTGACGCCGCTATGGGCGCTGAGTATCGTAGAGGTTGTATTGTTCTCCAGTTTCCGGACAAAGGATATCTTGCGCGGAAGAATAAGTTGGCTGAAAGGCGATAGAATATGAAGCTCTTGGTCGCAAAGCTTGGCGTATCGCTCCTGCTGTTGGTTGGGCCGCTTCTCGGCGAAGGCGTGGCGGCGGACTTGTCTCGGAAGTCCGACTTCTATGTTTCCGCCGACGGCTCGGACGACTGGTCGGGCTTGTTGCCTGAACCTAACGCCCAGCGGACCGACGGTCCCTTCGCCTCGTTGGCACGTGCGCGCCAGGCTGTTGAGGGGCTGAAGGGCCGTTCGGCAACGAAGGATGTCGTCGTCCTCATACGGAAAGGGCTCTACCGTCTGAGCCAGACAGTTGTGTTCGGCCCGAAAGACTCGCCCAAAGCGGGCTCCATCGTGACCTATGCGGCCTATCCGGGCGAGAAGCCCGTATTCAGTTCGGCGTTGGAAATCAAAGGTTGGACCAAGGCTCCGGCCTCGCTACCGGGCCTGCCGAACAAAGCGCGCCGAAAGGTATGGATGGCGAACGTTCCCAAGCTGAACGGTGCTCCATGGCGTTTCTTCACACTGTATGACGCCAAAGGCATGCTTCGGCGGGCGCGATCGGTGGGGTTTACTCCCACCGCTGCGGGTAGGAAGGACCTCCTCCGTTTTCCAGAGAACAGACTGAAGAACTGGCCGAATCTCAAAGATGTGGAGATTGTGATCCGTCCGCATCATGCCTGGATTGTGAATATCCTTCCCCTGGCCTCAGTCAATGAGAAAGTCGGTGTGGCGAGAACATCCATCCCGGGAACCTATCCGCTGAGCGAATTGAAGTTTATGAAAGGAACCAAGTCATGCTTTGTCGAGAACGTTCTGGAGGCTCTTGACGAGCCGGGCGAGTGGGTCCTGAACACCAGGGAAGGCCGGCTCTACCTGTGGCCGAGAACCGACAGGGCGCCCCAGAACATCGTGGCGCCGCGGTTGCGGGAGTTGGTTCGAGTGGAAGGTTCGATTGACAAGAAGGGGGCCAAGGACACTCCGGTTCGCAATCTGCATTTTCGAGGCCTTGCCTTCATGCATGGGGACCGTTATTCATTGACCAGGGATTCGGCGGGCCTGCAGCACGATTGGGACATGCTTGACAGTGACAATGCGCTGGTTCGTCTGCGCGGAACCGAGAACTGCGCCGTCGAGCGGTGTCACTTCGCCCATAGCGGCGGCTCCGCGATACGAGTGGACCTGCACGGACAGAAGAACCGAATCGTCGGCAACCACATTGAGCACATCGGGGGGACTGGCGTTTTGCTGTGCGGCTACGGTCCCGGGACGAAGGACGTCAATCGGAAGAACCTGGTCTACAACAACCACATTCATCACACCGGCAGGATCTACTCCCACTCACCGGGCGTTTTTGTCTGGCAGAGCGGCGGGAACCGCATCGCAAACAACCTGATCCACCACACGCCATACACCGGGATGATCCTTTCTGGAGTCATGCCCCACTTCTTCGCCAGGGGCGGAGGTCGGGAGTTGGCGCCAACGATCCGGTGGCATGAAATAGGAGGCAAACCGGGCAAGAGAACCCTGGAACAGGTTCGCCCGTATCTGCATACGCGAGACAATCTCGTCGAATACAACGAGATTCATCACGTGATGGAGCAACTGGGCGACGGCAACGGGATCTACATTCGCGGATCGGGCGCCGGGAACGTGATCCGCCGCAACTACATTCACCATCTTGTCGCTCCGACTTGCATGCAGGCCGCGATTCGCACCGACGGGGGACAGAGGGACACCCTTATCGCCGAAAACCTGATCTACAAATGCGTTTCGCAAGGCATTAAGCTGAAACTGAACAACCGTGCGGAGAACAACATCATCGCCGGTCTCATCGAGCCGGTGCACAAGGGCAAGTCCGTCCCGGTCTCCTACTTCTCGCTGCGCGAAGGACCGATGACCGGCGCCGCGATCAAACGGAATATTCTCTATCATCCCGGCCGGCGCGCCGCGTTCTACGATCAGGGCTTGGCGAATAGAGGCAGAAAGCCCGCGCTGTCTAAGGATGCTGATACCGATTACAATCTGTATTACTGCGCGCAGAGTCCCGAATTGAGCCAAAAGACGCTCGCCGGCCAGCAGCGCGACGGTGTTGATGCCCATAGCCTGGCCGCAGATCCGCTCTTTGTCGATCCGGCCGGCGGCGACTTCCGGTTGAAGCCCGGATCCCCGGCGCTGAAGCTCGGAGTTATACCGATCGACTTGTCCAAAGTCGGCTTGCGAGATGCGACTGAGGAGTAACGTCAGCACGATCCCCCAACCTCGTTCCAGTGTTGACTCCCCTCCGCTATGCCGCCATTTGCTTCCCGCAATATTCGCATTCCTCGCGTCGATGACCCGTCTGTTCACTCTCGATCTCTTCGCGGGCCTGTTGCCGTCTGGCGCACTGCACATAGAGCTTGACACTCGCGCTGGGCTTGCGTATCTTTCAAGGTCTTTCCGACGGCGATTTCGGGCCCGTCGGCATGGGCGATCTCCCTGCTGCGAAAGCAGTTGGGCGGCCGCAGCAAACCAAACTGGATGGACTTAGTGCGATGAGACTACGATCTGCAGGCAGGTGCGGGCTTCCCGGGCATACGGCCGGTTGGCTGTGCGCGCTGTGCCTCGCCGCATCGATGATGCAAGGGTGCCTGAGTCCCATGCAATACTTCAAGCAGGCTGACGACGAGACCTACGGCATCATCGCCGAGAAGTGGGATCCCAAATTCGGCAAGAAGGTCGATTGCACTCTGGAGGACCCCGACGCGGAAAAGGCGCCTCCAATCACGGGTAAGATCAGCCTCGCCCGGGCGGTCTCTGTGGCCACGAAGCGAAATCGAGGCTACCAGCGCCAGAAGGAGCTGCTGTACTCCCGCGCCCTGGAGCTGACGTTGGAGCGTCACCGGTTCGCCAGGCGATGGCTTGCGACGTTCGGCGGCGACTACAATCGCGACGCTGACGGCGAGGTCGTCAGCGGATCGGCCGGTGTCGCTGTTAACCAGGCCCTGGCCGACGGGGCGCAGGTCGGGGTGAATATCGCGATGAACTGGCTGGAGTTCCTTACCGGCGATCCGCGCAGTTCGCTGACTACAGTTCTCGGAGCCAGCGTTACCCAGCCGCTCTTGCGCGGTTTTGGCCGCAAGGTCGTCCAAGAGAATCTCACCCAGGCCGAGCGAGATACATTCTACCAGATCCGCTCGTTTAACCGCTTTCGCAAGACGTTTGTTGTCTCGATCGTTACAGACTACTTCGGCGTTCTGCGGGCCCTGGATCGGGTGGAGAACGATCGCCTGAACTATGAGGGTCTGCTGGCCAACCAGCGTCGCGTCGAGATGATGGCCGACACCGGTCGCGTCCCGCGATTCCAGGCCAGCGAGGTCCGACAGTCGGTCCTGCAGTCTCTGGAACGCTATAACCGCTCCCGCGCGGCGTACAAGGCGGCGCTGGACCAGTTTAAGGTCCGCCTGGCCGTGCCCGCTGATGCAGACATTACGTTGGACGGAGGCGAACTCAAGGCGCTGGCGGACCAGGGCGTCGCCGAGCCCAAGATCGCGGTGGCCTCGGCGGTCGCGGCCGGACTCAAGCTCCGCCTGGACCTGGCCAACACGCGCGACGCCGTAGAAGACGCCGATCGCAAAGTCGCCGTCGCCGCCGACGCACTGCGGGCCGAACTGAACCTGACTGCACGGGCCGATATCCCCTCGACGGATCCCAGAGGCGTCTCCCGCATCAGGTGGAACAAAGGTATGTACGGCGTGGGGCTGGAGGCGGACTTGCCCCTGGATCGCAAGAGCGAACGGAACGTATACCGCCAGTCGATCATCACGCTGGTTGACAGCAAGAGGAAGTACGACGAGCACGCCGACAAGGTCCGCCTGGACGTACGCCAGGCGCACCGCGATCTGCTTGAGGCCCACAAGAGCTACAAGATCCAGCAAACCAGCCTGAAGCTGGCTGAAAAACGCGTGGACATGCAGTCGATCCTCCTCCAGGAAGGCAGAGCCACGACGCGAAACTACCTTGACGCCCAGGAGGATTTGCTGCAGGCCCAGAACGCCAGGACAGACGCCCTGGTGGAGTTCACGCTGGCCTCGTTGCGATTCCACCGCGACATAGGTATGCTGAGTGTTCGTCCAGACGGCATGTGGCGAAAGGCCGACGCCAAGGCCGTGGGGCAGGCCGCTGACGCAGCCAAACCGCGGGAGCCGACGACCCAGCCGGCCGATAGCGAACGAAAGAAGGATTGACCGCCTCCCGGGCGGATTAGAAGAAGCATTATGGCAACGAAAGGCAGCATATTCCTGAGTAAGCCGGTGTTGATAGTCACCGGCGTTGTCCTGATCGGCGGCTTGCTGGCCGGGGCGATATGGAAATGGGGATTGACCGGCTCCAAGGAAAACGGCGCCGAGACGCGCGCGGTCTATGTTGTCCAGCGGCGCGACCTGCCGATCAGCGTAATCCAGGCCGGTGAGGTCCAGGCCCGTTCCTATACCGATTACGTCTGCGAAGTTGAGGGAAGACCTTCTATTGTGGAGATAGTTCGCGAGGGGACGTACATCTCGCCGAAGGACGTGGAAAAAGGCCTGGTCCTGGTCCAACTCGACACCTCGGAACTGCAGGAGTACTACACCAAGCAGAAGATTACGTTCGCCACCGCCGAGGCCGAGTTCACAGGAGCGACAGAGGCCCTGGCGATTCAAAAGAACCAGAACGAATCGGACGTTCAGGCGGCTCTGCTGGCGGTGAAATTCGCCCGGATGGACCTGGAGAAGTATCTCTCCGACGAGTTGGCCGGCGATCTGATCAAACGCGCCGAGAAGTCCGCCGACAAGGTCGAGCAACTCCTGGTGGACTTTGTCAAGGAACTGGTCAAGGCCCCCGACAGTCCCAAGTGGGGCGGGGCGGCGCTGCAGGCCAAGCGCGTGCTGGAGTCCAAAATCAAGCTCGCCAAAGGCATGCTCAAGAGAGACGACAACCGCCTGCGCGGCACGAAGCGACTGCATGACAAGGAGTACGTCGCGGCGTCGGAACTCGAGAGCGACGAACTGTCCCGACAGCGATCGGAGATAGATGTCCAGCAGGCCGAGACCGCCTTAGCCCTGTTCATGCGGTACGATCTGGCAAAGGAGATCGAGCAGCTCTTCAGCGATTACCAGGAGGCCAAACGCGCACTGGAGCGGACACGGGCCAGCGTTCGATCGAAACTCGCCCAGTCCCAGGCCACGCTTGACAGCGCCAGCGCAACCTACGCGCTCCAGAAGGAACAGCTCGAGAAGTTCGAGACCCAACTGGCCGCCTGCACCATACGTGCAACGACTCCCGGGCTGGTGATTTACAGCACCAGCATGAACTACGAGGCCCGGGAGCGCGATCCGATCGAAATCGGCGATATCGTCCACAAGGGCCAGAAGATGATCACGATCCCGAACTCCAGCGAGGTCGCCGGCGTGGTGCGGGTCCACGAGTCGTGGATCGAAAAAGTTCACCCGGGCCTGCCGGTTCGCGTGACCGCCGACCCGTTCCCCGACAGCGTGTTCTCCGGCAAGGTGGAGACCGTTTCGCCGCTGCCGGACGCCCAGAGCCGCTGGGCGAACACGGGCCTGAAGGTCTACACCACTCACGTGTCGATCGACGGGCGAGACCACGTGCTCAGACCGGGCATGTCCGCCAAAATCGAGATTGTCATCGACGAGCTGAAGGACGTCCTCTGCGTTCCGCTGCAGTCGGTCGCCAGCCGGAACGGCTTGAAGACCTGCTACGTTGTGACTCCCGCCGGTCTTGAGGCGAGGGTTGTCGAGACCGGCCAGTACAACGACAGTTTTGTGGAGATCAAGTCCGGGTTGTCCGTCGGCGAAGTGGTGTCTCTGATCCCGCCACGGCTCGACGAGGCGATCGACGACAAAGCCGATGACGAGGACAAGTCGCCCGAGCCGTCGAAGTCAAAACCTCTGGCCAAGGGTAAGGACCGCAAGAAACCGTCCGCAAAGCCCGCGCCCAAGCCCGCGAACTCATTATGAGCATTCCCAAGTCCGCGCAAATCCCCGGTTCCAGCGACCAGGCGCCCGTTTCCGCAGGCGACGACGCTATAGTGCGGACCGAGAATCTATGCAAGACCTACCAGATGGGCCCATCGAAACTGACGGTTCTGCGTGACGTGAGCGTCGCGATCAAACAAGGCGAGTATATCGCGATCATGGGCCCCAGCGGATCGGGCAAGAGCACGTTGCTGAATCTGCTGGGATGCCTGGATCAACCGACAACCGGTAAGTACTTTCTCGGAGGCCAGGACGTTTCCATGGTCGACGACGACGAACTGTCGGCCATCCGCGGTGCGAAGATCGGCTTTATCTTCCAGTCGTACAACCTGATCCACCAGTTGAACATTATCGAGAACATCGAAGTTCCGATGATCTACCAGAATTTCTCTGAATCGGCCAGCGAAGCCCGCGCCCGAGAACTGGCCGAGATCGTCGGTCTGGGCGATCGGCTGAGCCATCGCACGACTGAACTCAGCGGCGGTCAGCAGCAGCGGGTGGCTATCGCCCGGGCGCTGGCCAATGACCCGCTGATT
Source organism: uncultured Planctomycetaceae bacterium (assembly GCA_964392945.1). GTDB lineage: Bacteria > Planctomycetota > Phycisphaerae > SM23-33 > SM23-33 > BS750m-G57. Next base: position 17,593 of record CAYMSH010000039.1, on the reverse strand, counting down.
ATCCTGGGTGACGAACCGACGGGCAATCTCGACTCCAAGAGCGGCAAGGAAATTCTCGATCTGCTCGACGATCTCCACCGCCAGGGCAAAACGCTGGTGATCGTCACGCACGACGATGACGTAAGCCGTCGGGCCCAGCGAGTATTCCACGTACTCGACGGGCGGATCGAGCGAATCGAAGTCCATGACGACTGACTATTGATTACTGCAAAACAATGTTCCTTCTCAGACTGAAAAGAACGGTTAAGCTCGGGGCCAAGAGCCTCTGGATGCATCGGCTGCGATCGACGCTGACGGCGCTGGGTATCGTCTTTGGCGTATGTTCTGTCGTGGCCATGCTCGCCATAGGCGAGGGCGCCGGCCAGGACGCACAGGAACAGATCGCACGTCTCGGATCGCAGAACATCATTATCAAGAGCATAAAACCCGCCCAGAGCGGCAAGGCCCAGACCAACACCAACAGGTATTCTACGTACGGTCTGTCCTATGCCGACGTGAAGCGTATTCTCGACACCGTTCCGCATGTCGTTGAGGTTGTCCCCAAGCGTTTGATAACGCTCCAGGCGACGTACCGCAACCGCACGGTCACCGCCCAGGTGATCGGCACGGCGCCCTGGTACGGCCAGGTTCACCCTACGCACCTGCTCCTCGGGCGGTTCCTGGCTGACATGGACGAAAAGCGGCAGCAGAAAGTCGCCATCGTCGACCAGCAGGTCGTCGATCAGCTCTTTGCCGTCGACTATCCGCTGGACACGAATATCAAGCTCAAGGGCGAGTACTTCACAGTCGTCGGGCTTGTCACCGCCGCCGACCCCTCCGGCCCGGCCGGTCGGGACGCCGCACGCATTAAACCCGCAGGCCGCTCCGGAAACGCCGCGGTTGGAAACATCTACGTTCCGCTGTCAACGTTCAAGACCTGTTTCGAGAGCAGCCGCGAGCGTGTGGAGTTGGAGGAGGTTACCGTCAAAGTCGACTCGACGGAATCCGTTCTGCTCATCCGCGACGCGCTGGAGGCTCTCCTGCGTCGCTTCCACAAGCAGAAGGACTACCAGATCATCGTCCCCCTGGAGCTGCTGCGCCAGGCGGCCCGGACTAAGCGGATATTCAACATAGTCCTGGGCTCGATTGCGGCGATCTCGCTGCTGGTCGGCGGCATCGGCATCATGAACATTATGCTGGCCACAGTAAGCGAACGTACGCGGGAGATCGGCATCCGCCGCGCTCTGGGCGCTCGGCGGCGCGACATTATCATCCAGTTCCTCTCTGAGACGCTCCTACTGACGCTCACTGGAGGCCTGCTGGGCATCGCCCTGGGCCTGATCGTGCCTGTCATGGTCACTCGCTTTGGCGACATGCCTACCGTTATCACCGGTCAATCGCTTATCATGGCGTTCGGTATCAGCGCCGCAGTCGGCATTACGTTCGGTTTGTATCCGGCGTATCGCGCGGCTCACATGGACCCCATCGAATCTCTACGCCACGAGTAGCCATCGGGAGGCGACATGCGAAATCTAACGTCAACGCCGGAATATCGCACGAGGCGATTCGGCCTCTTGCTGCCGGCCGTTCTCGCCGCTGTTCTGATTGCCGCCGCAACCTCCGCCCGCGCCGCAGACGGCGTTTACGTTCGTTTCAAGATGACCGCCCCGACGAAAACCGCCTGGTATGTGCGACTTGGCGGATACATTCACAAGTCCCCGTGGTACTTGCCTAAAGCGGTCTGGCCCAAGGGAGCCGACAAGGACAAATCCGTTCGCATCGCTTCGGGTGAGTTTTCACCGTGGCTGGATTTCGGCAAATACGCCGGCAAGCTCTTCCACGGTCGTTTGAATCGCGCCGGCGGCGTGGCCGAGTTCCCCAACGCGACCGTCGACTTCATAACCGACGCTCCATCCGACAGACGAAGCGTAGTTATCGAGATCGCAACCAAACCGTCGAGCGACGCCGTGGTTAAACGCCTTACCGAATCGTACAACGGTTCGCTTACGGGCTTCCTGATATCGCCGAATCCCAAAGCCGACTCAGACAGCTACGAAACGGCCTCGCAGATGACCGATCGTCGCCTGGCGTGGGCCAGGAAAGCTTCCGGCGGCAAGCGGTTTTCGCCGAAGAACCATATCATCCAGACCAGTTTCTGGTCCCCTCAAAGGCCCGAACTGAATCTCAAAGAGGCCGAGGTCCTCTGGCTGCTTGGCTTTAATGTTGTCGGCAACCAGAGGCCCGAAGTCATTGATAAATTCACGATGCGGAAGCCCGCCCACACGCATCGGGTCCTGCTGGGTCCCAGCGCCACGCGCGAGCAGATTAACGAGAGCATCAAGACCCAGGCCGCCAGGAAGAAAGAGAAATTCGCCCCCGGGGTTCCGTTCGGATTCTCCGATGAAGTCGTGTGTCGCCCGGTGATCGGAACTGACAAACAGGCCCTGGAACACTTCCGCAGATGGCTGAAGATCAACAATATCTCGCCGAAAGCTCTCGGCGTAAGCAATCTGGGCGACGTGGTCCCTCTGGAAACACCGAAAGCTCTTAACGCGGCGATGAAGATCAATGAACCGGCCGCCCGCCGCGTGTTCTACTACAGTTCCCGCTTCCGCCAGCGGGCCGCGTCTGAGCGGTTGAAATGGAACACCGATGCGGTGCACGAGCATTTCGGCAAAGATCTGCAGACTTCCACGCTCGTGGCCGACCACCCGTATTTTGCAGGTTCCGGTCTCGGTATGGGGATGACGCCGAATCCCGCATGGAGCGGGCACCCGCTGGCGGCCGACTGGTTCGACATCGCACGCAGCGGCGCCGTCGATCTGATCGGGATCGAAGACTGGATGGGCCTGCAGTACATGTACGGACCGAACTGGACCTGGGAGGGTTTTCAGCTCATGGGCTTCCAGGCGGCGATCTTCCGCAGCGGGTCACGCGCCCGGCATGAGGCGATACCGACTATCGCCTGGATCACGCCCAGCGACGAAACGAACCTGCGCCTGAAGACCGCCTCTGCGATGTGCCAGGGAGCCAAACACTTTTTCTACTGGACCTACGGCCCGACGGCCACCAGTACGGAAAACTACTGGTCCGATCTGCGCGGTGCCTACGACGGCGTGGCGAATGTTACTCGCCAGCTCGCGGCCGCCGAGCATATCATCGCGCCGGGCCGGCAGCGGCGTACGAAAGTGGCGCTGCTGTACAGCATTTCGTCGGATCTGTGGCAGCCTTTCGGATACATTCACATGCTAGAGCGGCGGCTTACGTATCTGTCGCTGACCCACGATCAGTATCTCGTGGATATGGTGACTGAGGAAGACGTGGCGGCCGGGAGGCTCGGCGAGTACAAGGTGCTTTACGTGACCGACCCGTGCGTCAGCTCCCGGGCGGTCGAGAAGATCAAGGCCTGGGTCATCGGCGGCGGGCATGTATACGGATCGTGCGCCGCGGGCAGCCGAAACGAATTCGGCGAACCGGTCGAAGGACTGTCGAAGGTCTTCGGCGTGCGCCCCAATGGAAAGACCATCGTACAACGCGGGCGGTATCACATCCGCGGCGCGCTGAACGGCCTGAAGTTCATCGACAAGATTCAGACCGACTCGAAAGCTTCGTTCGGCGCTCTCGGCGTGAAGGCCCCGATCACGCCGAGCCCGACTACGAAAGTCACCGGGAAGTTCGCCGACGGATCGGCCGCCGTTGTTCGGCGATTCTTCGGTCGGGGCAAAGCGATCTACACCGCAACGTGTCCGGGGCTTTCATACGCTAAAGATGCGAAGTTCGTGCCCGCGGAACTGAAAGAAAACTGGCCCGCAGTTCAACGCGGATTCATCAACGCCCAGGCCAAACTCGCCGGCGCAGAAAGGCTCGTTGAATTGTCGCATCCGGTAGTGGAAGCAGGGCTCTACGACGCAAAAGGCGGGACCGCACTGGTCCTGGCGAACTTCGCCTACAAGCCGATCAAGGGCCTGAAGGTCACTGTGCGGATTCCCAGCCCCCGACCGCCAAAGAGCGTCAAATCCGTGGAGTCCGGCCCGCTGAAGTTCACCGCCGTCGGGCCCGGTTCGGTTTCGTCGCTGCCGCAGTATCCGCACACCGTCACGTTCACAGTTGACCTTGGTCTTACCGACATCATCCTGATAGAATAACGGTTTGAGATCATTCAGGAGATTCGCATGAACCGCACCCGTATCGTTATTTGCGCCATACTCGTCTCGCTGTCGGCTTCGACGGTTGCCGCGGCCAGACCGGCTCCGAGGATCCATTCCGTCGTAGACATATCGCACGAGTTTTCGTTCTACTTCGATGGCCGATTCGCCAGGAACTACCTGTCGGCCAAAGGCAACGCCAGCGTTCAAAACTGGGGCACGCTGCACAAGTTCGATTTCGACACCGTCAATCTCGTAGTCCTGCAGTCCGGCGCCTCGTCGTGCAAATACACGCCGAAAGACATCGCCGCGATCAAGGCGTTTTGCGAATCCGGCGGCGGCGTGATCGTCCTGGGCGACTATTCGCTGTTCCGCGACGAAAAGACCTACACGCTCAACGCGCTGGCCAAGGCGTTCGGAGCCGAGTTTGTTAGCAAAGGCGCCAAGCGCCCGGTCGTCGGTCTTGGCGAGTTGAAGGGCAAGGCGATCAAGAACTACGGCGGAAAGACGATCACTCTGACGCGGTCTATCGGTTGGGAAGCGTTGATCAAGGACGCCGCCGGACGCTGCGTAATGGCTCGCAGGAAAGTGGGAAAGGGCAAGCTGCTGGTAACCACTCGCGGGATATCAGGCAGACGCCCTGACGCTAAAGATCCGATCAACGCCGAATGGCTGTCGCCGCTGCTTGCCGGTCTGGCCAGCGGAAAGCAAGTCGACCCGAAGCGCCACCCCAGGCATTATCGAGCCGAGAACACGGTAAACCGCGGCGGGCTGGAGATCCGCTACAGCGACTACATGCAGCCGATGGCCGACGAGATCTTCAAGATGTACCAGATGTGTCGACCCGTGCAGGAGAAGATTCTCGGCGTGCCGCCGTCTAAAGGGATGCTGGCCAGCCTGCTTCTGCTGCCGACTGGCGGGGGCGGCTTCTCCAGCGGGCGAACGATAGGGCTCGGGACCTGGTGGGGCGGTTTTCCCGACAAGAAATACGGTATGGTCGAACTCCTCGGCCACGAGGCCACCCATTCCTGGGTCCACCCGTTCACCGAACCGCTCTGGAACGAAGGCATCGCCACGTACGTCGGCATCCGGATGGGCATTGAGCTAGGCTACAAGGAACAGGCCGAAAAGACGCTTGCCGGTTGGATTCGCGGAGCCAAACGCCACGATCCGGAGATGAAGAAGTACGACCTGGCCGCCGGCAAGGACATCCCGCACGTCGTGATGATGGCCAAGCCCATGTGGATATGGGAGCAACTCCGCAAAGAGAAGCCAGATATCCTCGCGCGATACTTCAAGGCCAAACGCAAACTTGCCGACCCGAAGAAGATCAGACGCTACACCGCCCACGATTCAGTCGCTGTTTTGAGCGTAGCGGCCGGGCGGGATCTATTCAAATGGTTCCAGTCGCTCGGTATTTCCGTCGATCGGGCCAAAGCGACAATTACCGCACCATGCAATAAGTAGAGCTGAATGTGAGTTTTGCCAAAGGACCCCGCGGGTCTGCAGGCGTTATTAATTCATTACCGTACAGGAGCAGGAAAATGCGATTGCATACTTCAGTTGTTTCAGTAGTTTTGGTCTTTTCGATCTTCGCCGGCGTTGCGGCCGCGATGACGCCGGACGAATACGCCGCGACTAACTTCGACGTGCTCCAGAACAACATCAAGAACGCCAAACGCTTCACCGGCCGGATCGCCGCCGAAGTGTTCAACGAATCGGCGCTGATCCTGGCGACCGACAAGACGCCGATAGACGTGATCCTGCGTCGCACGCGCAAACTCGCCGAGCTCCTGGGATCAATGAAGAACGGTCCCAAGCTTGACGCCGAGTTGAAGGAACTCTCTGGCTTCGAGGCCGACAACAAGGCTGGCAAGCTCGCCGACGACGCCAAGAAGCATTTTCGCAAGATCGCCGCGCTGCGACGCAAAATCGCGTTCAAGAACCCGCTGCTTAACTTCGACAAGCTCGTATTCCTCAAACAGAACATGTCCACTTACGGGCACATGTGCGATCAGTATTTTGGACACAAGAACAAACCGGGCCAGGGACTCTTCCTGCTTGAAAACGTCTTCTCCGACTCGGCGAAAGAAACTCCGCTGCTCAAGGGCAGGAAGGTAAAAGGCGGCCATCTCGACGGCAAGGAGCTCAAGGGCTCGATGATCTCGCTGGACGTCGGATACGACGCAAAGCAGATGCTATTCGCCATGAGCGAAAGCGCGGGAAAGGGCTGGAGTCCCGAAGGCGTGTTCCATATCTTCAAGTGCGATATCGACCCGAAGAACCCGTCGGCCGGGATCAGAAACCTCACGCAGTTGACCACTGGAAGCTGGAACGATTTCGACCCGTGCTTCATGCCCAGCGGGCGAATACTGTTCATCTCCGAGCGTATCGGCGGACTGGGCCGCTGCCACGGGCGGCGCGTGCCGACATACACGCTGCACACCATGCTGCCCGACGGGAAAGACATTATCCCGATCAGCTACTTCGAGACAAACGAGTGGCATCCGAGCATCGACAATAACGGGATGATCATCTACACGCGATGGGACTACGTGGACCGCGACACCAACGCGGCGCACCACATATGGCACACGTATCCCGACGGGCGCGACCCGCGAAGCTATCACGGAAACTATCCGATCCGCCGTAACGATCGGCCTTGGATGGAAATGTCGAACCGGGCCGTTCCCGGTTCGCACAGGTATATTTCCGTAGCCGCCGGGCACCACGATCGGGCCTACGGTTCGCTGGTAATGATCGACATCCGCAAGAAGGACGACCGCAAGATGTCCCAGCTCAAGCGGATCACGCCGGAGAATCCGTTCCCCGAAGCAGAACGCGGCAAGAAGATCTACGCCACGCCCTGGCCGCTGGATGAGAACTTCTACATCACCGTCTACAAACCGGCCAACAAACAGCTCGGCATCTATCTGCTCGACGCGCTGGGCAACAAGATATTCCTCCACGAGGCCGAGGGCATCTCGTGCCTCGATCCGATCCCGCTGATCGCCAGGAAACGCCCGCCGGTGATCCCGTCACGAACGCGACAGGCTCAAGAAGACATCAAGCTCATGGGCCCGGCGAAGGACCCCAAATGGGGCACTGTCACGGTAAGCAACGTTTATGAAGCCGAGTTCCCGTTCCCCGAAGGAACTAAGATCACGGCGCTGCGACTGATCAGCATATTCCCGAAGTCCACGCAGAACGCCGACAGACCGAGGATCGGAATCGGAAGGCAGTCTCTGGCCCGCGGAGTTTTCGGGACGGTGCCAGTCGAGAAAGACGGCAGCGCCCACTTCAAGGTTCCCGTAGGCGTGAACTTCTACATGCAGGCGCTCGACGATCGCGGACTCTGCATCCAGACCATGCGGAGCGCCACTTACGTGCACCCCGGCGAGACGCTGAGCTGCATCGGATGTCACGAAGAGAAGAACACGATGTCGTCCAAGAAGACCAGCCCGACGGCCGCTATCGCCCTTAAGCGAGCGCCCTCGGATATCACTCGCGGCGTGAGCGGTTCGTATCCGCTGTCGTTCATTCGCCTGGTCCAGCCGGTTCTCGACAAGAAGTGCGTTCCCTGCCACACCAAGGAAAAGAAGGCCCCCTCGCTGGCCGGCTCGACCGGCACGAAGTTCTCGCCGGCGTACAGCACTCTTGGCAAATACGCCTGGGCGCGACACGGCGGCAACGGCGGCATCCGCGCCAACAAGATCACCTGGTCGATCCCCGGGGATAACGGAGCCCTCAAGTCCAAACTCTACAAGCACCTGACAACCGACGCGAGGCACAAGAAGGAAGTCAAACTGACCAAAGAAGAAATGGGCCGCATAACGCTCTGGCTCGACGGCAACAGCGTCTACTGGGGCGCCGACACCGAACTGGAGAAGCAGGCCAAAGGCCAGGCCACTAAACCGGTATGGGGCATCCCGCCGGGATTCACGTTTGAAGAGCTGGTCAGGTAGGCGTTGGAACTACGGAAGGCGCAAATGTAGAAACGGCGACGGCGACGGCTTTTTTAACCACGGAAGGCACGGAAAACACGGAAATTTAACGGAAACGGCGATAACGGCGTACGGCAGAGGCTTTGCTACGGCAACGGCTTGAACCATTTGATCGCGGGAGATTTGTAGATGTCGAAGTTGGTTTTGGCTGATGAGAGTTATGCTATACGGGGGGCTGTTTTCGAGGTCTACCGTGAGATGGGATCCGGTTTTCTTGAGGCCGTGTATCAAGAGTGTATGGAGAAGGAACTGACCAGCCGTGGAATTCCCTTCGAAGCCCAGAAGAATCTGCCGCTGAACTACAAAGACCAGCCCCTCGGCCAGATCTACAAACCGGACCTGCTGTGTTATGATGAGATTATTGTCGAACTGAAAGCCGTAAGAAAAACCAACGCCGAACATTGCGCCCAGATAATCAACTACCTTAAAGCCGCGAATCTGAAACTCGGTTTGTTAGTGAATTTCGGAGCCTATCCAAAAGCAACAGTACAAAGACTAGTCCTGTAGATCGCGCCGTTACTGCCGCCGCCGTTGTCGCCGTTGCCGTTAAATTTCCGTGTTTTCCGTGCCTTCCGTGGTAGAAAAAAGCCGTTGGCCGTTACCATAAAATATTTTTCGTGGTTAAAACGATTGCCGTTACCGTACAAGGAAAGAATCTATGAAGAATCGTATTGCATTTGTGATCGCCGCCACGGCGTTGTTGTCGGTTGGGGTCTGGGCCTCTGCGGAAAAGAAATCTTCCGTGGTCAAGCATGCTTATATCTTCAGCGATATTGGCGCTAAGCGGGTTTTTAAGATGTCCGCCGATGGGAAAATTATCTGGGAGTATCCCGCTGACCAGTGCACCGATATCTGGATGCTGAAGAATGGTAATATCCTCATGAGCTTTACCGGCAAGAAGCGCGGCGTGCGCGAGGTTTCGCCGGACAAGAAGGTTGTCTGGGAGTATCTTACCAAGAGCGAGGTATGGGGCTGCCAGCGATTGCCAAATGGCGACACGATGATCGGCGAGGGCTCGGCCAGGCGGATTATAGAAGTTAATCGCGAAGGCAAGATCGTAAAGACTGTGCAGATCCCCTCCGGCGGCAATAAGCATATGGGAATGCGCCATGCTCGCAAGACCGCGGCCGGGACTTATCTCGTTGGTCTGCTGGCCGACAAAGCCGTTCGTGAATTCGACGCATCGGGCAAGATGATCCGCGAGATCAAGGTCCCGCACATGGCCTACGGCATGGTTCGCCTGAAGAACGGCAACACCGTTATCGGTTATCGCACCGGCGTGATCGAGGTCGATCCGAAGGATAAAGTCGTCTGGCATCTGACGCAGAAGGATATCCCGAACGTCAAGCTGCACTGGATATGCTGCGTCCAGCGGCTGCCGAACGGCAATACCGTTGTTAATAACTGGTTCATACACAAGCGACGGCCCAATGATGTTCCGTTTTTCGAGATAACGCCGGACAAGAAGATCGTCTGGAAAGCGAAGATGCACGAGCGCATGTACGACCCGGCCGCCATTCAAATACTCGATGTGAAAGACACTTCACTTCGCTGATCGGAGAGAGATGATGAAACATATCGCGACGATTGTGTTGTTGGTTACTATGGTTCCTGCGGCCATGGCGGCCAGGAAGAAGAAGTCAGCGTATTTCGTTTACGATCAGGCCGACGAAACGATCAAGGCTTCGATGCTCGACGACGACGGCGAACTCTACGGGCCGCACAGTGTCGCCACGAGCGAGGGGCTCTGGATGACCTGGCTGAAGTTCACGCCCGGCAAGGGCGACGAGATCCACATCGCATTGCGGTCGAAGACCAAATCGCTGGCCGACACGATTGTCTCCGAGCGGCGAGGCAGATACGCCAGGCCTACGCTTACCATCGACTCGACCGGCAAGCTCCAGATGACCTATGAATCGTTCGACGAGAAGGCTCAGCAGTGGGACATCTTCCTCCGGTCTCATCTTGGCGACGGCAAGTTCGGCCCGGCCAGTCGTGTTTCCACCGGCAGTAGCAACGACATAAACCATCGCGTGAGCCCCGGGCCCAAAGGCGGGCTGTGGGTGATCTGGCAGGCTGATGTAAACGGGCAGTTCGATATTCTCGCCCGCCGTGTGGGCGGCAAGCGGGCTACCGATGTCAAGGCAATCGCCTCGAAGGCCTGGAGCCCGTCGATAGCAGTCGGCGCCGGCGGCGTGGTGACCGCGGCTTGGGACGCCTACGACGGGGAAAGCTACAATGTAATGCTCCGCCGGCGTGTCGGCGACAAGTGGACCGCCGCTTCGGCGATCGCGGCCGGTCCGGCGTTTCAGGGCCGGGCGCAACTGGCGCCCGCCGGAGCCGATCGAACATGGATACTCTGGGAATCCGGAGCCGACAAGTGGGGCAAGCCCCATCGCGGAATGCCCCACAAGAACCCGAAAATGTCCGACAGTTATGGTCCGCTGCACCGTTTCCGCCGATTGCACGTCGGCGTGATCGACGCCAAAGGATCGCTGCATGTCGTGGCCAAACCATTGCCCATGCCGAGTTTCGCAGCGGCCGCCAAACGCGAAAACTCGCGGCCCGACTGCCGCCGATTCGGCGTGTTCTACGAGCGAGGGAAGCTCGCTGTCGACGCGTGCGGGCGTCTCTGGGTGGTCTACCGTCACTTCTACAGTCCGCAGGCGTCGCTGGCCAAGGGCATGAGATCGCACGTCGAAACCGGTTGGCGGATACATGCACGATGCATCGACGGGACCGAGTGGTCCAGGCTCTACGAGTTCGACATCCCCCAGCGCGACGGCATGCAGCGACTGAGCGTCGCGCCGGCGTCAACCGGACTGGCCGCGATCTGGACGACCGGACGAACCGATCGCCGCAAAGACCCGCTGGGACGAGGGATCGCCCTTGGTTACCTGTCGCACCCCAAAGGAAAGCCGGCCGCTCCGGCTACAAAATCGATCGCGCCAGTTCAAGCCACCCAACACCCCAGGCCCGCGGCGCCGAAACCCGCGACAGTCGGCGGCAAGACCTACAAGCTGTATTACGGCGATCTGCACCGCCACACCGACTTGTCGCTCTGTTTCCCGTTCCTGGACGGATCGCTCCAGGACGCATACCGCTACGCGATTGACGTCGCCGGGCTCGACTTTCTCGGCGTTACCGATCACACGCGCGACATCGATCACGGCAATGTGAAATCCCAGCTTTGGTGGCGATGCACCAAGCAGGTTACGCGCCATCGCCTCGGCGACAAGTTCTTCCCGATGTTCACCTACGAACGCTCCATGGGCGGTACTGACCATAACGTAATCACGCTGCGCGACGACGTGCTGCGCGACTTCACGTATCCGCTGACGGAGTTCTGGAAGGAGCTGGACCAGGACAGCTTCACTGTCCCGCACGCTCCGGTTGTCGTAAAAACGTGGGACTTCCAGGACGATGCGTTGCGGCCTCTGATCGAAATCTACCAGGGTTGCCGCGACCACGACAGCCAGAAGCAGGCATGCGTCGGGCTGGACAAGGGCTATCATATCGGCTTCATCGCCAGCAGCGATCACGTCTCGACCTCGGCCAGCTACGCATGCGTCTGGGCGCCGAAGAGCGAACTGAAAACGATCTTCCGATCGATGCAGGCTCGGCGAACGTACGGCGCGACTGACAAGATCCGCCTGGTCTTCCGCAGCGGAGATTATTGGATGGGCCAGCGTTTCGTCGCCAAGACAATTCCCGAGTTCCAGATCGAGATCGACGGGACCGCGCCGCTGAAGAGCCTCACGCTCTACGACAACGGTTGGCCTGTCAGCAAGATCCCTCTGAAAGACGGCAAGACGTCGATCAAAACAACCTACAAGCCCGATAAGTACTTCACCGGCAAGCACTACCTGTACATTCATCTCGTCCAGGCCGACGGCAACCAGGCCTGGTCCTCGCCGATCTGGGTCACGTATGACAACCCGGTGAAGGACCCGAACCCCAAACCCAAACGCACACGCAGGCTTCCGCCAGCAACCAAGGCTGGCGCACAAGCCCCGGAAAAGTTGGGAACGCTGACCAACCTGGCCCGCGGAAAATCCGTGACCACCAGTTTCCCCAAAGGCATAACCGCGGGGGCCCCGGAGATGGTTACCGATGGAAAGCTCGGCGGCTTCCTCGGCCACGGAGTCAAAGGCGCCGCCTGGGTGCAGGTCGATCTCGGCGAGGTAAGGAAGCTGGGCAATATCCGCATCTGGCACTACTACCGAGACGGGCGATCCTATCGGGGTAACCGACTGTGCGTATCGACGACCGGTAAGTTTGCCGGTGAGGAAACGGTCATATTCGACAGCGCCAAGGACGGGGAGTATCGCGAAACGAAGGATGGAAAGCTCTTTACGTTCAAGCCCGCAGACGCCCGCTACATCCGCAATTATCTAGCCGACAACACCTCCAACCGCAGCACACAGTGGATGGAGATCCAGGCCTTCGGGCCCGCGACAAAGAAATGAAAGCCGCCTTGCGATGATTAGACACTGCGCATTTACGCTTGTGAGTATTATTCTGGCGACGGCCTCGCTCGCCGTCGCCGCCGACGCGAAAGCGAAGCCCAAACCGAAGAAGTTCAGCGGGATGAGTTTTCTGGATAACGGGCAGATTCGGCTCGGCGCAAATCTAGATATCGGCGGGGCGATCACGTACCTGGCCGATTCGAAAAAACGCGTTAACGTTATCAACTCTTACGACTGGGGCCGCCAGGTGCAGATGTCGTTTTACTCCGGGCCTAATCCGTTCGAGCCCAACGGCAAGAAGCCGGCGCCGCACTGGAGGAAGCTGGGCTGGAACCCGATCCAGTCCGGCGACTACAAGGGTTTCCGCTCGAAAGTGACCGCCCATACGAACGACAAGAAAACAATCTACGTCAAATGCATCCCGATGCAGTGGCCGCTGGCCGACGAACCCGGCGAGTGTACGTTTGAGTGTCGCCTGAGTCTCGAAGGCAAAACCGTTCGTGTCTGGAGTCGCATGAACAACGCACGGGCAGACAAAAACCAACACCCCCGCCCCAGTCAGGAAATGCCTGCGGTCTACACCAACGGGCCGCTGTATCGCCTGATGAGCTACGTCGGCGACAAACCGTTCACCGGCGACAAGCTCACGCGAATCCCCCGAGTTCGCAAACCCTGGGATCGCTTCGAGGCCAGAGAATGCTGGACCGCCCTGGTGAACGACGCCGGCTGGGGCCTGGGCGTGTGGCACCCGGGTCGTTATGGAACTCTCGGCGGTTTCGCCGGCAAGCCCGGCGCCGGCGGGCCGAAGGATAATCCGACGGGCTACATCTCGCCGCTGCACAGCGAGGTGCTCGATCACAACATTAAATACGAATACAGCTACGTTCTTGTACTCGACACCCTGGCGAACATCCGCAAATACGTCTACAAGAACGCCAAACGCCCCACGCCGCCGAACTACGTGTTCAAGACCGATCGCCAGCACTGGGTCTACCGCAACGCGACTGACACCGGCTGGCCGATCAAGGGCGAGCTGCACGTCAAGCTTGAGCAGAGGGACCCGCATATGCTCGGCCCGGTTTCCTTCTGGCGGGCGAAAGATGCTCCGAAGTTGTACATCACCGCCGCATTCAAGACCAAGGCGACACACGCACACGTAATGTGGCGAACCGGCGGGTCGAACGCACGCGGACATGGACGGAACAATGTCGCCTTCAAGATAATTGGCGACGGGAAGTATCGAACCTATGAAATCGACCTGAGCGCATCGCCGAAATACAAAGGTGCGATAACCCGGCTCCGCATCGACCCGGTCCCACACGGAGCCAAGGGCGATTACGTTAAGGTGCGAAGCATTTCATTCGCCCGCGTCGCTGGGCCGCATAGCCCCGTCAAGGCCAAGTAAAACCAATGCCGATGGGGCGGTTCTCTTAAGAGTTCCCTGGCCCGGTCAGCGGGCCTTCTGCAGTAGCGGGGTTAGTACTCCCGCCGGCCAAAACGCAGACGAGCTGTACGATTGGGAAGGCGGCCCAGAACACGACGTCAGCAATCGATTCGGTCCACAGGATTGCGTTGGCCTCGAATACTTCGATCAGAATTGTGCCGGCCAGGAACCAGAGACAGCCCAGGACATTGAGCTTAATGCCCCAGCCGGCCGGCACGTACAGGCCGATCAACGCGAGCCAGAAGATCAGTCCGCTGCTGACGTTCAGCGCCGCAAGCGCGTAGCGATGCTGGGCGTTGGAGTAGATCATCTTGGTCAGTTCATTGTCCCATTTTATGCTTCCCACGGCTCCGACCAGGAGCAGGAAACCGGCCATGAGACCGAGCATAACCAGCCCGCTCCGCCTCAACTTGGCCTGTCTCTGCCGGAGGGGATCCAGCCTGGGTATGTGTGGGCCGCCGGCAGGGGGGGAGCCGTGATTATAAGAAACAACTGAAACGATCTCATCGACCTTCGGCGGTTGGCCGGCGTTGTCATTGGCGTTCATGTCACAATCTCCCTGCAAGTTCTGCGGTCCGGACGCATCGTTCCAGCGTCAGATTACTAAACCCTGAGGTAACTGTATACTTTCTATTCGGGTTTCGAGGCAAGCGTTTTCTGGGAATGACGCCGCGTCGCAGATTCAGTTTGCCACGTATGCTTCTTTGGATACAATGGCTTCGAGATATGCGATTCCAACGGCGACGAGAGGATAAACGATGAGAAAGATTTCACTGCTTGTAATACTGGCCCTTACCGCCTTCGCGCACGCCGGTCCGCTGGAAGACGGCGGCGTTACCGGCGGGCTGATAGTTGTGATCGGATGCGACGATGCTAAAGCTATCGCCCGGCTCGGAGCCAGCGACAAGTTCCTGGTTCAGGCGCTGGACACCGATCCGGCGAAAGTCGCCAAACTGCGCGACACGCTCGGCGGCCCAGACGGCTATGGTCGAATCAGCGCTGCGACGTTCGACGGCAAATCGCTGCCGTATGCCGACAATCTCGTTAACCTGCTGATCGACGCGGCGGGCAAGGTTCCGCAAGCTGAAATCACGCGCGCCCTGGCGCCGCGCGGCGTGTCGATCGTCGGCGGGACCAAGAGCGTAAAGCCCGTTCCGTCGGACATCGACGAATGGTCCCACTACCTTTTCGATGCGAAGAACAACGCGGTCTCCGACGACAAGAAGGTCAGCACGCCGGTCAGCATGCAATGGGTCAGTGGTCCGCGATGGTCCCGCCATCACGATCACATGAGCTCCATCAGCGCCGTGGTCAGCGCCAAGGGCCGGATATTCTCCATACTCGACGAGGGCCCGAAAGCCTCGATCCAGTACCCCGCCGCCTGGCGCCTGGTCGCACGCGATGCGTTTAACGGCAAGCTGCTCTGGAAGCGAAAGATCGCCAAATGGCACACCAGGATCTGGCCTGCAAAGGCTGGGCCCGCGCAACTGCCGCGGCGCCTTGTCGCCGTCGGCGACAGGGTCTACGCGACGCTCGGCCTGCACGCACCGGTGACTATGCTCGATGCGGCCACTGGCGAAACGCTCAAGACTTTCGACGCCACCCAGCACGCCGAAGAGATTATTGTCGATGACGGCCAGTTGTTTGTTACCGCCCACGCCAAGGATCCGCCGGAAGGCAAATGGCAGTTGAAAACCGTCCAGTGCTGGACTGAGACCAGGCGATCAAACAGCTCGCGTCCCTGGAAATGGGAGGCCGGCGATCCGAAAAAAATAGTCGCGATCGACATAGCCTCCGGCAACGTTCTCTGGTCGAAAGAGACATCCGTAGCGCCAATCACACTTGGCGCCGATAAGCTGCGCGTGGTCTATCACAACGGATCAAACGTGGTCTGCCTCGATCGCAAGACCGGCAAGGAGCTATGGATTGCCGAGAAGCAGACGACGGTCCGGGCACTCGTTAAGTCGGCTCCGAACCTGGTGATCTACAAGGATGTCGTCCTGTTTTCGGCCGGTCCGGGTCAGGTCTCGTCGATCTCGATCAAAGACGGAAAAACGCTCTGGAGCGACTTCCACGGACCCACGGGCCACCAGTCGTCGTACGATCTGCAAGTCGCCGACGGGCTGGTCTGGTCGATCACCGGAAGAAGGCCCAGGAGGAAACGCCCGCCGAAGAACGCCAAAAACAAAGGCAAAGCCAAAGCGGCGCCGAAACCCAAGAAGAAGATCGTCAACTATCCGGGGTGGACATTCTTCGGCCGCGATCCGGTCACCGGCGAGACCAAGCGAATTCACCCCCCGGGCAGGAGCGACTGGTTCCATCATCGCTGCCATCGCGGGAGGGGCACCAACAAGTACCTGATCATGTCGCGAACGGGTCTGGAGTATGTCGACGTGAAGACCGGCAAGTGGCAGCCCAACCCGTGGGTTCGCGGCGCGTGCCTGTACGGGATGATGCCGGCCAACGGACTCTCGTACGCGCCGCCGCATCCGTGCGCGTGCTATATCGAATCGAAGCTAAACGGATTCAACGCGCTTGTCGGCGCTACCGAGACCAGGAAGACCGTGCCGCGGGCGAGACTCGAAACCGGTCCGGCGTACAAGAAGGCGACGGCGAAATCGTCGGGCCCCGGCGGATGGCGGACCTATCGCGGCGACAACATGCGGAGCGGATCGAACGACACCGCAGTTGCGTCTAAACTGAAAACTGGCTGGCGGGTAATGCTTGGCGGGAAACTCTCGCCGGCGACAGTGGCTGACGGGAAAGTATTCGTAGCCGCGATTGACAGGCACACGGTCTACGCGCTGGACTCCAAGAGCGGCGATGTAGCATGGAAATACGTCGCCGGCGGACGGGTTGACACGCCTCCGACGATTGCCGGCGGGCTATGCATCTTCGGCTCGCGCGACGGGTGGGTCTACTGCCTCAGCGCCGCCGACGGGAAGCTCTCGTGGCGATATCGGGCCGTCGAGCAGGAACGCACGATCGTGTCGTACGATCAGCTTGAATCGACCTGGCCGGTAAGCGGGGCGGTGCTGGTCCAGGACGGATCGGTCTACTGCGTCGCGGGGCGTTCGATGTTCCTCGACGGCGGGCTGCACCTGATCAAACTCGAAGCGACGACCGGCAAACTGCAGTTCGAAGAGATCATGGGCGACACGCTGCCCGGCGGCGACAAGCCGTTGCACACCACCGCCCGCGGACTGGACATGCCCGTGGCGCTTCCGGACATCCTCTCCAGCGACGGCAAACGCCTCTACATGCGGTCCCAGACCATCGGGCTGGACGGCAAGCGACCCAGCGTTGTCGCCTCGGGACCCAGCGATCAGGGCGGCGAAGAAGCGCACTTGGTATGCTCCAGCGGATACCTCGACGACACGTGGTTCCATCGGGCCTACTGGGTGTTCGGCCACGGTTACGGAACCGGTCACAACGGCTGGTTCCGAGCCGGGCGATTCGCCCCGGCCGGGCGGATGCTCGTGTTCAACGCCGACTCGGTATTCGCCTACGGACGCAAGCCCAACATGTACGTATGGTCCAGCGCGCTTGAGT
>CAYMSH010000038.1:0-24819 GCA_964392945.1 uncultured Planctomycetaceae bacterium | reverse complement strand
CCGTCTTCGTTCGGCTCGAATCCTTCAGAAACGTTTCGCGCTTCACCGCACGAAGGACAAACTATGCTGAATCCATCGGCCATGACGGACTTGCTCCCTGCAAACACGTGTATCGAAGCCAATAACCTGCCTGGCTGCCGGGAATGATTCTACCTTCGCCGCCGGGCTAACTCAACGCGCTTCTGGCCATCGTCATCGGGATCGATTGCCAATCGCCGCGCCGTCTAATATAATCGCAGTTCACTTACCTGCAGCCAGGAACGCTTTTATGAGTACTTCTGAAATCGCCGTAGTTTCGTTCACTTCGCTTTGCGCGTTAGTCTGGATCGGGCATATGATTCGCATGAAGGTCCGCCTGATGGGCGTGCTGTATCTGCCGTCATCGGTGATCGCCGGGCTGATCGGACTGGCGATTGTGCAGTACTGCAAGGCAAACGGAACGCCGCTTCCCGAAGGCGTGACAACCGTATGGAGCAAACTGCCCGGCTTCCTGATCAACATCGTATTCGCGTGCCTGTTTATGGGCATGGCGATCCCGGGGATAAAGAAGATCTGGCGCCACGCTGGTCCGCAACTGGCCTACGGGCAGATCGTCGCCTGGGGCCAGTATGTCGTCGGCATAGGTCTGTTCCTTGCGGTCATAACCTGGTTGTACCCCGAGCTTCCGGCGATGTTCGGCGGCGTGCTGCCTGTGGGTTTTGAAGGCGGTCACGGAACCGCTGGCGGGATGACGGAGGTGTTCGCCGAATATGATTGGGAAGCCGGCAAGGATTTCGCGCTGGCGTGCGCGACCGCGGGCATCATGTCAGCCGTGATCGTCGGAATGGTGCTGGTCAACTGGGCGGCCCACAAAGGTTACACCACACGCAAGCAGAATCCCGAAGACGTGCCGGAAGATGATTCGATAGCGGTCATACCCATCGATAGGCGGCCCGAGGCCGGCAAGCTCACGATATCGTCAAACGCACTTGAAACGCTCTCGTTCCAACTGGCGATGGTCGGCATCGCAATCGCAATCGGATGGGCTGGCAAGCAGGGATTCGTCGCGGCCGGCCGGGCGTCGGGAAACGCCACTGTCATGCAACTTGCCAAGAGCTTCCCGCTGTTTCCGCTATGCATGCTCGGCGGACTGGTTGTGCAGGTGCTCGACAACAAGTTCGATAAATACAAGCTGATCGATCTCGGGCTGATGAAGCGAATCCAGAACGCGGCGCTGGACTTCCTGGTGATCGCGGCGATCGCAACGATCAGAATCGAGGCGATCGCAGAGGGACTCGTTCCGTTTGCGATCTTGGTTGTCGGCGGCATCGCATGGAACGTTTTCTGCGTGATGTACCTGGCCAGGCGCCTGTTGCCGGATGCGTGGTTCGAACGATCAATCGCCGAGATGGGCCAGTCGATGGGCGTAACGGCCACGGGCCTGCTGCTGTTGCGCGTAGTGGATCCGGACTACGAATCCCCCGCCGCCGACGCATTCGCATACAAACAGATCCTCCACGAACCGTTCATGGGCGGCGGACTCTGGACATCAGCAGCGATACCGCTGCTCGCACTCTGGGGCGGCTGGCACGTATTCGCCATAGCGGCGACAGCAGTAGCCGTCTGGCTAGTCGTAGCGTCATTCATGCGAGCCAAACGGTAGCGGTCTGCTACAATCTAGAAACCACTTGTTCCAACGACACGCAAAACCACTTGCGGTTTCGCGCGTCTTTCGAACGATTGCTGAGAACTGATTGCAGCACAGACCGGCGTTGTCAGATGATCGCCATGTTGTTGCGATGGATCACTTCGTCGTACGGTTTGTCGCCGAGGACCTGGACGATCTTGTCGGTCTTCAACCCCTTTATAGTCTCGATTTGATCTGACGAATAGTTCGTCAGTCCGCGTGCGATCTCGCGTTCCTGATCGTCGAATACGGCTACCATGTCGCCGCTGGCGAACGAGCCGGAGACACCTGTTACGCCCGAGGGCAGGAGGCTCTTTCCGAGTTCCTTCAGGGCCCGTGCGGCGCCGGGGTCTACGATAATCCTGCCGACGGGGCTCGCCGTCAGACCGATCCAGCGGCGCCTGGGCGACATTTTCCGATCGGCGGGCACAAACACCGTTCCAAGCTGTTCGCCGGCAAGCAAGCGCGTCAGCACGTTCGGCGTGCGTGCATTTGCGATGATCGCCGCGTAGCCGGCGCGGATAACCATGTCGGCGGCCTGCAGCTTTGTCGCCATACCGCCGGTTCCGAACTTGCTGCCGCTGTCGCTGACCAGCGACATTGTATCTTCATCGACTTGTGTGATCACGTCTACGACTTGTCCGTCGCGGAGCACGCCGTCTACGACTGTCAGCAGGACAAGCAGTTCGGATCCGAGCATGTTGGCCACGATCGCGGCCAGCACGTCGTTTTCACCGTAGCGGAGTTCTTCGATCGCGACGGTGTCGTTTTCGTTGATGATCGGCAGGGCGCCGTATTCTTCGAGCGCCGTCAGGGTGTTGCGGATATTGAGGTATCGCTGATGGTCTTCAAACGCGCTTCGCGTGACGAGCACCTGCGCGACCCGCACGCCGTATCGTGCGAAGATGTCGTGAAAGGTGCGCATGAGTTGGCCCTGGCCGACAGCGGCGGCGGCCTGGAGGTGCGGCGTGGTCCTGGGGCGCTGGTCCAGGTCCAGTTCGCCGATGCCTGCTCCGATGGCTCCGCTGGCTACGATAGTTACTTTCACGCCTGCCGACATCACTTCTGCGATCTGTTCGGCCAGCGCGGCGATCGCCTCTTCGTCGGGCCGGCCGGTCGATTGGCAGATCGCGTTGGTGCCGACTTTCACGACGATTCGCTGCGGATTGGCCACTACATTTTGTCTTACCGTTTCTGCGGACATTGTATTATTCGCTGTCTGAGATTGCGTCAGTTGATATCCCCCCCGCGGCCGCAGCGGGAGTTCTGTTCAACACTTCGCATATCATCTCGACATTTCGGCGCGTGGCGCCCTGCTGGGTCAGCACGTATTGCCGAGCCTGGGTTCCGGCTTGCTCAGCCGAGGCCGGATCGCTCAGCCACTGGTCCAGTTTGTCGACCAGTTCCTCGGCGTCGGCGATTCTAGCGCATCCGTTTGCGGCCAGATCGTCGGCCTGCGGGAAGTTGAACGTATGCGGTCCGAAGCAAGTCGGTTTCCCCAGCGCGGCGGCTTCTATCATGTCCGATCCGCCCATGGGAACGAGCGATCGGCCCACGAACACGCACGCTGCAAGTGCGTAGAATTTTCGAAGTTCACCCATCGTGTCGCCCAGGATTATCGCATCTTCGGCGTCCGGGCTCGGCGATCCGTCGGGCGTTTCGCTGCGGCGTATCAGAGCAGAACCGCTGTCTGCGATCAGTTTGGCCACTTCGCCGAACCGTTCGGGTTTGCGGGGCACAATCGCCAGTCGCGCCGAGGGATGCTTGCCGCCGGCTCGTAGCTTGGCAAACGCCTCGAGCAGTATTTTTTCTTCACCAGGCCCGGTCCCGCCGGCCACTATCAGCGAATCGGCGGCGTCGATGCCCAGCGTTTCGGCCAGTGAGTCCTGACCGTCGAGAGTGTCGGCCACTTCGACAGTGTCGAACTTCATCATCCCGGTAACCTGGACCTTTTCGCTCTTTGTGCCGAGTTTTCGGAAGCATTCGGCGTATCCTTCTGTCTGCACGCCGATAGCGGTCAAGCGATTGAACAGCCCCGCCGCCAGCGGACCAAGCTTCTTGTATCCGGGGTATCCCTTGTCGGGGCTCATTCGCCCGTTTACGACAACTACCGGGATTTTGCGGCGGTTGCATGCGGCCAGGAAGTTCGGCCAGACGTCGCCCTCCATCAGCACCACAAGATCCGGTCGCACGCGATTCAGCGACCTACGCACCGCCAGCGTAAAGTCCAGCGGCCAGCGGAATACGGTATGGGCCGGAGCGAACAGCTTGCGTGCGCCAGCCATTCCGGTGTCTGTGCTCGTCGAGATCACTACTTGATAGTCCGGCAGTTGAGAGTGAAGTTCGCGCACGACTGACGCCAGAGCATTGACCTCGCCAAGAGAAACTCCATGGAGCCAGATCACCGGCTGGAGCCCGTATCTAACCGGCGAGGCTCCGAACCGCTGGCCGACGCCGTCGCGATATCGCCCGTGGCGGATCATGCGGTAAAGCCACCAGGGACTGAGCAACACGATCGCCAAAGCGTACACAATATCCAGAATTATACCCATGAGCCCAAGTATGCCCTACACAATGTCCAATGTCCAACGCCCAATGACCAATTTCCAGGTAAACAGCGAACCTCAACGCCAGCGACGAGCTTATCGGTTGACGTTAACTTGAGACTTGGGAGCTAGACATTGGACGTTGGATATTGGTCCGTCTACTTCGTTCCTTCGACGCCTTTTACGGTGTATTTCTCTACGGCGGTCGTGAGATCCACGCCGTTTATGTTCGCAAGAGTGTTCAGCCACGCCAGGACGTCGGCGAATTCTTCTTCCTTGTTGGTCTGGGCATCGCCGGCCAGCGCCGTGGCCAGTTCGCCGACTTCTTCAATGAACCACAGAAAGGTCCCAGGGGTTCCGCGTTCTGCGTCGCGTTTTCCGTACTGGTTGAGGATGAAGTCCTGAAATTCCTTAATCGTAACGCTGCCGGCTCCGGATTCCGGGCCCTGATTGGGGTCTGTCATTGCTAGCTGTCTTCCTTAATTGACTCGATCGCCGCTTCGATCATGACCTTGACTCTTCGAGCCTGGCTGTCTGAATCGATTGCAAGGGCCTTGTCGGCGGCATCGTCGGCGCGTTTGAGTTCGTCGAGGCTGCGGTTTGCTCGCCCGGCGAGAAAACGCATCATCGCCATCTTGGTCCACGCGTCGGCGGAACTATCATCCAGCAGACATACCGATCCGATGGCGGCGATCGCCTTGTCGTATCGACCGGCCGAGCGGTGTATCGACGCCATAGCCTCATACGCGCTGGCTTCGTAGGGGTTGATTCGCACGATCTGCTTGAAGTACTGCAGGGCCTGGTCATCATCCTCGGCGGCCAGGCATATGTCGGCGATCTGCCTCGCATATTTCGGGTCCTTCATGGTGCGTCGGTGCAGTTCGATCAGGTTGGGCAGCGCTTTCTTAGGCTGTCCCATCTGGACATACTTTCCAGCCAGTTGTTCGTAGGCCCACGGGTCCAGCGGCGTGCGCTGCTTGAGCAGCTCCAGGGCGGCGATGGCCTGGGGCCAGTTGCGTTTTGCAAGGTAGCACTCGGCCAACACGCGCGGGGATGTTCGCGACGTGTGATCGAGATTCTCCAGGCGTGTGGCTGTCTTGATCGCATCGTCGTACTTCTTGGTCCTCAGCAGATGCATCGCGACAATCGCCAGGGCCTTGGTCTGATCGGGATTGAGCTTCAGCGCCGCCTGGGCCGCTACGTGAGCCTTGGAGCGGTGCGAGCGACTGTAATACGAGGCGATGGCGACTTTGGCCTGCGCGTCGGCCTGGGCTTTCTTGTCGCCGGACTTCTTGGCTTTAGCCAGATCGGCCATCGCCTCGGTCAGCTTCGGCGGCGGATCGCTCGGGAAGCCCCACGAGGCGATCTGCTTCTTGGCCCAGGCTCCGAAATCCTTGTTGAACTTCTTCTCGTCGGTTTTGAGTATCTTGGCGAAGACCTCTTTCTGGGTCATCCCGTCGCGGAAGCCCTTTAGCATCGCCAGGATCGCAGGATACTTCCTGGTCTCGATTATGTATTCCATTATCCACTCAGCCTGTGCGTAGGCCAGGGATCTGTCGGTCCGTTTTTTGGGCCTGATGAAGCCCCAGTCGAGCTCCTGGACCGGGAACAGCTTTCCGAATCGCACTGTATTGACCAGGAGTTTCACCGCCTGGTAGTTTCGCCTGTCGGGCTGCTCCCAGACCGCACAGGATTCGGTGAACCAGTGCGGGATGCGATTATCGGTAGCCGACAGCGTTACGCTGTGAGTGTACTCGTGCCTGAGGACCGTGGCCCAGTTGAATGTTCCGAATCGCGGGGATCGCTTCTTGTTGGGGGCGACCATCACGATGACATTGCCTGTCGAGGCTCCTATCGTTCCGACCCAGCCCTTGCCCGACAAGCGCAGGGAGAAATCCTCGTGAACCGGGAAGAACTCGATGATCGTCTTGTTCGGCGGGCGATGATCGAAATCGTCGCATATTTCTTCGTAGATCTCCTCCATGTACTCGGCGATCAGATCGGCCAGCACCGCGTCGTGTTGAGCATCGACTTTGATTATGAAATGCTCTGTCTCCTTGACTAAGAAGGCCTCGAGCTTGTCGAGTATCTTGATGTAGTTCACGACGTCGGCGCGGAAATCGTCGATTTCGTGAGCCTTCTTCAGCGTCTCGGACGCCTTGTCCTCCTGACCGGTCTGCATGTACAGCAGGCCGAGGTTCGTAACCGGTCCGGCTAGTTCCGGAGCCATCTCGATGGCCTTGAGGTACTGGGCTTCGGCTTTCTTGAACTGGCGACCGGCGGCGAGCCACTGGCCTATCGTATTAGGCATGCCGTGATAACGCGGATTGATCTTCGCCGCGGTTTCCATGTACGGCTTGGCCAGATCGTCTTTCCATCTGCGAATCTGCACGGCCGCGCCCAGCGAGAGTGCTTCAAGGTGATTGGGGTTGGTCTTCAGGACCTTCTTGACGAAGGGTTCGACCAGATCGAACTTGCGCCACTGCATCATGCAGACGGCTTTCAGCAGCAGAGCGTCGGCGTGGTTGGGATTGATCTTCAGCGCCGCATCTGCATGCTTCAGGCACGTCTCGAAGCGCCATCTGGACAGTTCCCCGGCTCCGAGGCCGACCATGGCGTCGGCGCAGCGAGGGTTATTCTTGAGCGCCAGTTTGAATTCAATAACTGCGGTCTTGGCCCGATGCTTGGACAAGGCGAACATGCCGGCCGCTACGTGTGCGGGCCAATACTGCGAGTCAACCTCCTCGTAAGCCCGGCGAATGTAGTTGTTAAATATGTTGTCGGCCTGGCCCGAAGCCTTCTGCCCGGTGAGTATCACGTACCTGTCGAAGATCTGCCCTACAGCCACCAGTTGCTCGGCGTTTGAGCGGTACTTCCTGTCGGCGATTACCACTGACATTGAATCGTAGACGTCTTTGGCCTCTTTCTTGCGTCCGAGGGTTTCCAGCAGGCGTCCGCGAACGAATATCGCCGGAGCCCAGATCGGTTGCAGCTTGTGGGCCTTCGTCGCGTGAACCAGGGCCTCTTTGTACTCTCCCAGCGTATACAGCGCCTCGGCTGTTGCTGTTCGCCACTTGGGGTCTTTGGCCCCAGGCTCTGACATTGCGATAAGTGCTTTCTTGGCCTCGGTGTACTTCCCCTGCACAGCGAGGGCTCGCGCTTGACCGATTACGGCGGTTATTTGTGATTCAGCCGCCGTTTTGCTTTTGGCATAGAGCCGTTCGGCCCCGGCGTAGTCGCCTTTGAGGAACAACTTCCGCGCAGCGCCCAGCGGATCGGCAGGCTGTGTAGCCGGTTGGCTGGCCGGCTGAGTAGCCGGTCTGGAAGTCGCCTTGCTATCGGCGAGGGCCTGCGGCCCTTGCGGATTCGATACTATAAGCACTGCCGCTAGAAATAGTTGCGATGCTATTGAGGTTATCAGGCTTTTGCGCATCTGGTCCTCGTATTCGTTGTTGATCGCCGTTCTTACATCTGTCTATCCGGATCTTGTGGCGCCCGGGTTGCCATTGGTTAGACGCGTGAAACCACTGGAAAGTTCCAATCGACGCAGCGCGGCTTCCGCTAAACCATTATACCTCCCCATGCCACTTGTAGTAACGAGCAAATTGCTTGTGAGATTGCATAAAGCGCAAAGAGCGGGCCCCCGGGGTCATTGGCACCGGCCGCCCGCAAGAAGATTCTACACTCGTTGATTACGCTTCGCTTATCGCTTCAACGGGGCAGGCGTCTACGCAGCTTGCGCAGTCGATGCACAGATCGGGGTCGATCGTGTACTTCGGATCGCCTTCCTTGATAGCCTCGGCGGGGCAGGAATCCATGCAGGAACCGCATGCGGTGCATTGGTCAGAAATTACATAAGCCATGTTGTACTCCAAAAAAAACTCTCGTTTGTCTCTACCCCGCCAAGCGGCGCGGTACCCGATTCCAATGATATAGTACAGTCGGAGCCTAGGGGAATTCAAGATGCTTTTTTAGGATTATTGCCACAATTGATTCCGAGTTGGCGCCGAACGGTGCAATACGCTACTATTACTACATATGGCACGCAAGATAAAAGGCATCCTGTTTGATCTCGGCGACACGCTTATAGATTTCGCGCACGCAAGCGTTACCGAAATGTTCCTCAAGGGAGCGCGCCTGGGATACGATTATCTCCAGGAACTTGACAAGAAACTCCCCAGCTTTCGCAAGTTCCACTTCCGCCAGTTATGGGCCATTCGATGGAACTACATCAAATCACGCGTCACGGGAAAGGAGTTCAACTCCCTGGACGTCATGGGCCGCTTCGCTCGGAAATGGGGATACCAACTGACTGATGAGGAGAATCTCGAACTTGCCTGGCGATTCTACCAGCCGCTGTGCAAAGCCGCGATCGTAGTACCTGGAGCCGAAGAGACTCTCAACGCCCTGAAAGCACGGGGCTTGAAACTCGCTCTGGTCAGCAACACGTTCCTGCCAGGGGCGATTCTGGACCGGCATCTCGATCTGGTCTCACTCGGCGGAATCTTTGAAACGCGCATCTACTCCAGCCAAGTGGAATACCGAAAACCGCACCCGAAGATATTCCAGATCGCACTGGATGCACTCGGACTGCAGGCCGCAGAGGCGATGTTCGTAGGCGATTCGCCAAAAGCAGACATCGCCGGGGCAAACCGTGCGGGTATGATCACTGTGCTCAGGGATCTTCCCATCAGGCGCAAACCCAAGAGAATTGCACCAGACCACAGTCTCACAGATTTGACAGAACTACTACAGATCGTAGCTCAGTACGAATGAGCTAAAGAAGGGGTTATTATCGATCCATGCTGCGGCGCGAATGCGAATATCGGCCCGCAGAGAATCGACCCTCTAAAGCGCAACCCATACGACAGTGATCATCGCAACGGCAATCGCCGCGAAGATCAGTGCTTCTGTGATGCCGGCCACTACTGAAAAAACTCGTTCCATGATACTACTTCCAATACCCAGCTTGATTCCATTCAGCTTCGTATATATCGGAAACAACCGCCGGAAAACTTGAGACAATAGTTATCGCCGACGGCTATCGGAATATCGCCGCAGCCAGATCGGCCGCAAACGCCTTCGACGCCTGCTCAATCGCCTGGCGCCAATCAATATCCGGATTCTTGTCAAACGCATAAATCACTGATCGGCTGGCGTTTACGATCGCGCCAGTCCCGTCAGCCTTAAACGACGCGGCACAATCATCAGCCGTAGCGCCCTGGGCTCCGTAGCCCGGGACCAAGAACAGCTGCTGCGGCATCATTTCCCTTAGCTGGCGGGCTTCCTCGGGATACGTAGCTCCCACGACGGCGCCGACGCGGCTGAGACAGCTGGAGCCTACCGAGTTCTGCCCGAGTGCGGCGACCTGCTCGGCCATGTGCTGGTAGAATTTCTTGCCCGATGCGTCGGCGAAGTCCTGGATGACAGAGCCCGAGGGGTTCGAGGTGCGAACGAGTATGAATATACCGCGTCCTTCGGCGTCGCCTTCGTCGATGAACGGCTGGAGCCCGTCTGAGCCGAGGTATCCGTTAACCGTTACCGCATCAGGGCAGTTTGTCCCGCTGACATGCCCCCGCGCGTAGGCCTGGGCCGTCGAGCCGATATCGCTGCGCTTGATATCGCCAATGATCATCAGTCCGCACTCTCGGGCCAGGGAGACCATGTCGAAGTATAGTTCGACCCCTGCGGCCTGGTGGACCTCGAAATATGCGATCTGGGGTTTTATCGCCGGCACGATCGGCGCGACTGTCTGGATGACTTCGGTGCAGAATTTCCGCAGGGCTCCGACTTGGTTGTCGCCGAATTCCTGCTTGATCGATTCGGGCAATCGCTCGTATGACGGGTCGATCCCGACGCACACCGGGGCGTGTTTATCTATTATGGCGGTCGTCAGATCGTCTGCAAAATGTCCGGGCATCTCTTGGTCCTTTCGAGTTGCATCCGTTATAACCAACGGCATGGCGATTGGCAATTGGCAGTTTGTGCGACAGCATCTTTCGTTATCAACGCCGGGTCGCTAGAATGGTCCGCCTAAGGAGTATGAAAATGCAGAACGACAATGAAAAAGTGATCAGCGGTAAGGCGTTTGTCGCCGGTGACAACATTGACACCGACCAGATAATCCCGGCCGAGTTTCTCAGCTATAATCCCGCCGACCCCGAAGAGCGAAAGTATTTCGGCATGTACGCAATGTGCGGGATCCCGATCTCCCAGGCCGGGCTGCCCCAAGGCAACACGCCGTTCGTCGCCGAGGGACAGTACCGCAGCGAATTCGCCGTGATAATCGGCGGCTCGAACTTCGGCTGCGGCAGCTCGCGTGAACACGCGCCGCTGGCGATCGCAGAAGCCGGATGCCGCCTGGTGATCGCCGAAAGCTACGCCAGGATATTCTACCGCAATTCGATTAACGGCGGATATCTCGTGCCGTTCGAAACGTCAACGCGACTGGTGGAGGAGATATCCACTGGCGATGAAGTATCTGTCGATACCGAAACCGGCGTTCTGACGAACACAACAACTGGGAAGACCTACGATCTCGAACCGCTCGGCGACGTAGGCGACATAATTCGAGCAGGCGGCGTATTCGAATACGCCAAACAGATCGGAATCATATAACGCCTTACGGACTGGTCACTTCAGTGAACCAGTGCCTTTGACGTTTGAACCAGCAAACCCAAACCTCATGAAGGACATTGAAAACCTTGCCGTTCGTGATTCAACAGGCGGCGCAATTCTTTGCGTCAAAGCCGTTCCCGGCGCTTCACGCGACAAAGTTGTCGGCGTTCTGGGAGACTGCCTGAAAGTCGCCACATCATCGGCAGCCGAAAAGGGACGGGCCAACGCATCAATCGCAAAGACGCTGGCAAAAGCATTCGGCGTATCCAAACGGGACGTCGAAATTGTCGCCGGACTCACAAATCCTCGCAAAGAGTTCCGGATCGCGGACCTGTCGGCCGGCGATGTGCGCGCCCGACTGGCCGATCCGAATTAGTTGAGCGCATAACAATGCCCGCAACATTTCTGCTGCGGGCATTGGTTATTTCGTCAGATCAACTCGTCTTATTCGTCCGCCGGCGCCTCGGCAGGCGTGTCGAGCTTCAGCGAAGCTTCGTACTTGCCGCGAAGGATCACGGTTGCGATACCGAAGCAGATGCCGATGAAGCACGAGAACAGTTCGGCGCCCATCGCTTCCAAGTGAGCGACGCCCACCGGCCCGAGGCCGCGTATTGTAATCAGGGCGAAGAACGCACCTGAACCTACAAACCATGCGGGAATGAAGTCAAACATCGGTACGCGTTCGAAGCAGATGATCGGGATCACGAGGATCAGAACCGCAACGGGCAGAGCCATATCCGCGCCGATCACACCCATCAGAAAACTGTTGAGCGCCAGAACGCCTATCGAAGCTGTAATACCGCCAACATACCCGAGCAGGACTTTCACTCCGCCCTGGAGGGTGCAGCCGGCCATGAAGTACATAGCCCATGTCTGGAACGCGACCCACAGGATGAAATACTGACCGTAGTTGGGGCATTTTGACGCACCGAGGTTAATCAACACCAGGAAGAACGCCAGGACAGCGATACCAACGGAAATCGGAAAGAACTGTTTGAAACTCATGCAATTGCTCCTTAAGAGTCTGTTACGGGTCTATTAGAAGTCTGTTGGACTTTATAACGGACCCTTGCAGGATTTATTGTTCGTTTTTCAGCGTCTCGTACATTTCGAAGGCTTTTTCGGGCGTCTCGCCGCCGTGTACTACGGCGCGAACGGCCTTGAGGATCGCTACCGGAGCGTCGGACTGGAAGATGTTGCGTCCCATGTCCACGCCGAGTGCGCCTTCGTCGATGGCTCGGCGGCACATCTTCAGTGCGTCGAGTTCAGGCAGCTTCTTTCCGCCTGCGATGACGATCGGGACCGGGCAACCGGCGGTTACCTTCTCGAAGCCTTCGTCGCAGTAGTATGTCTTTACGAACTGTGCGCCCATTTCGGCGCAAATACGCGTGGCCAGACCGAGGTATCGCTGATCGCGGACCATTTCGCGGCCTACTGCGGTGACAGCAAGCGTAGGAACGCCGTACTTCATGCCGGCGTCTACGGTCTTGCACAGGTTATCGATGGTGTTGCGTTCGTACTTTCCGCCGATGTGGACCTGGATCGCCATCGCCGAAGCGTTTAGCCGCACGGCGTCTTCGATGTTCACGGCGATCACTTCGTTGCTCAGTTCGGTCAGAACCGAGATTCCACCGGAGCATCGCAGCGAGATAGCCTTGTTGTACGTCGGCGGGATGCAGCCTCGCAGAGCTCCGCGGGCGCACATCAGCACGTCAGCGTATTCGGCCAGAGGGCGAATCGCCAGATCGATACGTTCCAGCTGCGACGTCGGGCCCATGAAGTATCCATGATCGAACGCCAGCATAACCGTCTTGCCGGACTTCGGGCAGAACATACGCGACATGCGATCCTGCATTCCCCAACCAAGGTGGTTGGAGCCCTTGAGGAAATACGGTTTAGTTTCAACGGGGACGCCTATCCCGTAACCATCGGCGCTACTGCCAGCTTCGTTAACTCCGTCTAGATCAGCCATTTTTGTCTTTCCTTGTTTTCTATCGAAATCTAGCGGGACCTACAGGGCCTCGCTGAATGCTTTGAACAACAACGACATCGACGTAGCGCCGGGGTCTACGTGACCAATAACGCGATCGCCGAGGTTACGGGCGCGACCGAACTTGGCGAGCATTTCGGTAGTCGCCGCTGCGCCTTCTGCGGCGGCTGTCGCAGCAGCGGCCAGTGCGTCGCTGACGCTTGCCGAAGCGTCGGCGGCGGTGCGAACGGCTCCGACAGCCGGGATGAGTGCGTCCATCATAGTCTTGTCGCCGACGCCGGCTTTGGACTGCTTCTGGAGCTTCTCGAGCCCGGCTTCAAACGCACTGGCCAGAGCTGGACAATCAAGGGCTTCGGCCTCGCCGGCGCCTTTGCTCATACCTACGAACAGCGAGCCCCAGAGCGGTCCTGTCGATCCGCCGTCGATGCACATCATGCCCCAACCAACGCCTTTCAGCAGGCTCTGGATCGAGGCCTTGTCCCATTCGGCGATAGCCTTTTCCGCGGCTCCGACCGCGGAAACCATCGCAGAACCGTGATCGCCGTCGCCGGTAGCCGAGTCCAATTCGCTCAGCATGCCTTCGTTTTCGCGAATAGTCACAATCGCCTTCTGCAGCATCGCGACGATATTGTCAGCATTGATCGTATCAGCCATTATCGTATTACCTCTCGAGTGGAAACTTTACCTTACGGTCCAGTACGGCGAATCGCACGGGGCCTTGAACAGGTCGATCAGTTCGTCGTCCATCTTGGCCAGGAACATCTGGAAGCCGCCCATTTCCTGCACGGTCAGGTATTCGCCGACCATCGAGCAGGCCGTTTCGATACCGGCGTCGGCGAGAACCTTTCTCGCGGCGCGGTAGATCAGGAACATTTCCATGTGCGTCGTGGCGCCTGAACCGTTGATCGTCAGCAGGACCTTGTCGCCGCTGGTTACGCCGATCGCCGATACGAGGCGCTCGACCATGGTCTTGGCGGTTTCGTCGGCGGTCATGATCTTGCAGGGACCGGTGCCGGCTTCGCCGTGCTGGCCCATTCCGATTTCCATTTCGTCGTCGGCGATTTCGCCGATTTCGGCGCCGTTCTGCGGGTGAGTGGCTACTGTCATCGCAACTGCGAGAGTGGCCATGTTGTCGTTGAAGCGTTCGGCGATGGCGTAAACTTCGTCGAGGCTCTTGCCTGCTTCAGCGGCCGCTCCGGCGACTTTGTACAGCGGTACGCAACCGACGAGTCCGCGGCGATCTTCGATCGGGGTATCGGCGCCGGGTGCGATGTCTTCGTGGGTCAGGATCATCTTGACGTTGAGTCCGGCGTCTTCAGCCATTTCCATGGCGATATTGGCGTTCAGCACGTCGCCTGCGTGATTCAACACGACAAACAGCACGCCGGCCGGACGATTCATCATCTGCAGCGCCTTGAAGACTTTCGGTCCATTCGGAGCGGCGAAAATGTCGCCGACAACGCTGATATCGATAAGACCTTCGCCGACGAACGCCTGGAGAGCCGGCTCGTGACCGGCGCCGCCGAGGGTTACGATAGCGACTTTGTCTTCGGCTTTGGGTGTGGCGCGGCATACGAGCTTTTCGTCTACGAGGGTCAGTTTATCCTCGAAAGCGCTGCACAGACCGTCAAGCAGTTCAGGGGTGAGGTTTGCCGGGTCATTCATGAACTTCTTCATAGCCATAAGATTCGCCTTTCTAGTTAGATGTTGTCATGCTAAAACGCTTTTCATATACTGAAATTTAATCCCAGTATCTATGGTTTGCCCAATTCGAAGTCAAGCCAAAGATGCCGGCCCGACAGTCGAATTCCCGAGAGCCTCCGTGCTCGGGCTGATCGACAGGGGGCCAATGATAGGGAAAAACGCCGCTGCACGCAAGAACCAGATTCAAGGAGTACAACAGTGAAACTTGAAAACAGCGACTTCTACGACGCCGATGGACAGTTCCTCGTCGAAAAGGCCCGAGACGCATACTTCGCGATGATGGAGTCTTTTCACTATCCGGTGACCGACAAGCTGCGGAACGAAATGTGGGCCACCGACTTCGGACTCGGTGACTTCACAGGAGCCGGCATGGCGGGCGTATTCTGGGTTAACGACCCTGAACACAAGTACTTCGGACACGAAATCTTCCTGCTTCCCGGGCAGATGATAGTCGAACACTCGCACGTCCCTGCAGGAGATGTAGCGGCGAAAATGGAGAGTTGGCAGGTCAGGCATGGAATGATCTACACCTTCGCTGAGGGCGAAGAAACCGTGCCTTGCCCCGTGGAAACTCCCGCCAGCCAGGCTGAATATATTACCGCAAGACAGGTCAAGGAAGTACCGATCGGCGAAATCGACGCGCTGAACCGCCCCGAAGCAATGCATTTCATGTTGGGCGGACCAGAGGGCGCCATAGTAACCGAATACGCGACATTCCACGACAATGACGGACTGAGATTCACAAACCCCGGCGTCAAATTCTAGTATCGAAAACATTCTAACCTCCAGGAGCAGACATGAAATTCCACCACATTGGCATCCCCACAAAAGACACCCACGAAGGCGAAGAGTACATGGCCGACGGAAAGCTGTACTACACCGATCCGCAAGCTTCGGACTTCAAGATCGAGTGGCTGCGGTTTGACGACGACAGCCCGATGCCCAAAGAACTGCAGGAACATCCCCACGCTGCGTTCATGGTCGACGACATCCAGGCCGCCATCGAAG
This sequence comes from uncultured Planctomycetaceae bacterium, assembly GCA_964392945.1. Taxonomy (GTDB): domain Bacteria; phylum Planctomycetota; class Phycisphaerae; order SM23-33; family SM23-33; genus BS750m-G57. Next base: position 9,287 of record CAYMSH010000038.1, on the reverse strand, counting down.
GCAAGAACGTATTGATCGAGCCGTTCGAAGTATTCCCCGGCCTGACGATCGCCTTCATAATGGAAGATACAGCCCCGATCGAACTGATGCAGGAAACGGCGTAGAACTCACCTGACAAAACAAAACGCCGTCGGCAGCGCTTATCGCGCCGCCGACGGCGTTTGTCTTGCGCCCTATCGGCGATGTCAGACCAAGGCCGCCTGAAAACTAGCCCGGGAGCCTTACTGCCCCGCCGCCAGGAGCGCCTGGGCGGTGAGCGCCGACTTGGTGTTCGGATACTTTTCGATAGCCTTCCTGAGCGTCTGAACGTACTTGGCGTTCAAATTCATCTTCTCGTAGCTTCGCGCGAGTTTCAGGAGTCGAGAAGCTTTCTGTTCGTCGCTGGAAACGGTTGTCGGCGGTTTGGGCTTGGGTTTGGGTTTGACGACGACCGGCGGTGTGGTCGGCTTGGGTTTTGGTTTGGCGGTTATCGGCGGCTTGGGCTTGGGTTTAGGCTTGACGGCCGTTCGTACGGACTTGACGGGCCTTTTCCACGGGGTAGTCGTAACCGCCGGTTTGTCGGTCTTCGGCGGGCCGGCGGCCTCTTTGTTGTAAATCTGCTTGAGAGTCCTGACTCCCGTGACCTTTCCCAGTCCGCCGACTGTCGCGACCATCATAACCCTGATGCTCGCGGGCGAGAATTTTCGAGGCAATTCGTACGTATAGCCCTGCAGCTTGCCTTCTCTCTCCGGCAAAACGACTCTGGCAAGCGCTTTTGAGCCCTGGTAGACGATAACGCCGGGACGCCCTCTGGGGCTGCGAACGTTAGGAAATACCAATGGACCGTATTCCTCACCGGCCGCCCCGATCACGCGTTCGGGCTTATTGACGCTGATCTTGTGCGTCATCTGCTTCCTGTTGACCTTGACGGGCTTCTTATTCTTGTCGTTCTTGTTGTGACTGGGCTTCTTTTCCTCTTGCCTGTATGACGCGCTGAAAATAAGTTGCAGCGGCGGTCCGATACGCAGGAGGTTGTTCTTGTCGGCCTGGATGTTGTACTTGAGATTCGCCCCGCCCCGGCGACCGCGATAGAGTGCGATCGGCGATCTGGGATTGCCCACTACGCCGTAAACCACGCTATAGTCGCCGGCGGGAATTCCGCTCCTGCTGCAGGCCTGGATATCGAACGCGCCGGCCTTTCCGTCAAGAACGAGCCCAACGAGATATTTACCGGGAAACGGAGTTCGGACCAGCCCGACCGGAACGTCGCTCAGCCTGGTGTATTCGAGACTGGAACCGTCTTCGGATATCTTGAGCTTGTAGAAATCCTCGCCGATCATGTGTTTACCCCGAAGCGGCAGCGCGATCCTGGACTTGCCGATCTGGATGGCGTCTTTCCCGTTGTTGCCGTATTTACCGTCCAGATTCTCGTCGAGAATGCGTATCTGGACCGATCCGAGCTGCCCGATCCATCCGTAGACGCCCTGCATACGCCAGCGCATGTTGCGAACTTCACCTTCCTTCGCGTCGTAGCTGATGGCTACGTCGCTGCAGCGAATCGCCAGCTCCTTGTCACCGATCTTGCCAGTCAACACCGTCGAACCGCCAGTGGCGACTATCTTGTATTCCGAGGTATTGACAATGCTGTCGCCGTTGGAATCCATCCCGATCTTGCATCCCTTGGGCAACTGCCAGCCGCTGACAGCGACGCTCTTGCCGCCGATATTGGCCTTTCCGATCGAACCGCTTACGTTCAATTGGGTTCCGCCGCTGGCCCATTGCGGGGTAAGACACGTTACTCTCTTACCGCTGTCATACGTCAGCGTGATCTTTCCCGAATCGCCGTCGGCCGCAGGTGCGGCGGGTTTGGCGGCGGCGGAGACAGAGGACAAGAGAAGCGTAACGATTGAAACGGCAGAGAGGATCCTGATTCCAAATCTCATGGCGAATCTCGCTGTGAAGAGTGATAACCCATGCATGCGGCGCAAACCGCATCTGCGATTATATTATACCGCCGCGGGAAAGAAATGTCCCGCCCTGAATTCGCAATCGCCGGTCCGATTCAGGGCTCTTGACGCTGAAGGCTGCTCATGAGATCATTGTCGCGACAAACGGAGCAACATATGAAATCGATAGAATCAGGACGCCAGTTCATGAAATCGGGTTTTGCCGAGACCGACTCGCGCCGGAGCGATCAGTCCGGAGGCCTGCCCGCCCCGCCGCTGGAGAAACCGTGCGATCGGCCGAAGAAGATATTCAAGCTGCCCCGGCCTGACGATCGAGCGGTGCGGAAGTCCGGTATCCTGGCATGCCTGAAAGACCGCCGCAGCCGGCGGAACTTCTCCGGCGAACCGCTGACCCTGATCGAACTGTCGCTTCTGCTCTGGGCTTCACAAGGCGTCGATCGCGTCTCGCCCGACCGGCTGGCGACGTTCAGACCGGTCCCGTCGGCCGGCGCCCGGCACGCGTTTGAAACCTATATCGTCGCCAATCGGATATCCGGGCTGGGCAAAGGGATTTACAGGTACCTCCCGCTGACCCACGAACTGCTGCTGACCAGCGAGGCGCCCGACAACATATCGCAGAAACTCAGCGCCGCCACATTCGGACAAGACTTCGCCGCTCGAGCCGCAGTGCTGTTCGTATGGAGTTGCATACCGTATCGCGGCGAATGGCGATATCAGCACGAATCGCACAAGACAATGCTGCTTGACGCCGGACACATCTGCCAGAATCTGTACCTGGCCGCCGAGGCCATGGAGTGCGGCACGTGCGCCATCGCGGCATACGATCAGGAAGCGATGGACTCGATCCTGGACCTCGACGGCGACGACGAGTTCGTAGTCTACCTCGCCCCGGTCAGCAAACGGGCGTGACAGTAATTACTTCTTCGGCATAACTTCCTTGACCCACTCGACGTGAAGCCCCAGCAGGCGCTTGACGATCTCCGGCTTGGTCTTGATGAAGTTCTCCCGTTCGGGCTTGTCGCCGGACAGATTGCCCAGCGATCGTCCGCGTTTGCCGTTTCCAATGAGCTTCCAGTCGCCCTGGCGAACGGCCCACTGGGACCCCCACTGCCAGTGCATCACCTTGTGGTGGGTCGCGCAATCCGGCGACTTGATGATCTTCAGCAGACTCTGCCCGTCGAGTTTAACTTTCGGTTGATCCAGACCGCAAAGGTCCGAGATCGTCGGATACCAGTCGGCGGCGGTTATCGCCTGGTCGCGAACAACGCCGCTGGGCAGCGTCTTCGGATACGAAATTATCGCCGGCACGCGAATGCCGCCTTCCTGGAACGAGCCCTTGGCCCCGATCCATTTGCCGGTGTTCCCCCCGCCGCCGTTGGCGCCGTATTTCGCGCCCTTGGCCAGGCCGCTGTTGTGGTTGTCCATGCGAATGTGATTGCGTTCGTTCGAGTGCCCGTTGTCGGACATGAACACGATAATCGTATTGTCCCTGATCTTCAGATCGTTGAGTTTTTTCAGCACGAGCCCGATCCGATCGTCGACAGTCGAGATCATCTTGGCGTACGCCTGACGAGGCATTTTCAGGTCTTTGTAACGCTCGTCGAACTTCTTGTCGGCCTGCTCGGGATAGTGCGGGATGTTAAACGCCAGGTACATGAAGAACGGGCCGGCCTTGTTGGTCTCGATGAACTTCAAGGCCCGGTCAGTGATCAGGTCGGGGAAGTACTTGTCGCGAGCGAAGACCTCTTTAGTCCCTTCGTACAGATCGTGGAATCCCTTGCCGTGCAGGAAGTAATGGTTGTAATTGTCGATAAAGCCGCCGCGTAGACCGTAGAATTCGTCGAACCCCTGTTTCGTCGGGCCGTATTCCAGGTGCGCCCCGAGGTGCCACTTGCCGAACAGACCGGTGCGGTATCCGCCGGCCTTGAGATGCTCGGCTATTGTGATCTCTTCCTTATACATGTTCCGCCCGACGGTCTTGATATGCGCGTCGCCCTGGGTCCACATGTTAACGTTCGATCGCTGGGGATGCCTGCCAGTCATGAGCAGCGCGCGGGCCGGGCAGCACACAGTATGGGAGTACGCCTGGGTGAACCGCACGCCTTTTGCGGCAAGTTCGTCGATCGCCGGGGTGTAGAGATCCTTCGATCCGTAGCAGTTGGCGTCCAGCGTGCCCTGGTCGTCTGTGAATATCAACAGAACGTTGGGTTTGGAGGCCTTTTCGGCTCCGCGAGATGCTGTTGCGGGAATCGCCATCGCCGCCGCTGCGACGCCGACTGTCTTGAGAAATTCTCTTCTGCTGGAAATCATGGTTTGACCTCTCAAAGGGTTTGATTGTCCAAGGAACTGCCGGGATAATTGTCGCCGCCCGGACCGCCGGGGTCAAGACGCCGCATGGGCTCGTCGTCGTTTTGCTTGCCAGAAACGCGTTTTGCCCTTAAAATGGCGGTTCGTCTAAATGCGAAGGAGATGATATGGCTGTAATGGAATTTCCCGAACGCCTGAACGCAGCGTCGGTCTTCATCGACGAAAATGTCGCCGCCGGTCGAGGCGGAAAGCCTGCAATTCTATGTGGCGACGAGACTGTCACTTACGATCAACTGCTGGCGAACGTGAATCGCATGGGCAATGCACTGCTGAATCTCGGCATACGCATCGAACAGCGGGTTGCGATACTCATGCCTGACAATCCCGACTGCGTCTATGCGTTCTTCGGAGCGATAAAAGTCGGAGCAGTCGCCATTCCGATGAACACGATACTCATGCCCAAGGACTACGAGTATCTCCTTAACGACTCGCGCGCTCACGTGCTTGTGGTCCATGACTCACTGCTTGGACACATCATGGAGATCCGCGGCCGCCTCAAGCACCTCGAACACATTATCGTAGCCGGCGACGATCACGACGCCCCGCTGGTGATGGGCAAACTGCTGGACGAAGCCTCGCCAAAACTCGAAGCTGTAGAGACCAGCAAAGACGATGCGGCGTTCTGGCTTTACAGTTCCGGAACAACCGGGTTCCCCAAAGGCGCGATCCACCTGCACCACGACATGATCGTAGAGGCCGACCTGTATGCGCGCGACACCATCTGCGTGCGCGAATCGGACACGTCGTTTTCGATCGCAAAACTCTTCTTCGCTTACGGGCTGGGCAACGGGCTGTACTTCCCGCTGCGAACAGGCGGCACGACGGTCCTGCTGCCCGATCGCCCCACCCCGCAAGCAACTTACGACGTGATCGACAAGTACCAGCCCACGGTCTACTACGGCGTGCCGACAAGTTACGCTGCGATGCTGCACATGGCCGAACAGGAAGACAGAACCTCGCTGGGCAATGTGCGAATGTGCATCTCGGCCGGCGAGCCGCTGCCAAAACCGCTCTACGACAAATGGCTCGATCGGTTCGGCGTGCATATTTACGACGGGATCGGATCGACTGAAATTCTGCATATCTTCATCTCGAACCGACCCGGCGCGGTCAAGGCCGGCTCCACGGGCCAGATCGTAGACGGATACGAAGCCAAGATCATCGGCGACGACGACAAGGAAGCCCCGATCGGCGAGGAAGGCACGCTGTTCATCAAGGGCGACTCGATCGCAAACGGATACTGGAACAAGCACGAGCAGACCAAGTCGACATTCTGCGGCGAATGGATCAACACCCACGACAAGTTCAGCCTCGACGAAGACGGGTTCTTCTGGTACGCCGGCAGGACCGACGACATGATGAAAGTCTCCGGCCAGGCCGTCTGGCCGGCGGAAGTCGAAGCGATCCTGATCGATCACCCCGCCGTGCTGGAAAGCGGAGTGATCGGCGTTCCCGACGCCGAAGGCCTGCTGAAACCGCGAGCTTACGTAGTGCTGAAAGACGGCCACGATCCCAGCGACGAGTTGGTGCGCGAGCTGCAGACATTCGTCAAAAAGAACACGGCTCCGCACAAGTACCCCAGGTCAATCATCTTCACAGACCTCCTGCCAAAAACAGCAACAGGCAAAATCCAAAGATACCGCCTCCGCCAACTAGCGGCGAAAGAGGCGCAGGAAGAATAAACGGTCCTGAAACGACGAAAGCCCACAGACAGCTTCTGTCTGTGGGCTTTTATTATTATTGGAACGCAGGTGAAAGCCAATAGCGATATTACATCTTGACCAGCGCCGAGGCCCAGACGAAGCCTGATCCGAATGCTACTAACAAGGCTGTGTCGCCTGGGTTCAGGCGGCCGGATTTGCGGGCCTGGTCCAGGGCGATCGGAAGGCAGGCTGACGCCATGTTGCCGTAACTCTCCACGTTGACGAAGACCTTCTCCATGTCGATGCCGACTTTCTCGACTACCGCTTCGAGCATGCGCATGTTGGCCTGGTGGGGAATGAGGATGTCAATGTCGTCAAGGGTCAGTCCGTTTACTTCGAGCGACTCGGCGGCGGCCGAACTCATGCCAGCCACTCCGTTTTCGTACACCGTTTTCCCGTCCATGCGGAAATGTATGCGCCCGGCGGCTACGTCGTCATCGTCGACGAAGTCCATCTTGCCCTGTCCGGTTCCCGGCGCGGCGGTGTATAACGCCTTGGCTCCGCTTCCGTCGGCGTGGAGGATCGTGGAGACCACTTTTGCGTTTTCGTCGTCGGAGACTCCGACGACCGCGGCGCCGGCTCCGTCGCCGAGGAGGATGCCGATGTTGCGACCCTCATCGGAGCAGTCGATTCGCTTCGACAGCACTTCAGCACAGACTATCAGCACGTTGCGGTACGTTCCGGACTTGATGAACTGATCGGCGATCGAGATGCCGTAGATCAGCCCGGCGCACTGGGCCTTGATGTCGAACACAGGGATACCCGGCATGTCGAGTTTGGCCTGCAGGAAGAAGCCGCAGCCCGGATCATGATGATCCGGCGTGATGGTGTTCGTGATCAGCAGATCGATATCGCCCGGGGCCAGACCGGCGTCTTCGATCGCCGCTAGTGCCGCTTTCGCGCCGAGGTCCGATGCGCTGGTCTCCGGTCCTGCGTGTCGTCGTTCCTTAACGCCGGTCCGCGTGACGATGAATTCGTTGTTGGTGTTCATCACCTTTTCGAGGTCGAAGTTGGTGACTACGTTTTCCGGGGTAAAATGCCCGGTTCCGAGAATTCGTGACGATATCATGGCGTGCTCCGGCGGCGATCTTTTTTGTTAGAACTATTCGGCTGGCGCTATCTCTTCATATTCCATCGACTGTTTGACCAGCAGACTGGCGTTCTTCTGGAAGAATTCGACAGGCATCAGTTGTGTCCTGGCGAAAACTTCCTGGCCCAATGCCCCGGCGATTTCGCGTACGGACTTGCCGGCCTTCACGTCTGCGATGATCCGGGCGTGGTAGGCTTCGGTAGCCTCAAGTGCGCCCTTGAAATACGCCTCTACGTCTGCGGTGCCAACGATTGCGGCGTTGTGGCTCAGGCAGAGCACTTCGGTATCCAGCGACGCCAGGCGGTTGATCGAATCGACGTATTCGCCGTAGTGCGAGAAGTAGTTGGGCCACCAGAAGTCTTCCGGCACGAAGTAGCCCGTGGCGTCGGAGATGATCAGCACTTTCTCGGCCGGGTTGTAGAAGCTCAGGCTGCAGTCGCTGTGGCCCGGGGTGAACAGCACGTCGTATTCGGCGTCGCCTATAACCACCAGATCGCCGTCGGCGTGGTAGGTGTCAACCGGGATTCGCATTTCTTCAAGCGGCTCGGGAGCAACGTCGGACTCAATCGAACCGGCTTTCTGCAGCGCGTCGGTTATCATCTGGTCGGCCTTGCAGAAAAACGAGATCGCCTTGTCTACCTGCATGACCTGGGCCGCCGGTTTCGAGGCGCAGACCGTAGCTTCAGGGAACATCTTGGTAAGGGCCGGAACGGCCATCACGTGATCGGGGTGCGCGTGGGTAACGAATATCTGTTTTATGAAGTCGCCGGTGATCTCCAGTTGGGCCAGTTGGGTTTCCAGGACCGGTCCCATGGCTCCGACTCCGCCTTCGAAGATCGCGCCTTCTGCGCCGCCGTTGACCAGGTAGATCGGATACTCGTTTGTGCCGAGCATTGTAAGCGTATCGGTAAGTGCTACCGGGGGATTCTTCTTGATCATGTTGCTATCCTTTCTGCGACTGTTGGGTCGCAAACAAAGCGGCCCCGAATGCGCCCATTAGTTGGGGCTCGGGAGGCATTAACGCTTCTTTTCCGAACGCTCGTCCTATGAGTTCAGCCAGGAAGGGGTTGTTGGCCACCACGCCGCCGGTTGTCACCAGGAGCCCTTCGGGGCGGTCAATTTCGACTATCCTGTTGACTACCGAGCAGAACGCCCCGCGAACGATGTCGGCTACGTCTACCCCGTCGCGGATCTTGGCCAGTACTTCAGTGGCCGCGAACACCGTGCAGAAGCTGCCCAGCGGTTCGTTCTTGGTGGACTTCTCGGCAAGATCGTTGAGTTCGGAGATATCCAGCGCCAGGCGGTGGGCGATCTCCTCGATGAACGCGCCCGTACCGGCGGCGCACTTTCGATTCATCTTGAAGCCGATCCTGCGCCCGTCGGCCCCGAGGTGTATCACCTTGCTGTCCTGGGCTCCGATGTCGATAACCGTGATGCGGTCCTTGAAGTGGAAATACGATCCGCGTCCGTGGCAGGCGATTTCAGTCATCTTCCCGTCGGCCCAGGGCACGTTGTCGCGCCCGTATCCGGTGGAAAGAGACCGCACGATCTGCGATTGGTCTATGGACGCCTGGGCCAGCGCCTGGTCCAGCAGCGTCTGTGCGGTTTGCGTGTAGTCCACGCCGGACCGCTGCATCGCCTTTCCGACGATCTTACCGTCGGCGTCGGCGATCACCAGTTTGGCCGTCGATGCGCCTATGTCGATTCCGCAGAAATACTCCATCGTCCCGCTCCGCAATTACGCGCCGGCAAGCTGCTCGACGAACGCTTCGATATTCGTTCGAGACTGCTCTTCGGAGTAGAGTCTCAGGTCGTTCAGGTCGCCGTTGATAACGACGAACGGCTTGCCCGTTTTGGTCTCGAGGCGTTTGGGCAGGTCGTAGCGGTTGTTGGAGTTGTTCGGGCAGGTCTTCGAGTCGTGATAGATCACTCCGTCGATCGAGAACTTCTCGACCATCCTGGTCATATACTTTTCCTTGAAGTCGTCGGATCGGCAGATGAACAGCTCGCTGTAGGCCCGCGCCATTCCCATAAACGGATCGTTGGGATCGAGGTCCTCGTAGATCCAACTGTTGCAGTACGTCGAGGCGACAACCGCGGTCTGCAGCTCCATGAACTGGGTCGACAGGTCGCGCAGTTTGCCCCAGACGGGCATGCCTTCCCAGTAGATGCGGTGCGATT
>CAYMSH010000037.1:7495-24841 GCA_964392945.1 uncultured Planctomycetaceae bacterium | reverse complement strand
AATGTGCGTGATGAACATGCGATCGTTCATCTACCTGCATCCCGGCGAGAAGCTAAGCTGCACCGGTTGCCACGAGTCGCGGCCCTCGCCGCCAGTGGCCAAGCCGATGGGCAAGATCGCCATACGCGATCTGACTCCTCCGCCGTGGAAGCAGACCGCCACGAAGGGCTTCAGCTTCGACAAAATCGTCAAGCCCGTTCTGGATCGCTACTGCGTTGAATGCCACGGCCTGGATCCGAAGAAGCCCAAGGGTGAGAAGAATCTGAACTTCTGCGGCCCGAAGTCCTCGGCGTTTGCCCTCCTGAAGGACAAGACCCTGATTTTCACCAAGCGGAAGGCCCGCAGCACGTACAAGGATTCGCTGTCTCACAAGGGTCGCTTCGGCCTGCTGATGCTCAAGCGGCAGCAGGGCAAAAACAAGCTGGACCAGGTGAGTTTCACGCGGCTGATTACCTGGCTGGACCTCAGCGCCCAGTATTACGGCGACTATTCGTGGAACCGCGTCGAAGATCGCAAGCCGTCCAAGGAAGGCGAAAAGGCGCTGCGCGGGCACATCAAGGCGACGTTCGGCCAGGCGGTTTCCAAGGCGCCGTACGCGGCGCTGGTTAACGTGGCCGACGTTGACGAATCCCGGATCCTGAAAGCTCCGCTGGCCAAGTCCGCCGGCGGCTGGGCCCAGATCGCAGGCGGGTGGAAATCTGTCGAAGACAGGGGCTACAAGGAGATGAAGAAGCTGGTGATCGCATCGATCCAACCGATGGCCCAGCACGACATCGAGACCACGTGCAACCTGCCGGCCTGCCGATGCGGATCGTGCTGGGTTCGCACGAGGGAGAACTCGCCGAAATGGCAGTTCTACACGAACAACTACTCCAAGGATTTCAAACGCATAGATCCTTCCGGCGGCAAGTAGCTACGGATAAACAGGGATCAAGCCGGCGGCGGCGCCATTCTGGTTACGAAAAATGGAAGAAGGCAAGAACGGTAAAATAAAACTCGCGATAGGCGTCATAGCAGGAATCCTCCTGTACGTTAGCTGGTTGCTTCTTCCCGGTGTTCGCATTGGGATGAGCACTGACTACCAGACCGCCACCAGCATTTTCTGGGATCACCTGGACCTGGATGTTTTCTATTGCCTCAACGGTTCGCTATCGGCGCCCGGGCTCTGGCGTGATGCTCTAGCCGTCGCCAACACCAGGCTGTTCGACCTGATCCCCGCGATAATAATGATTGTGATCTATTCATTCTTTGTCTTCGGTTGCGACAAGAAAGAGATGCGAAGGAGAATTGTCCTGGGCGCTTTCATGTCGATCTACATGCTTGTCAGCGTTCAGGCGATGGCTAAACTCGTGTTCACGTTTGATCGCAGAAGTCCGACAAGAACCCAGAGCGTTACTCCGCCGGTCAGGATGTCGCAGCTTTACGATTGGAAATTAAAGGACCGTTCGAAGAACTCGTTCCCTGGAGATCATGCATCGGTCCTGCTGATATTCACCGGGTTTATATGTTTCTATGGGCGGAAGAAACGCTACATAATCCCCGCGGTCGCGGCGGCAATTATCTTCTCTCTGCCAAGGATGTTTTCCGGGGCCCACTGGTTCTCGGACATAGCAGTGGGCAGCGCGTCGACCGCTCTGATATTTCTGCCCATCGCGTTCTATACGCCGCTGACGGACAAATGCGTCGCCGTACTTGATCGCCCGATAAACAAGATATGCGATTTCCTGGCGAAATTTATCCCGGCGTTAGGAACTGAATAACGCGGCCGGGGCGGACTCCGGACGAACTGTGATACTTGAACAGGTGCTAAAATGAAACGAAGAGAATTCCTTAGAGCAGCAGCTATAACCGCCGCGGCGTCCGCGTTGCCGCTGATCGCAAAAGCCGATGCCGCGGGCAAGGGCAAGAAGCCCAATGTCCTGCTCATCGGCGTTGACGATCTGAACGACTGGATCGGCTGCCTCGGCGGACACCCGCAGGCCAAGACGCCGAATATTGACGCGCTGGCCGCCCGCGGCGTGCTGTTCACAAACGCGCACTGCCAGTCGCCGGTCTGCAACCCGTCACGCGCCAGCCTGATGACGTCGCTCTATCCCAGCAGCAGCGGCATTTACTTCCTGAGCCCGGATCTCTCTCAATCGCCGGTATCCAGGAAGAACAAGCTGATGCCGAAACGATTCCAGGACGAAGGGTATTACGTGACCGGCGCCGGCAAGCTCTTCCACGGGCGCCAGAACACTAAGTATCTGCCTAACTATGGCGGCGGATTCGGCGGTATGGGACCGAGGCCCAAGAAGAAACTGACCTCGTGTCCGGGCCATCCGCTTTGGGACTGGGGCCCGTTCCCGCAGAGCGACAACCAGATGCCGGATCACAAGATAGCGGCCTGGGGCGTCGAGCAGCTCAAGAAGGAATACGACAAGCCGCTGTTCCTGGCCACCGGTTTCTACCGGCCGCACGTGCCGCAATACGCACCGAAAAAGTGGTTCGATCTCTTCCCGCTCGATAACGTGCAACTGCCGAAGACCGTCGCCGACGATCTCAAGGATATCTCGCAGTACGGTACAGACCTCACGCGCCTGAAGCACGTGGCGCCTACTCACAAGTGGGTGACGGAAAACAACGAGTGGAAGCCTCTGGTGCAGTCGTATCTGGCGTGCGTGAGTTTTGTTGACGCCCAGGTCGGCAAGGTGCTCAAGGCCCTGGACAAAAGCCCGTACAAAGACAACACGTATATCGTCCTGTTCAGCGATCACGGATTCCATCTCGGCGAAAAGGAACGATGGGCCAAACGCAGCCTCTGGGAAGACGGCACTCGCACGCCGATGATAATCGTCGGCCCGGGTGTAGCCAAGGGCGTTAAATGCGATCAGCCGGCCCAATTGCTGGACATATATCCGACCCTGCTGGCCCTGACGGGACACAAGTCCGACCCGCGGCACGAAGGCAATTCTCTGGCGCCGCTGCTGAAGGACCCCGACGCCGACTGGCCGCACACGGCCAGAACCAGCTTCGGGCCCGGTAACTACGCCATCGTCTCCAGGCAATATCGCTTCATTCAGTACAACGATGGGTCAGAAGAATTCTACGATCGCGCCAAAGACCCAGGCGAATGGAACAACGTGATCAAGGATCCCAAATACGCAGAGGCGATAAAGCTGCACAGGGGTCGTGTGCCCAGGAAACGCTACGCAATACTCGGCTCCGGCTCGACGGGTCACAAGTCGTTTGCTGCGTCTGAAGGGAAGCGTAAGGACAAGTGACATGCTGAAGTAACGCCGAAGGCGACAACTACTAACGACCATAATTGCCGGGAGAGATGATATGAGAGCCAGTAGACGGAGTTTTTTGAAAGCGGTCGCCGCAGGCGTCGCTGCGGCTTGTGCGCCAGGGCTGTTGCGCGGCGCTGCGGCGGGGTCTTCCAGGAAGACCAAGTTCGTGTTCGTGCTGGTCGATGATCTCGGCTGGACGGATGTTGCGTGCTTCGGCAGTAAGTTCTACGAGACGCCGAATATCGACGCGCTGGCGAAATCCGGCGTGAAGATGACAAGCGCTTATGCGGCGTGTCCGGTATGCTCGCCGACTCGCGGCAGCATAATGACAGGCAAGTATCCGGCGCGGACCGATACTACCGATTACTTTGGCGGCGGGCGTCGGGCCAAGCTGCTTCCCGCTCCGTACAAGCACTATCTCCCGCTGGAGGAAGTCACGATCGCCGAGGCGATGAAGGCCAGCGGATACAAAACGTTCTTCGCCGGCAAGTGGCACCTCGGCGGGGAAGGCTATTTCCCGGAGAAACAGGGCTTCGAGATCAACAAGGGCGGCGGGCGCAACGGGGCTCCGTACAAATCCTACGGCAATCGCGCCCTGGCCAAAGACCCGAATCTGCCGGGCGGGTATTTCTCGCTATACGCCAATCCGCATCTCGAAGACGGGCCCAAGGGCGAGTACCTGACCGATCGCCTGACCGACGAGGCGATCAAGTTCATCGAGACCAACAAGGACGGCTCGTTCCTGTGCTACCTGTCGTTCTACTCGGTGCACAATCCGCTCCAGGCCAAAAAGAAATACATCCGGAAGTTCAAGGACAAGCTGGCCAAGATGCCCAAGCCTGACGGTCCGGTGTTCATCAAAGAGCACAACAACCGCGCCCGCCAGATTCAGCAGAACCCGGTCTATGCGGCGATGATCTACAGTGTCGACGAGAATGTCGGCAAGTTGACGAAGAAACTGACCGAACTCGGGATTGCCGACGACACCGTTGTCGTGTTCACTTCCGACAATGGCGGCCTGTCGACGTCTGAAGGGCTCAACACCGCCAATCTTCCGCTGCGCGGCGGCAAGGGCTGGCTGTATGAGGGCGGCGTTCGCGTGCCGACGGTGATCCGCTGGCCCGGCGTTACGAAACCCGGGAGCGTCTGCGACGTTCCGGTAACCTCGACGGACTACTACCCCACGTTCCTGGACATCGCCGGCCTGCCTGCGAAAGCCAAGCAGCACTGCGACGGCGTTAGCATTACCGCGGCGCTCAAAGGCGGCAAGCTCGATCGCAAGGCGATCTACTGGCACTACCCGCACTACGGCAACCAGGGCGGCCGGCCCGGATCGTCAGTTCGCATGGGCGATTACAAGCTGATCGAGTTCTTCGAGGATGACAGCGTGGAGCTGTACAACCTCAAAGACGACATAGGCGAGCACAAGGATCTGGCGGCGAAAATGCCGGAAAAGGCGAGCGAGATGCGCAAGATGATCCATCAATGGCGGAAAGACGTTGACGCCAAGATGATGAAGCCGAACCCGCGCTACAAGCGAAAATAGCGATTGGCGTGCGGCGATGCGTTGAAAACCGACAGGTTTGTTATGTTTGTATAACATGTTGATGTAGAGTGTGTTACGAGTTATTATGCGATGTCGCCAGCCTCGCCTGGTCCCGCGCCTTTGGTGAAGCATTCAAAAGGTTCGGGTATGACGGGTTTTCAGGAGATATAATGTTGCAGTGTTCGGCGCGGCCAGGAGCGGTGGGTCTGCTGTATTGAAACTCACCGCCGCGGACTGCTATTATGTTAGCGTAAACCATGCCTTAAGCTCATGCCCGGGAGGGCTGTAATGAATAGAAGAGAATATTTCCGTAGACCGGGGTTTTACTACTTTGGTTTTCTTGCGTTCATGGTTCTGGTGATCGCGGCGCCGAGTCTGCGTGCCTGTCAGACTCCGGTGTTTCGATACGCCCTGGAGAAGTGGCCTGTTGATTACTACCCGCTCCTGGTCTACCACGACGCGCCGCTAAGCGCCAAGGACCAGGAGGTTATTGACTGGTTGGAGGAGGTCCAGGAGACTGAAGGGTCCCAGATCTCTCTCCACGTACTGGACGTCTCCAAGCCGACGAGCCAGCCGGCCACCCAGCCGGCCACCCAGCCGACGACCCAGCCTACGACCCAGCCGGACCTTTCGCCCGCCGAGGCGCAGAATCGGTATATTCTAAAGAAATTCCCGCCCCCGGCTGACGTGCAGATGCCGGCGATGACATTGCGATATTCGGCTCGCCCCGGTCCCAAGGGCGCGATCTGGCCGGTTGTTCACTCCGGCCGCCTCAACGGAAAGATCATTCGCTCAGTGATGAATTCCCCGGCCCGCAAGGAAGTCGCCAAGCGGATCCTCAGCGGTGATTCGAGTGTTTGGATTCTGGTTGAGTCCGGCGACAAGGCCAAGGACGAAGCGGCCGCCAAGACGCTCCAAACCGGCCTGACGCTGATGAACAAGGAACTGCAGCTTCCCGAACAGCCCCCGGCTCCTCCCGTCGAGGAAGGGTACGAGGACGATGCGGTCTCGATCGAGTTGAAAGTCGCCTTCACGATGCTGAGAGTATCTCGAACGGACCCGGCCGAGAAAATGTTTGTCAAAATGCTGCTCGGCAGCGAAGACGGTCTGGACAAAGGCGAAGCGGTCGCGTTTCCGATTTACGGACGAGGCAGGGCGCTGGCCGGTTTCGTCGGCGATGAAATAGAAGCGGAGAACATCGAAGATGCTTGCGCATTCATGGTCGGACGATGCTCCTGCCAGGTCAAGAATCTCAACCCCGGCACCGACATGATGTTCAGTGTCGATTGGGACGCGGCGCTTATGGGCGAGAAGATGATGACAATGCCCGACCCGCCGAAGTTCGTGACTGACGAAGTCGACGCCCAGGACGTTACTCTGATGACTGCAGCGCCGACTGACGACAAGATCGCCGCGACCCAACCGGCGGCGCTTGTCGGCGGTCTGGAAGAGCCGACAAACCGCTTGCCGTTGATTATCGGTACTTCGATCGCCGCGTTAGTGCTTCTTGTTGGTTTCTCCATGGCTCGGGTAATGCGTAAGGAGGCGGGGCGATAGATGAATATTTGGCGACTTGTGCGAAAGGAGATGGGCTATCGGAAGCTCAACTTCGTCCTGGCGGTTCTCGGCGTGATCGTCGCCACCGCGGGGCTGATCGCCCAGACAGTTCTACTGCGAGCCTACGATCTTCGAAGCGAATCGTTTCTGGCCAGCGATATGGAGGCCGCCGTCAAACGCCTCAAGGCCACGGAAAACGAGTATCGAAAGAAGACGCTCCAATACGGTTTCAACGTGCGAGTGCTTCCGGAGGACCAATCTCTGGCCGACTTCTACGAAGAAGGTTACGCCTCCAAGACGATGGACCAGAACTACGCCAGACGCCTGGCGGATTCCGAGATCCTGACTACGATTCGCCACCTGGCGCCGATACTCAGGCAGAAGGTCACCTGGGAAGAACGAAAGCGGAAAATCGTGCTGATCGGCACCCACGGCGAGGAACCGCTGAAGGAGCGTAAACGCCGCAAGAAGGCGATCATCAAGACGATACCCGAAGGCAAGATAGACGTCGGATACGATCTGTGCAAATCCTTCGATCTCAAGCCGGACCAGGAAATAACGCTGATGGGACGCAAGTTCACCATCCGCAAGTGCCTGGGCGAGCGGGGTTCACAAGACGACATCAGCGTATGGGTCGATCTCCAGGCCGTTCAGGAGATGACCGACATGGCGGGCAAGATCAACGAGATCCAGGCCGTCGACTGCAAATGCGCCGACGCCAGCCCAGTCAAGATTCGCCGGGAACTTTCGAAAATCCTCCCCGGAGCCCAGGTCACGGTAAAAGCCAAACCCGCCGTCGCACGCGCGGCGATTCGCGTTATTGCAGAGCAGGGACGCATCAAGGATCTGAAAGCCAGGAAAGCCGGTTGGACCAAGCAACGCCGCGATCGCCGGGACCTCATGCTCGTCACGGCGCCTATTGTTATCACCGGCGCGGCGGTCTGGATACTCCTGCTGGCGTTCAGCAATGTGCGACAGCGAACAATGGAGATCGGAATCCTGCGAGCGATAGGCCTTAGCGGTCGGCAGATACTATCGGTCTTCCTGATCCGTTCGCTGCTGATCGGCCTGCTGGGGGCGATTCTTGGAGTTGTTCTTGGCGGCGGGCTGGGATTCTCGATCGCGGCCGCATGGGGCGAGGTCGCTGAACTGTCCCAGGCCGGTCCGCTGTTCTCGCCGCTGGTAGTTGGGCTCGTGGTGCTTCTTTCGCCGCTGCTTTCGGCGCTTATCAGTTGGCCTCCGGCCTTGCTTGCTTCAGGCCAGGACCCCGCAGTCGTACTGTCACGGGAGTAGATTCCAGATGCTCGATATTCGTGAAATATCCAAAACATACACTACCGGCGGCAAGAACGTGCCGGTTCTTGACTCGATGTCACTTCATGTGGTGCCGGGCGAGTTTGTCGCCGTTAAAGGCTCCAGCGGATGCGGCAAGTCCACGCTGCTATTGGCGGCCGGCGGGCTGCTGATGCCCGACAGCGGGCAAGTACTCGTTGGCGGTGAGGATCCGTACGAACTTTCGCCAGGGGCTCGGGCCGACTTCCGCGCCACTCGCATCGGGTTCGTGTTCCAGCAGTTCCATCTCGTTCCGTATCTCGATGTGCTGGACAACGTGCTGGCGCCGTCGATGGCCCACGATTTGCCCGGCGCGAGAGATCGCGCCGCCGAGCTCATAGAACACTTCGGAATCACCGATCGGATCGGGCACGTGCCCGGCGAATTGAGCACCGGCGAACGCCAGCGCACGGCGCTTGCCCGGGCGCTGCTGAATCATCCCAAACTGCTTCTGGCCGACGAGCCCACGGGCAATCTTGACGGCGACAGCGGGGCGGTCGTGCTGGACTACATGAAAGAATTTGCCGCCGACGGCGGGGCGGTGCTGATGGTTACTCACGAAGCGCAGGCGGCCGGGCGGGCCGACCGCGTGATAGAACTCCCAAGAGCGTGATGAAAGGAAAGATTATGAAAAGGTTCGGGTGTTTTACGCTTATTGTTGCGGGGATGATGCTCGCCGGGTGCGGCGAGAAGGACGAAGATACGCTGGTGTTCTACGTCGGCGGGACGATGCAGCCGGCGATGGCGGAACTGGCCAAGATATACACAGACAGGACCGGACAAGCCATCGAGATAGACAAATCCGGGTCCGGCGTGCTCCTGGGTCGCATTCGCCTGGAGAAATCAGCCGACGTGTTCATCTGTCACGATCCCTTCCTGGACGAACTGATGGAAAACAAGAAGGGCCAACTCGGCGTAGACGCCTGGCGGGTCTCGCAGATCACTCCGGTCATCGTTGTCCAACCGGGCAATCCCAAGGGCATCAAGACAATCGGCGACCTGGCCGGCAAGGGGATCAAAGTTGTCGTAACCGATCTGGACTACTCCACGTGCGGGCACATGCTCGCGACGATGTTCGAAAAAGACGGTGTCGATATCGTTCAGGAAGAAAAGCGGATATTCTTGAGAAAAGACGGCGTCGAGAAGGAAATCACGACCTTCAGATCCGGGTCCCGGACCTGCGACACAGTCAAGAATCGCAAGTTTGACGCCGCGATAGTCTGGAACGCCGTGGCGCACCTTCGAGGCGATGCGGTCCAGGTGATCTCGATCGGAAAGCACCTGCCGATCGCTGGTGTGGACACCATTACCAGCGCTACCGAGAAGATCAGAGACCTCGGGCGGATCAGCGTAACAGTCGCCACGCTCAAGTGCTCCAAGAAGCTCAAAGCCGCACGGAAGTTCGCCGAATTCATAGCTTCCGAAGAAGCGCAGAAGACGTTCGCCGAATTCGGTTTCACGGATGTCGGCGGGGTGGTCAAGCTGTATGAAGACGGAAAGAAAGTCACCCCCGCGACGGCTCCGACCACCGCTCCGGCTCCCGCCACTGCGCCCGCCGCGGGCTCCGAGTAAAGGATCACGCTTATGAAATCCTGGATTCCCACGATACTGTTGACCGGCGCCTTGCTGGCGGCGATGTCGTTTTGCGTTGCGGGCTGCGGCGAGGGCGACCAGCAGGCCGTTGTTGACGAAGATATGATCAAGCTCTACGCCGGCGCCGGAATGCAGGACGGAGTAGATGCGCTGATCAAGGCCTTCAGCGACAAGACCGGTGTGCTGATCGACGTGGAGTACGGCGGCAGCGGGCCTATGATGACCCGCGCCAAGATCGCAAAAGACGGCGATCTGTTCATGCCCGGCGACGTTGGCTGGGTGGACCAGCTTCACGAGGCCTCAGGGATCGTCGAGGACCGCAAGCCGGTGGCGTTTTTAGTTCCGGTGATCATAGTCGCCAAGGGCAACCCCAAGAAGATTCACCGGCTGGACGATTTTCTGAGAGAGGATCTGACGATCGCACTCGGCAACGAGTACTGCCAGGTCGGAAAGGCCAGCGCCAGGATCCTCAAGAGAAACTCTATCGACATCAGCAAGATCGACACCGATCGCCTGATGCGGTCCAAGACCGTCAACGAACTCGGGCTGTTCGTAAAGACCGGGCGCGCCGACGCGGCGATAGTCTGGGACGCAATCGCATTCAACAACGCCCCGAGAGTGGATGTTGTCAAGATCCCCCGGGACAATAACCGAATTTCCCGCGTAGTTGTCGGCATCTTGAGCACCGGGGCGCACAAGACCGAGGCCCGCAAGTTTGTAGAGTTCATCGCCAGTCCGACCGGTCAGGAGATACTGTCCAGGCACGGATACTGCACGAACGAGCCGTAGCCCGCGGCGCCGTCGCCAGGAGCAGAGATTGAAGGCCAGTGGCAGAACAATACCCGAGTTTCCCCCTACCGCAGGGCCCAGGGCCACTGCGCTTGGCGTTATAGCGCTGTCTTTTCTATCGCTGTTCGTCGTTGTTATCCTGACGCTTATCATTACAGGTTTGCGGTACGAGCACCTCACGTTCAAGACGTTCGGCGAGATTATTACGCGTCCGGACGTGTGGCACGCGACGAAGTTGAGCATTATCAGTTCTTCGATCACCCTGGCGCTGGTGATCGTGTTCTCCGTGCCGATTGGCTACTCGCTGAGCCGTCATCGTTATCCGGGCCATTCGATCGTCGATACTATCGTCGATATTCCCATACTGCTGCCGCCGGTTGTTATCGGTCTGCTGCTGCTGATCTTTTTTGCGTATTCTCCGGGAGACGAGATCGAAGACGGCGTCGAGTGGCTGACCGGGATGAACATGCATTCGATGATCGGCGTGGTGCTGTGCCAGTTTCTGGTGTCGATCTCGTACGCGATAAGATCGGCCAAGTCGGCGTTCGATTCAGTCGACAGGCGTCTGGAGCACGTGGCGATGTCGTTGGGCTGCACCGACTTTCAGGCGTTTCGACGCGTGACGCTGCCGCTGGTGAAGAACGGTCTTGTCGCCGGCTCGATAATGGCCTGGGCTCGCGCCGTCGGCGTGTTCGGCCCGCTGGTGGTCTTTGTCGGCACGTCGGTTCGCGTGCGGGTAATGCCCACGCTGATCTACCTGGAACTCAGCAACGGTCACGAAGAAGTAGCACTGGCCGTCGGGCTCGTGATGGTCGCCATGGCGTCAGTCGCCCTGGCGATAGTGCACTGGTTGGCGCCCGGAAGGGAGTGGCGGTAACAATGCTCAACGTGCATAATCTCAGTTTTCGGGTCGGCCAGTTCGAGCTGCGGGACGTATGCCTGCAAGTCGAACCCCGGGAGTATTTTGTGCTCATGGGCGCCACTGGCTCGGGAAAGAGCCTGCTGATCAAGGCGATCTGCGGCCTGCTGCGAGCAGCCGGCGGGATGATCGAGATTGGCGGTGCAGATGTCACCGAACTGCCTCCTCGCCTGAGATCCGTCGGCTATGTGCCGCAGGACTCATGCCTCATGCCGCACCTGAACGTGCTTAGGAACGTTACTTTCGCACTGGAGGTTGCCGGCAAGTCCAAACGCGCCGCCGCCGGCGAGATAGGGCATATCGTCGACTCGCTTGGGATTGAATCGCTGCTGGACCGTTCGACAGTGAATCTCAGTGGCGGCGAGAGGCAAAAAGTAGCGCTCGCCAGAGCACTTGCCAGCAACCCCAAACTGTTGCTGCTCGACGAGCCGGTAAGCGCGCTCGACGAACCGACTCGCCGCGAAATATGCACAGTGCTGCGCAGGGTGCAAAGGGAGTTCGGCGTCGCGACGATCCACGTATGCCACAGCCGCGTCGAAGCCGCCGCCGTACACGATCGTGTCGGCGTAATGTCGCAGGGCCGATTGGTCCAGGCCGGAACGCTTGACGAGCTTACCGCGGACCCCGCCGACTGGGCCGTACGCAGGTTGCTTTGCCCGCCCGCGACAGAAACGATAGAATAGATACAGACCCGCTAAACCGGAGTAGAACGCATGACACGCAAGCTGCAAACGTATGTTTCCTGCATCATTTGCCTGACGGTCCTGGCCCTGGCGGCTTCAAACGCAGTCGCCGGCGATTGGCCGCAGCAGAGATACAACAACGCCAAGACCGCCGTAGTTGCAGATGCGCCTCCGAGCGATTTGAAACTCATCTGGACGCGTGATCTGGGCAAGCCGAAATCCGCCTGGCCGACCAGCCAGGATCGCCTGCAGTTTGACGCCTCCTACCACCCGATCATCGCCGGCAAGCTGATGTTTATCGGCTCGATGGTGGCCGATTCGGTTACGGCGTACGATACCGAGACCGGAAACGAGAAATGGCGATACTACGTCGGCGGGCCGGTTCGATTCGCCCCGATGCACGACAAGGGCAAGATCTACTTCACCTCCGACGACGGGTATCTCTACTGCCTGGGCGCCGCTGACGGGAAGCTGGTTTGGAAGTTCCGCGGCGGGCCCGACGATCGGAAAATCCTGGGCAACGAGCGGTTGATAAGCATGTGGCCCGCACGCAGCAGCGCGATGGTCTTCGACGGCAGGGTTTACTTCGGCGCGGGGATATGGCCTTTCATGGGAACGTTCCTGCACTGTCTGGACGCCGAGACCGGAAAGGTCATCTGGACAAAGAGCGGGCTGGAGTGGAAGAACCTGCCCCACGGCGGGGCGACTTCGTTTTCGTCGATTGCGCCCCAGGGTTATATCGCCATCGACGGCGATCATTTGTACGTTCCGTGCGGCCGGGCTGTGCCGGCGGTGTTTGATCGCAAGACAGGCGAACTGATCCACTTTCAACATGCGGCGGGAAAGTCCGGCGGCGGGGCGATGGTCACGATCTTCGGCGACTACTACTGGGTCCCTGGCTTCATCGCAAAGACGAAAGACGGGAAAGGGCTGCTCTGTGATATTCGCGGCGGAGTGTTCGCCAGGGACGCGGTCTATCGAGCTTCGAAAAAGGGGCTCGAAGTACTCGAAACAATCCCCGTGAAGAAGAAACACCTGGTCTTCAAGGACACTCGTAAGTACAAACGCACCGATTACTTCCTGGAGCCGCAGCACGTAGTTCAGCTCAAGCCGGCGATCACGGAAGTATTCTTCAAAGCCGGTAACTCTCTCTACTGCGCCGGCGACAAGCAGGTTGTCGCTGTTGACGTTTCGAAAATCGACAAGCCGAAAGTCACGTGGACCGCTCCGATCGGCGGGACGGTATGGACCATGATCACCGGTGACGACAAGGTCTTTGCCGTTACGTTGGGCGGCGAACTGTTCTGTTACGGCAAGGGTTCGGCCGAGCCGGTGCGACACGAACTCGCACCCGCCAAGCAGGTCAAGGAAAACGCCAAGTGGTCCTCGGCAGTCAAGAAGGCGATCGCTGCGGCCGGTACGGATGAAGGTTATTGCGTGCAGTTGGGCATCGGCGACAACGGCATGTTGGACGAACTTGTCAGGCAGTCGAAATACCGAATCATGGTAGTCGATCGCGATGCTGGAAAAGTAGACGTGTTGCGTCGGCGGATCGACGGCGTAGATGCGCACCGGCGACGTATTTCAGCGTTTATCGGCGATCCGGCGACGTTCGGACTGCCGCAGTATCTTGCGAATCTGGTTATCTCACCCTCGGTGGATCTCGCCGGCGACTGCAAAAAAGGCTCGCCCGCGGCTCGGGCGCTGCGTCCTTATGGCGGGGTGCTCTGCATCGCCGGCGGCGGCGACGAGATGAAAGTAGTAATGAAGCGCGAAGGTCCCTTGCCCGGGGCCGGATCGTGGACCCACCAGTACGGCGATGCGGCCCGGAGTTCGGTGTCGAAAGACAAGATCGAACTGCCGCTGGGATTGCTCTGGTTCGGCGGAACGTCGAACGACGCGATACTTCCGCGTCACGGACACGGGCCCTCGCCCCAGGTCGTCGGCGGAAGACTCTTCATCGAGGGCCGCGACATCATGCGAGCCGTCGATGTCTACACCGGCCGCCTCCTCTGGGAGCGGAAGATCAAAGACCTCGGGCGCTTCTACGACAACACCCTGCACCATCCCGGCGCTGGCCAGATCGGAAGCAACTATATTTCCCTGCTCGACGGCGTGTATGTCATTACGCCTGAGTCCTGCCAGGTCCTCGACCCGGCCAGCGGAAAGACCGTTCGCACGCTGAGCCTCGGCGACAATAGCAAAGACAAATGGGGTTGGATCACGATTGACGGAGACCTGCTGGCCGCGGCGATCAAACCGCTCGACGTTCAGCCGCCTATGCTGAAGAGAGGCGAGAAGTATCCCGAAGTCGTCAAGGGAACGCCGTTTGAGAAGATCCTCGGCGTGGACTTGGAAGCCAACTACGCATCGTCGTCAAAGAAACTCGTGGTTATGGATCGCAAGAGCGGCAAGGTGCTCTGGTCCCGCGAGGCGAAGATCAACTTCCGCCACAACTCGATTCTACTGGTCGGTGACAAGCTGTTCTGCATCGACGCGATGAGCAAGGGTAAGCTCGACTGGATCAAACGCCGCGGTTTGGAGCTCGAACGTCCGGCCACGCTTTATGCGCTGAATGCTCGCACTGGCGAGGTGATCTGGAAAGTTGACGATGACAAGAAGGTGTTCGGCACGTGGCTGGCGTATTCGTCGGATCACGATCTGCTTGTTCAGTGCGGCAGCTCCTATCGCGACAGGGCATTCGACGAGGCTCGAAGCGGAATAACGGTCTATCGCGCCAAGAGCGGCGAAGTTGTCTGGACCGATCTGAAGTTGAGGCTCGGCGGACCGTTGATCATCCACCACGATCGACTCATAACCAACGGTTCGAGCGGATACGCCATGGATATCATGACCGGCGAGAAGATCGACTGGAAATGGGCGCGGAAGTACGGTTGCAACACGGCGATAGCTTCCCAGAATATGCTCACCTTCCGTTCGGGCGCCGCGGGATACTACGATCTGAAGACCGAAAGCGGAACCGGCAATTTTGGCGGGTTCAAGTCCAGCTGCACGTCGAACCTGATACCGGCCGACGGAGTGCTCAGCGCCCCGGACTACACGCGAACGTGTATATGCAGCTACCAGAACCAAACGTCATTGGCCCTGGTCCACATGCCGGGAGTGGAGATATGGACCTACAACGGTAAGCTCAAGCTGGACAACCACGCCGGGCTGAACTTCGGAGCCCCGGGCGATCGGCTGGACGCCAACGGAACGTTCTGGCAGGACGTGGGCGAAAAGGGCATGGCTAAACCCAAGGGTTTTAAAGAGCCCAAGCCTACGACGAGACCGGATCTGCCTCCTATCCCTCCGGCGCGTTATGTCTTCGTTAAGATCGACGGTGAGAAGGAAGAGTGCTACAACAATCACTCCTCGACGTTCGCCAAAGCCGAACACGACTGGGTCGGAGCCTCGGGCCTTGTCGCTGCGTCGGAAATCTTGATAGAAACCAACATCAAGCCGGTTGCCGTGCGTTTATACTTCGCAGAGCCCGATGCCGGAGCCAAAGCAGGGCAGCGAGTCTTTACTGTTTCGCTGGGCGGCAAGGAGGTCCTGAAGGACTTCGACCCGACAGCGGCCGCTGGCGGACCGCGGAAGGTGATCGCAAAAGAGTTCAAGTATTCCAAAACCGACGGGCCGATTGAAATCAAACTCAAAGCCTCATCCGGCAAGACGCTGCTGTGCGGCGTGGAGTTGCTGATAGACAAGAAGTGATTTTCGACGACGTTCATTTGCGAATGGAAAATGACATGATCAGACAGATTATACTATCGCTTTTGGTGTTTGCCTGCGCCAGCGGATCGGTTCTGGCCGGCGATCAGCCGCAGTGGGGCCGGGCGCACACGCGGAACATGGTTTCCGATGAGAAGAACGTGAGCGACAATTTCACGATTGACGGCAAGGGCGTCAAATGGTCCGCTCGACTGGGATCGATAACCTACGCCAGCCCGATCGTGGCCGAGGGCAAGGTGCTGATCGGAACCAATAACCGCAGCCCGCGCGACAAGCGGCATCGCGGCGATCGCGGCGTTATGATGTGCTTCAACGAGTCCGACGGCAAGTACCTCTGGCAGTTGATTGTCCCGAAGCTCAAGTCCGTAAGGTACGGCGACTGGCACTACTGCGGGATATCGTCGAGTCCTGTTATCGAAGATTCGAAGGTGTACGTGACGTCCAATCGCTGCGAAGTGCTCTGCCTGGACATTAACGGGCTGGCTGACGGCAACGCCGGACCGTACAAGGATGAAGGCCAGCACATGGCCGCCCCCGGCGCCGAGGCCTTCGAAGCCCTGAAGACCGACGCGGACATTATCTGGCGAGTCGATATGAAAGCTGCACCGATCGGAGCGGTTCCGCATAATGCGACGAACTGTTCGATCCTGCTGGACGGCGATCTGTTGTACGTGTCAACGGCCAACGGTGTTGGCTGGCGGCACAGGGAAGTAGCCAACCCCAAGGCTCCGAGCATAGTCGTGCTCAACAAGAAGACCGGCAAGCTCGTCGCAGTCGATAACGCCAACATCGGCCCGGATATTTTCCACGGCCAGTGGTCTTCGGCCACGCTGGGCAAAGTCGGCGACAAGAGGCAGGTATTCTTCGGCGGCGGCGACGGTCTGTGCTACGGATTCGACGCGCTGGACCCGAAGCTCGACACCGAGGGCAACAAGCTCAAGATGAAGTGGAAGTTCACGTGTGACACCACCGCCCGCAAGGTCGAAGGCGGCGCCAGCAGCTATCCCAAGGCGCCCGACAGCCCGACGGTGATCGTCTCTATGCCGGTGTTCTACAAGAATCGCGTATACGTCGCCGCCGGCGGCGATCCGTGGCACGGGAAGCTCCTCGGCGGGCTGTACTGCATCGACGCTACGAAGACCGGCGATATCACCAAGTCCGGGCGAATATGGTCTTACATGGGACTGGGCCAGTCGATTTCCACTGTCTCGATCAAGGACGGATTAGTGTACATCACGGGCTATCGCGGGCGGGTCCACTGCCTCAACGCTGAGACCGGCAAGCTTCAGTGGTCCCACGACACCGGAGGCGAAATATACGGATCGACTATGCTGGCTGACGGGAAAGTCTACTTCGCAACCGGCTCGAGGGGCCGGGGCGAGTTGTGGATATTTGCGGCCGGTAAGAAAAAGAAACTGATCCGCAAAATCCAACTCGACGCCGTGGTCCACTCAACGCCTACGATCGCAAACGGCGTACTCTACATAGCCACAGGCGGAACACTCTTCGCCGTAGACGGCAAGACTAACAGCAAGATCGATTAGCAGGCGTCGGTCAGCTCGTCCAGACTCCGGCGATTGGGGTGTCGCAGGACTTGCAGGCGCCGTTTTGAATGTTGACTTCCTGGACGTTGTAACCGAAACGATCGACTACTACCTTATCGCACTTGGGGCAGAATGTGGTTTCTGAGTCCTTGACTCCGCGCACGTTTCCGATGTACGGGTATCGCAGCCCGGCGCGTATGGCCACGCCCCGGGCTTTGACCAGCGTTTCCAACGGCGTCCAGGGCAGGTCCGTCAGCAGGTGGTCCGGGTGGAAGCGGCTGAAGTGGATCGGGTAGTCCGGCCCGAGATTATCGACCAACCAGTCGCACATTCTCCTGATCGTGTCAAGATTGTCGGTGTACGTCGGCACGATCAG
>CAYMSH010000037.1:0-7485 GCA_964392945.1 uncultured Planctomycetaceae bacterium | reverse complement strand
CCGGCAGCTCGGGAATCACCAGGTTGGTGATCTCGAACCACACTCCGCGCTTCTTGAGGATCTTCAGCGTCTCGAGGATCGGCTGGAGCTTGCCGGAGTTGAGCTTGCGGTAAACTGAATCGTCGAAGCCCTTGAGGTCCACGTTAGCCGCGTCGATCACCTCGCACAGCTTCTCCAGCGGCTTGGGGTTGATGTATCCGCACGTGACCCAGATGTTCTTGACGCCCCGGAGTTTTGCGATCTTCGCCGTGTCGTACATGTACTCGTACCAGACCGACGGTTCGGAGTAAGTGTACGCCAGCGACGCGCAGTTCTGCTGCTGGGCCAGATCGACTGCGTCCGCAGGGAACAGGCTCAGGCGGTCCATGACCCCAGGCTGGCCCTTCATGTCGATCGTGATCGGCTGGAGACGGAACTCGGCGCCACGCGGGTCCTTGGACTCTTCAGGCTTGCGTTGGGAGATGTCCCAGTTCTGGCAGTTCAGGCACCTGAACCCGCAGCCGGAAGTCGCCAGAGAGAGCGTTCTGCTGCCGGGCAGAAAGTGAAACAGTGGTTTCTTCTCGACGGGATCTCGAGAGTTGACCGAGCAGGGGTTGGCGTACGTCATGGTGTACATCTTCCCGTCCTTGTTCACGCGATTCCTGCACCGCCCGCGGTCTTCGGGCTCCAGCAGGCAGTTGTTGGGGCACAGCGTGCACTGCACGTTCGGGCCGAGCTTGCGGAAGTAGCTGGCCTCCCTGGCCCATTGGCGGTCCTTCCACTGACGCCACAGCTCACCGGAGGGCGCATCACGTTTGAATACGCTGACTGCCGAATCGGCCAATCGCTCCATTACGTGCCACACTCCGGCGCATACGCCTGCCGCCGACGCCAGAGCCAATGCGCCGTATTTGACAACGGTCCTTCGAAGCAGCCGGCGATTCGCCGGCGCCGCGGTCAGATTTTCTTCCGTCTTCCGATCCATCCCCACCTCCTCATAGCCATGTAAACGCTCGCGGCCGAGTGCACGAGCACAACAATCGCCAGCGGCCAGACAAACGTAAGGTGCATCGCCAAAGCCAGTTCGCTGTCCAGCAGGCTGTCCAGGCCCATTGATCCATTCATCGCAAAACCGCTGACAATACATAATAGCGCCAGCGGGAGCAGTAACCATCCGGATATTCGGATAGTCTTGATCGCATAGAAGCTCAGGTTCTTTCCGGGCATATCAATATCTTTCGGGTTCATCGCCGCCAGCCGCTCAGCAGCACACCGCCGCAGGCCAGCTTCACTGCGCACGCCGCGGCGCACAGGCCTGTGACGCCGATCAGCGGGATCAGCAACGTGCTGGCCAGAAGCGCTCCGATCGCCGCGCCGACGAGGTCCGCGGCGTACAGTCGCGACGCCGTTGGCTCCAGTCCGTCTACGCTGGTCTTGCCGGCCAGCGGAAATTCCATTCCGGTCAGCACGCCTAGTATCAGCGTGGCCGCGGGGACTGCGATCCGCCCGCAAGTCCTCATCATCTCCGTATCGTTCATGCCCGCAAGCAGCGTCAGCAGAACAGGCGTCAGGCCGGCGAATATCGCCAGCGCCAACTCCAAACCGGCCAGGGCGCGTATGCCGAGGCGATCGACCATTCGATTCATCGCAAGCGAACCGAGCGACAGGCCCAGCATAAACATCGTCACTATCAGTCCTATATTATGATACAAGCTGCCAAGCAGAACCTGAAAGCCCAGGAGCAGAACAATCTCCAGCGAAGCGGCGGCCAGGCCCGTGGTGAAAACCGCAAGCGGAACCGCTCGCAGGCGAATCACGTAAACCGCCAGCAGCACGAGCAGGAAAGCCTCCATCACGCCGGCGGAGAACCTGAATCGACTCAGCCAGTACTTCAGGTGCTGGTAGTATCCGATCGGGTGAAGGTCGGTGTTTATCGGCCCGTCGGGATCGATCGCGCGGTTCACGTCGGCGATTCGCTGTTTGCTGATAACTCCCGGCAGGTAGTTGGCGTTCACATACGCATTTCTGACGCCGGCTGCTTTGAGACGTTCTGCGATGTCCATGTTCAACTGGCCGTCTGAGGCCAGCAGGAACGTTCGCCCACCGGGGACTATGAGACGGTTGTCGAAGACCGTCCCGAGCGTTCGGTGCGCCGTGCCGATAAGCTCAGACAGCTCCTTGCTGAGATAGTTTCGATACCGACCGGCCGATATGCACAACACGCCGCGCGGGCCGAGAGCTCGTTGGGCCTGTGCGAAAAACTCGGCGGTGTAGAAACGGTTCAATTGCGATGTCGAAGGGTCCGGGACATTCACGATCACTACGTCGTACTTGTCGGCGGTCTGCTGCAGGAGGATTCGAGCGTCGGTGTTGAACGTTCTTATACGAGGATCATCCAGGCACGCCGGCAGGTATTTTCGCGATACTTCGATTATGAGCGGATCGAGCTCCACGTAGTCGATCCGGACTCCGGCGTACTTGAGCAACTCTCGTGCCGAGCCGGAAGCTCCGCCGGATATCAGCAGCACTCGCCGGGCTTCGGGGCGCTGGGCCATCGCGTAGTGCACCGACTCTTCGGCTCCGATTATGTTGTGCGATGACATTATCGGCACGCCGTTTTGTATGAAGTTGTACTGCCCGCTCGATTCGGTCACAACCAGGCTCCCGTATGGCGAATTGCCCCGGAAGACCACGTTCTGGCCGGCGTATTGAAGCTGTGCCGAGACCCGCTCGATATCCGCCAGCCACGGGCCTGCGATAGCGGCCGCCGCGGTCCCGACCAGCAGCCAGGCCCGCATTCGAGCCTTGAGCATTCCCGCTACGCAGGCCGCGAGCACCAGGTTGAGAATCGCCGGAATGTACAGGATTCCGAAGTGTCCAAACATGTGTATCAGCACGAAGCTGAAGAGCACTCCGCCGGCGATCTCGCCTATGCTGTCCAGGAAGTAGACTCTTCCGATACCGGCCGATGTCTTGTCGGCGGTCAGGATTCTGCACGACAGGATCAGGAGATAGCCCGTGATCAGGCAATACGGCGCCAGCACAACGAAGCAACTGAGCACTGTATCGGTGACCCCGACAGAGGCTCCGCGAACGAATACGACGTTTCGCAGCGTTCTTAGTGCGAATATCGAGGCGATCGGCGCGACTGCTACGATCAACTGTGCGGCAAACAGCACCGCCAGCGGATTGGCGAGTTTCTCGGCGCGGCGACCGAGTCGCGCCCCGAGCCCGACCAGCAGCAGCCAGGCGCCCAGGATTATCCCGTAGACCATTTCGTTGCCGGAGAACGCCGACAGGAATTCGCGCATGAGCGTGAGTTGCGTTATGATCGACGAAACGCCCAGGGCGCATACCGCCAGGAAGAGCACCGTCCGCCGGCGGGGGACATTGGCGGCAAGCTCACTCATGTTGCTCGCCGAGCGTCTGGTGTTCGTGAAACGCTTCGACCTGATAAGTCAGGACCGTCAGTCCGGGCTTTCGCCATTCCTGCGGTTCCATGCGGGCTTTTCGTGATAATTGCGACAGGAACGTCTCCTTGTCCGGCATCTGGGCCCAGACTTGCGGAAGGTATGTCGATTGGCGCTGGCCCTTGCGGAGTATGACTCCGTCAACGTGCGGGCGCAGTCTGGCAAGCAGATCTTCCGGCGAATCGAACTTCAGCGGTTTCGGTACGGTAAGAACGCTGATTTCGATCTCGATCTTATCCAGTTCGTCGGGAGCCACGGGTTTGAATCGCGGGTCCTTCATCGCAGCACTTACCGCCCCGCCGAGAACCGCCTGGTACAGCGGCTGGGTCGGGAAGAAACCGCCAATGCACCCACGCAACTGGCCGGACTTCTTGAGCGTTACGAAACAAGCCTTCGGTTCGAGAAGTTGTTTGGGAATCTGCGCCGCGTCAGGTTTCGGCGCCGGCTGCTCACTTGTCACCTGCACGAGCGTCTGGCGTGCGAGTTTCATCAGGAACCGTCTCTCCGCCGGGCCATACGTGTCGCTGGCGGCCTCGGCCCCGGAGTCTGTTGCGTTGGGGTCGTAGAACGCAATAGCAGCGTAGCCCACAACGCTGGTTGTGTTTCCGGCGGTGTCGCCGCTGTTGCAGGCGTCAAGCAGTCTGGTCTTCCAGCCTTTGATTTTCGCAAGGTGCATCAGCGTGAGCACCGGCTCGGCTCCGCACGCCGAACGACTGGCAATCCCATTGGTGTCGAGATCGCAGATCGCCTTGACGCATTGGGCGTCCATTTTGCGAGCGGTGTCGTAGGGGTTGTGATGGCTCAGGTCGGAGCTGGCGATAACGATGGTCTTTTCGCTGACGTGCGGCGCCAGCGTGCGGGCCAGTTCTTCGGTGTCGGCCTCGCGAAGGACCGCGGGAACGAGTTTGAAATCCTTTAGCGTCCTCTGGAGGAAGGGCAGTTGCACCTCCAGCGAATGCTCCCAGGTGTGCGGGGTGTCCTGGCCGAACGGGGGAATCTCTTTTCGGGCCTGGCGCCACCAGCGGGGGCGTTGGACAATGCACGCCGGTTCGGACATGAACGGTCCCTTTCCGATCAACTCTTCGACCAGCGGCGACAACTCAATATCGCCCAGCGGCGTGCGATACGCCTCAACTTTCGGTATCGACGCGCCGCGGTATCCCATGGCGTAATGGCTCGGCGCCAGAACAATCGCAGTTCGGATATCCCTGCCGTCGAGCTGTTTGTAGCCGGCGGCGGCTGTTTTTCCAGAGAAACGATAGCCTGCATGCGGACAAATCAGTCCTCGCAAGCCCTTTATGCCTAACGGTTTGGCTCCGCCTATGAGACCATCGACCATATTGGTCAGCTTCTGCTTGCCGGCGGGATAGAACATCCCGGCAACTGCCGTACCTCGCACGTTAGTGAATGTTTTGGGCTGATGATCGGGTCCGGGGCCTGACTGCTGATCAGGGTCCGCGCCGCATCCGCTGAGAATACCGGCTGTCGCAAGTAAGAGAGCAATGATTCGATACATGGCGTTAGTCCTCGCGCCGCAGACGGCGGCGATGATTATATTATACCTGCCCAGAGAGGCTATTTTAATATGCATGTCGGCAAAGTACGGATATTGCTTGAAAGATACCGCACGGAGCATAATATCTTATAGTCATGAGCGATATTAAATTACAGATAGCATTGGATTTCCTCGAACTGCCCCGCGCGATGGACATTGCCAAAATGTCAGTCGCCGGCGGAGCCGACTACATCGAAGCCGGAACCCCGCTGATCAAGTCCGAAGGGCTTGATGCGGTGAGGCGTCTGCGCGAAGTTTTTCCCGACAAGATCATCATAGCCGACATGAAAACGATGGACGCCGGCAAGATAGAAGCCCAAGCCGCCGCAAAAGCCGGAGCCGACATCATGACAGTCTCGGGAACCGCGTCGCTTTCGACGATCAAGGAATGCGTCGAAGTCGGAGCACACTACGGGATCAAGGTCGCCGTCGATCTGCTCGGAGTGGCCGATCCGGTCGAATTCGCCCGCCAGGCCGGCGATCTCGGCGTGGCGTGGCTTGATGTTCACTGCCCTATCGACCAGCAGATGTCCGGTCAGGACCCGCTGGCGGTCCTCAAGCAGGTTCGCGGCAATACTGATCTGATCCTCGCTGTCGCGGGCGGAATTAACAGCGAAACTGCGCCCCAGGCCGCAGCCGCGGGCGCCGACGTGGTCATCGTCGGCGGGGCGATCACAAAAGCCGTTGACCCCCAAAAGGCGACTGAAGACATTCGTTCGGCGATCGAA
The DNA here is from genome assembly GCA_964392945.1 of uncultured Planctomycetaceae bacterium. Classification (GTDB taxonomy): domain Bacteria; phylum Planctomycetota; class Phycisphaerae; order SM23-33; family SM23-33; genus BS750m-G57. Next base: position 1,753 of record CAYMSH010000037.1, on the reverse strand, counting down.
TCGGGACAATCCGTCGCCAGCGAGCTGTTCAAGCGAGTGTCGGCCGACACTATCCGCGAAGCGCTGCAGGCGGTTCGCACTTCAAACGTATCGGACGGAAGCCATCGCCTTCCATGCCTCGAAGGAATCAAGCCGCTCCGCCCGGGCCAGTTCGCATGCGGACCGGCGGTCACTGTGCAAACCCTCCCCGGCGACTGGGCCAAGCCTGTCGAAGCAATCGACATCGCCCAGACTGGCGACGTGATCGTTATCGACTCGTGCGGAAAACCCCCGGCGATATGGGGTGAACTGGCTACCGAGAGCGCAAAAGGCAAAGGAATCTCCGGGCTCGTCGTAGACGGAGCCGTTCGCGACACCGGCGATATCAGAAAGTTGGAGTTTGATGTCTGGGCCAGGCACGTAACCAGCCACGCCGGCGATCCGCACGGACATGGCGAAATAAATCAACCGATACAAGTCGGCGGGCAGACCGTATGTCCCGGCGACTGGATTGTGGCTGACGATGACGGCGTGATGGTCCTGCCGAAGGCCAAAGCCGTCGAGATGGCCAATCGGGCTGCAGACATACTGGAAGCCGAGAATCGCATCCGCCAGGAAATCAGAGGCGGAAAGGGCACGCTTGCTCAGGTCATTAACCTGCGGCGATGGGAAAAACAAGGAGGCCGCGGTGCCATTACAGGGTAAACAAGCGGTCCAGGCGGCCGGAAAAGGGCTCCTGGCCCACATAGACGCGGTAATGGCCGACGCCGACTGGGGCGGGTTCGTCGAACTTGCCGACATGGTCACGCAGGTCGACAGGACATTCCTTACCGGAGCCGGGCGAAGCGGACTTGTCGCCAGGAGCTTCGGTATGCGACTTATGCACGCCGGTCTTCCGGCTTTCATACCCGGAGAGACCGTAACACCCGCCGCGGGGGCCGGCGATCTGCTCGTCGGCGTAAGTTGCACAGGCACTACCGGGTATACCGAATATCTGGCCAGGCGAGCTCGCGAACTTGGCTCACAGGTGATCGTCATCACCGCCGAGCCGAAATCGCCGATGGCGATGGGGGCCCACAAAGTCATTCTCGTACCCGCCACAGGCGACGATATCGTCGTTCGAGCGGCGGTATTTGAGCACTCAGCCAGCCTCTGTCTGGACGCTGTTTTCAATATACTTGTCGATCGATTGAAGCTTGACCCGGCCTCGCTTCGGCAGCGTCACGCGAATCTCGAATAGAAACCGCCTTCTAAGGCTAATCATAATCGACATTTGTGGTCGATAAATAACGACGGCAATACTGTGACTTGCAGCCGGCGAGAATTGCCTTGCATGGTGTCGGCGCAGGTCTATAATTGCAGGGGCGGACGGACTTTTTGCCCCGTCGCGGGAGCCGTATGTCTGAATTACATAGCAAAACGCCAGTTGCACCAAACAGCCGCATGGCCCAATGGATCATTGTAGCCTTGCTTTCGGTGATCGCGACCTGTCTCCTTATGGAGATCGGGTTTGGCGCATCGGCGGCTACGGCACAAGTGACTTCCGTAGGCGGCGGCGACGTGCTTGTCGTCGGCGGGCAGATCACCAAGGATTCATACGGTCTGTATCTTGTCGATACCAAACGGCAGGCCCTGTCGGTCTACCAGTGGTTGCCGGGAAGCAGGAAGCTGCGTTTGATGGCCGCTCGTACGTTTAAATACGACATCCAACTGGACGAGTACAACGCCGATAAGCCCACACCCAGCGAAGTAAAACGCCTTGTCGAACAGAACA
>CAYMSH010000036.1:0-24922 GCA_964392945.1 uncultured Planctomycetaceae bacterium | reverse complement strand
CCAGTGGAGGGGGCGCACCGCCCCCACCTCCCAAAACCCGGCGGCGGAGGCGAGATACTGGGTGCTAACCGAGCAGCAAACGGGCAACGCCGGCCAGACACCCGAGGCCAGGGGGAAAGTCGCCGACGAACTCTGGACGCAACTGGTCCATCCGGCGTACAACTTTTCCAGCCGGGATTTCGCAGGCAAATATCATCCGTGGGTCCGCGACGAGGCCGTCGATCGATACGTAAAAGCCGCGATCCTCAAGTCCGGCGAACTGTACAGCCAACTCCGCCAACACGAGCGGGCGGCGGGTATCTTCGGGACCTACCTGTCGCTCTACTCGCCGTCTTCGTCCTCGCGCTCGCGCAGGTCGAACCAGACGAACTACAAAGACGACGACATGTACCGAATCGCACGCTACGCACAGGGCAGGGAGTACATCGCCTTAGGCGACATCCCGGCGATGATAAGCTGCTACCAGGCGTATCTCGACAGCGCTCGCGACGATAGGTTCCGCGGTTCAGCGATTCACCTGCTGGCCCATCACGCGGCCAAAATGGGAGACCCCGCCGCGGTTGACGCATACGCCACGCTGCTGGACGAATACGGGACCAACGAAACCGACGCCGAGGGCAAGGTCATCCCCGTGCCGAAGAGCCAGTGGATCCGCCAGCGGAAAAGCTCCCGATCGTCGACCAGGTGGGACGGCGTGCGAATCGCCCCTCCCAAGGGCCTGGACCTGAGCAAAGTGAGGTTCGCGCTGGCGCTGTACTACTGGAACAAGAAAGACTTCGCTCGCTGCGCCATAGTGCTGGCCCCGTTCAGCGACGATCCGAGGCTGTTTGAAAGCAAGGTCCGCGACAAGTCGCTGTACATGGCGGGGCGCAGCTACTTCAACATCAAGGATTTCGCTCGCAGCAGCAAGGCGCTGACCAGCTTGATCCGCGATCATCAAAGCTTCGGCGCGATGGAAGAGGTCTACGTTTTCGCCGCACAGTCGGCGCTGGCCTCGGGCGACTGGGCTCAAGTCGCACGACTCTATGAAACGTTTAACAGGAAGTGGAAGCGATCGGCGAACCGACCTCACATGGACCTGGCGTCGGCGATCGCCGAAATGGGACTCCGGAATACCGAGGTAGGCCTGAAACGCCTGAAGTCTATCGCATCGAGCGACACCTATCAGGACGTAAAAGGCAGCGCCGAATCGCACCTGGCCGATCACTACATGACCTCCAGGCCGCCGGACCACAAGACCGCACTTAAACACTACGAAGCAAGCCTGGCGCTGTACCCCAGGTTGAGATGCTGCCTGGCCGCGGCGAAATGCCGCATCGCTCTGGAGCAGTGGAAAGAGGCGCGCGACATGCTGGTCCGCGCGACACGGGAGTTCCCCGGCTCGGATCGCAACATGCTGCATGAAGCACAACGACTGCTGAGCAGCGTGATGAAGAAACTGGCCAACTAGACTAAGCGGCGCCGCTGCGCCGAATGTAAAACACAACTGGAGACGCCGCATGGACAGATGGATGAAAATACTGGTGATCGTAATGGTCTGCGGGTTGGCGACGACACTGGCCCGTGCAGTCGAGGATGATCCAGACTTCGACTCGCTCATCGAAGACAAGGACGAGGTCCTCAAGGGCGAAATGTCCGAGGCCGCCCCCGGAGACAACAAGGAGTTCACAGTCGTCACTGACGACGACATAAGCACGCTGGAGCTCGGCGACATTTACAAGAACAACAGCACGTTCTTCAAGGTCACCAATATCGGCTCCAAGGGCTCCAAAGGCGGCGAGTTCGTTGTCGAACGAACAAACGGAAAGCGCGACCCCGGCCGCAAATGGTCCAGGGTCTCCGGGCTCGGCCCGATCAGCATCGACAGCCGCGAAACCCTGCTCGACAGGTTCTTCAGCGGCGGGTTCCTGATGTGGCCGATTGCGTTTCTGTTGCTGCTGCTGATCGTAATATCGCTCAACAGCGCCTGGGTTTATCGCCGCGGGAAGCAGGCGCCCCAGCGATTCGTAGAAGCCTCGCAAAAGGCCCTGGAAGAAGGCGACTTGAAGCGCTTCGGCGAGTTGGCGTCAGACTCCAAGGGCTTGTTCGCCAGCGTGTGCTGCGCCATGATCAACAAGTTCGACACCTCGACTACCGAAGACATCCAGATCCGCTGCCAGGCCGAAGCCAAAAGGCAGATAAGCCTGCTGCGAGTACCGCTGAAGGGGCTTAACTTCATCGCCGCAATCGCGCCGCTGCTGGGACTGCTCGGCACCGTCATCGGAATGATAATCTGCTTCGACAGCCTCTCGGAAGACGCCGCCAGCGCCGCCAAGGCCCAGGCTATGGCCGGCGGCATCAAAGTAGCGCTGCTGACGACGGCGGCCGGGCTCAGCGTCGCCGCCCCGGCGCTGCTGGCGTTCTTCATATTCAACCAGAGGCTGAACCTGACGATATCCTACTGCGAAACGCTGGCCGGTGACTTCGTACACGAACTGGCGGTCGTTAAGAGAAAAATGCATCCGTCCCAAAACGGCGACACCGCGGGTGGGGAGGACCAGTCATGAACTTCACAGATGTAGAAGAAGAACAAGCGATCAGAATGAACCTCGATCCGATGATCGACTGCGTGTTCCTGCTGATAATCTTCTTTCTCGTGACGACTTCGTTCATCAAACTCGAGCAGGATCTGACGATCAACCTGCCGGTCCAGAGTCGGCAGCTGAAGACCAAGGCCCCCCCGCCGCGCCCGATCGTGGTTAAGGTCAAATACCTCCCCGGCGGCAAGGCATACTACCACCTGGAAAACGAGCGAATGTCAATGTCGTCGCTGCGCGTCCGGCTCTCCAGGGCCCGCGTGCGATCGAAGGATCAGACCGCAGTAGTGATCCGCGGCGACAGGCGAGTGAAGTGGGAGCACGTGGCCGGGGTGATGAGCTGCTGCGCCCAGGCCGGGATAACGAAGGTCTCTGCGACTGTAGAAGTGAGCGACACGCAAGGATAACCGCCATGGACCCCAAGAACGACAAGATCGACAAGTCCGAGGAGCCGATGTTCGACTGGCGCCCGAAGTCCGTCGAGGTCGTTAACAAGCGGGCGGTCATCGTCGGTTCGATGGTCTTCGCGCTGCTGATCGGAGTGTCGGTCTTCTGGAAACTCTACCCCGCCGCGGACACCAAAGCCAAACTCAAGGAGTTCCAGTTCTCCGTTGACGAACCGGTGGTCGAAAAATTCGAACTAAGCGATCCCAAACGCGATCTGATCCTCGAACAGCCCGAGGAAATGGCCGAGGAGACCGATATCGACGAGCGGCCCGACATACGTATGACGATCACCGATACCGACGTGGTGATTACCGAGGAGTTCGTGCAGACAAAGAACATAGAAGTCGATACGCCGGAGATTTCGCTCGACGCGGCGGAAGTCGACATCGACGCGCCCGAAGAGATCGCCGAGGAGTCGGAAACCGTCGCATTCGCACTGAACCCGATCGCCGCGACTGTCTCAACGCCGGCGGATATCTTCAAGTACACAGAACCCAATCCAACGCCTGACAAACCCGTCGAAATGCACTGGATCAATCGCGCGCCCAAGCCCAGCAGAGACGTAAAAGCGCTGCCTAAAACGTTCGGGCGCCAAGACGCAGAACCCACGATCGGAAAGCTCGGCCCGGCGAATCTGGCGTTGTTCGGGACAGGGGATTTCTTCCGAACGATGACCCGTTTCGGCGGCGTAAAGGCCAAGGCTTCCGTCGACGGAGCCCTGGCGTGGCTGGCCAGGCACCAGGAGCCCGACGGACACTGGGACGCAAAGAAATACGGCGGAGCCGAAACCGCCGACGTAGGCGTAACCGGCCTGTCGCTGCTGGCGCTCATGGGAGGCGGAAACACCAGCCGCAAAGGCGAGTACCGCCGCAATGTCCTTCGCGGACTGCAGGCCCTGATCCGCATGCAGAAGAAGAACGGCGTAGTCGCATCGGGCAAGTCCAAAGGCAACATGTACAACCACTCGATCGCGACGATCGCACTTTGCGAAGCGTATGGTCGCGCGCGGGACGAACGCGTGGGACTGGCGGCCCGGCTGGCGGTCGATTATCTGGCAAAGGGCGTCAATCCCGACGGCGGATGGCGGTACACGCCGAACTGCGGGGAAAGCGACATGTCGGTCACCGCCTGGTGCATCCAGGCGTTGAAGACCGCCAAGCTGGCGCGGATCAAGTTCGATCACGCACTCTATTCGCGATCGCTTTCGTACGTCGACAGCGTAACTGACAAAGGCGGATCGAGCGAATCGACTGGGGCAGTGGGATACATGTTCTCCGAGACCGACTCGGTGGGCGGCCATCCGGCCCTGACGGCCGCCGCGGTCCTCGTGCGGCAGTTCAGCGGGACCGGCGTAAAATCGCACCTGCTGGTCAAGGGCGCGGCACTTACTCGAAAACGACCCCCGAGCTGGAAGAGTCAGGACTTCTACCTCTGGTACTACGCCACTTACGCCATGCACAACATGGGCGGCGAGAACCGCGTCTGGTGGAATCGGCGGATCCGAGACGTGCTCGTTGAGAACCAGTGCAAGGCCGGCGACAACGAGGGCAGTTGGGATTACGAAAACGCCAAGTGGGGCAAACGCGCCGGGCGGGTCTACACCACCGCACTTGGCGCTCTGTGCCTGGAAGTTTACTACCGCTACTCGGCGGCGATGAACAGCTTCGGCGTCGCTCCGGATCTCGACGATCTGTTCCTGCAGTAGCGTCAGCAGATTCGCGGCAGCTCTTTTCCGTAGGGCATTTGCACAATGCGGCGCCCGCCGATCTTCGTGATCATCTCGACCAGCGGCGATCCGTCGGCGGTTTGAGTTATCCGACCGATACGCGCCGTTCGGCGGGCGATTTCATACTTGCCCAGCACGCTCAGCGCCTCGTCGCACGCCTCGGCGGAAACCACGGCTACGAGCTTGCCCTCGTTGGCTATCGCCAGCAGGTCCAGGCCGAGTATTTCCGCAGCCGCCAGCGCGACTGGGTTGATCGGTATCGAGGTTTCATCCAGTTCGGCGCTGCAGCCGGACCCTTCTACGAGGTCCGCCAGCGCGGCGGCCAGCCCGCCGCGAGTCGGATCGCGCATGAAACGCAGTTCGCCGCCGAGCGTGTAGACTAACTCGGCGGCCGGCTCGGCAAGCGGTGCGCAATCGCTGACCAGATCGCTGGAGAAGCTCAGGCCTTTCCGCCTGGCCATGACCGCAAGCCCGTGCTCGCCCAGCGGGCCGGAAAGCACTATCGCATCGCCGGGTGAGACTCGATCGAAACCCAGATCGGCTCGCTGGTGCACGCAGCCCAATCCGGCGGTGTTGATCATCAGCCCGTCAAGCGCGCCGCGGGGCACGACTTTGGTGTCGCCGGTGACTATCTCTACGCCACCCTGTGCGGCGGTTCGTCCCGCCGATTCTGCGATCCGCTTCAACAGCGCGATCTCCAACCCTTCTTCGATGATCAGTCCCATTGTCATCGCTATCGGGCGCGCGCCGGCCATCGCAAGATCGTTCACCGTTCCGCAGATCGCCAACTTACCGATATCGCCGCCGGGGAACTCCAGCGGATGGACCACGTAACTGTCAGTGGTGAGCGCCAATCGCCCCTCGGGAGCGTCGATCACTGCTGAGTCAGTCAACGCGCCGATCTGTTGTGAGCCGCCCAGGGCCGGAAGGATCACCTCGGCGATCAGTTCGCTGGTCAACTGCCCGCCACCGCCGTGGGCCAACTGTATGTGTGTCTCAGCGCTCATGACGTCGGGCTCCTGTGGGTTCCGTATTTGTGAGCGGCCGCACACGCGCCTTCCGAGGAGACCATGCACGGTCCGATCGGGCTTCGAGGCGTGCATGCATCGCCGAACAGCCCGCAGCCCGTCGGATGCAGCCGGCCGCAGATAACGTCGCCGCAGCGGCAACCGGGAATTTCGCGTGACGGTATTTCGGGAAGTTCGAAACGCACCGCCGCGTCAAACCACTCGAACTCGGGTCGCAACTCCAGCCCGCTTTGACCGATAGCGCCCAGACCGCGCCAGTCGGCGTCGCGGGCGACGAAGACTTCGTCCAGCAGCTCGATCCCGCGCGGATTACCGCGGGCCGAAACGCTCGAATAAACGCTGGCGGCGCGGGACCGGCCGCCAACCAGTTGGGCCAGAATCGCTTCGATCGACATCAGCACCTGGGCCGGGGTGAAGCCGGCAACTACGCACGGGCGATCGAATTTCGCGGCAATCGGTTCGTAAGCCTCCCAGCCGAGGATCACGCTGACGTGTCCGGGGCAGAGGAAGCCGTCGATCCGAACGTCGGCGGCGGCCAGCAGCGCCTCCATCGCCGGGAGGATGAGCTTCTGGGCGGTCAATATGCTGAAGTTGTCGACCCCTTCGTCGCGTGCTCGCAAGACAGCCAGCGCCGCGCCCGGAGCGGTGGTCTCGAACCCCACAGCCAGGAACACGACGTGCTCATCGTGGTTCTCAAGGGCTATCTCCACCGCCTGGTCGGCGCTGTAGACCACTTGGACTCTCGCCCCGGCGGCTCGCGCTTCTGCCAGTGATCCGCCGGCCCCCGGCACGCGGATCATGTCGCCGTACGTGGCGATAATCGGCGGGGCATCACATCGCGTAGCCAGATGCAGAACGCGATCGATGTACGACTGATCGGTCACGCATACCGGGCATCCCGGCCCGCTGACTAAAGACAGATCTTCGCACAGCAGGCTAGGCAGACCGCTGCGCGCGATGCACATCGTATGGGTGCCGCAGACCTCCATTATCCGCAACGGTTCGCTGCGATCGGACGCCCGGAGCAGTTGGCGGCACAGCCGCGAAATACTGGCCCGCAGCCTCGGGATATCAATCTCGCCGGGCCGGCTCATTGCAGCTCCGACAGGAGGTCGAAGGTTTCTTTGGCCTCCTGGGGGTCCAGGATCGTTAGTGCAAAGCCCGCGTGCATCAGCACCCAGTCATCGACCTTGGCCTCTGGAACGAGGTCCAGGAGAATCGTGATGCGATTACCGGCCAGCACACCCGAGCCGCGATTGCCGTCAATCGATTCAATTTGCGTTGGAACCGCCAGACACATTTCGTTTTTCCTGTTGGTATGAGTTGTCGTCGGCGCGCCGGGCCAGGGCCTCGGCGATCACGGCCTGGCCCAGCGATATGCCGCCGTCGTTGCACGGTATTCTGCGATGGGTCAGCACTTCAAAGCCGCCGGCCCGCAGCGCCGCGACGAGTCGACCGGTCATGTATCTATTGGCGAAGCATCCGCCGGATAGCGCGACGATGTTAAGCTCGGTTTCCAGTCGCGCTCGAACCGCAGCGGCCAGCAGGAACTTCACAACTGTATTGTGGAACTTCGCCGATATCACCGGCGTTTTGACCCCGACCCGCAAATCGCCGCACAAGTCGATGACCGTTTGCCCCAAGTCTATCACAAACGGTCCGGTCGAGCGGATATCAAAACTGTAGCTCTCCTCGATCCCGTCGGCAGCGAGAGATTCAAGGCGCATCGGCGCCTGACCTTCGTAGCGGTTCTCGCCAGCCGCGCCGGTCAGGTACGCCACTGCGTCAAACCATCGCCCCAGCGAACTTGTCGGCGGGCAGTTAATGTTTACTTCGAGCATCTCTGCCGCTGCGTCGACCTTGCCGATATCAAGCGGGCTGCGGGCCAGGGCGAGGTGCTCGCGAAACTCCCCGCCGAACGCATCGTACAACGCCGCGATCGCCGGTCGAATCGTTTCGATCCCGGCCGCATCGCCGCCGATCAGCGGGATGTATCGCAGATGACCCAGGCGCGAGAATTCAGTAAAGTCCGCCTGGAGAATCTCGCAACCCCATGTCGCCCCGTCGGGCCCGAAGCCGGCCCCGTCACAGGCCAGACCGATGACCGGTCCGGGATGATCGTTCTCTGCCAGGCAGGCGGCGATGTGTGCGTGGTGATGCTGCACTTCGATTGTCGGCAGCGCGGGTCTTCCCGGCAGATCGCCGTTGTGGCGCCGGCGCGCATACTGGCTCGACATGTACGTCGGATGCAGATCAGCGACGATCATCTCCGGCGAGATCGCCAGCAATCGCTCGAGATGATCGATGGTGTTGATGAAGTGACGGTAGGCGCGACCGTCAGTCAGATCGCCGATATGCTCGCTGAGCACCGCCCGGGCTCGATGCATCAGGCAGACGCTGTTCTTCAGCTCGCCACCGACAGCCAGGATCGCCGGCGAATCGCTTCCCGCCGAAGTCAGGCGGACCGGTCTGGGTACGTATCCGCGGGCGCGTCTGAGGATCTGCAGGTTTCCGTCGGCGGTTATCTGCACGACGCTGTCGTCCACGGCTCGCTCGATTCGACGGTTATGCAGGCAGATCGCATCGGCGATTGGCGCCAACTGCTCGATCGCCGCATCGTTGTCCTTGATGATCGGCTGATTGCTGAAGTTTCCCGAGGTCATCACCAGCACTTCAGGAGCCCCGCGCGCAAACAGCAGATGATGCAGCGGAGTGTACGGAAGCATGATCCCCAGCGTCGCCAATCCGTCGCTCGCATGCTCGCTGATCTTATCGGCCCCTGGTCGGCGCGGCGCCAGAACGATCGGCCTGGTCACGCCTCCCAGCAGCGCCTCGGCCGGTTCGTTCAGCTCGCACAACTCGGATGCAACTTTCCGGCTGGCGGCCATCAGGGCAAATGGTTTGGCGTCGCGATGCTTCCGCTGGCGCAGGCGAAGCACGGATTCGTCGCTGTCGGCGCGGCAGGCCAGGTGGAAACCGCCGAGCCCCTTTATCGCCACGATCCGACCTTCGACAAGCATTTTCGCCGCCGAGGCGATCGGATCGTCGCAGGGAAGCTGCCTTCCGGTTGAATCGACCAGCCAGACGTGCGGACCGCAGTCCGGACAGGCGATCGGCTCGGCGTGAAAACGCCTGTCGGACGGATCTGCGTACTGGGCGGCGCACATGGGGCACATGCCGAAATCAGCCATCGTCGTGTTCGGGCGATCGTACGGAATGTCGCTGACGATCGTGTACCGCGGACCGCAGTTGGTGCAGTTGATAAACGGATAGTCGCGTCGTGGATCGTCGGGTGAGTTCATCTCGCCAAGGCACTGATCGCAGACGGCTGTGTCTACGGTTATCTGAGCGTCGATCAGCTGGCCGCCCTGGCTGGGGAGAATATCGAAATACTTCTCGCCTCTCATCACCTCGACCTCGATAGCTTCGATGCTGTCGATCGCCGCCAGCGGAGGAAGCTCTGAGCCAAGAGACCGCTGGTATGCGTCCAGCGCCTGGCGAGGACCCTGGATATCTATTCGCACCCCGGCGGTGTTGTTGATGACGAATCCCGTCAATCCCAGGCGGCGGGCCAGCCTGTAAGCAAACGGCCGGAAGCCCACGCCCTGGACTTGTCCGGACACGATCAAGCGGCGGCGAAATGTCTGGGCCTCTAAAGCCATCGAATTCCCTGCCGAGTCGCGGCTGCAGTGATTATACCCTCCGGCGCGATCATTCGTCCAAGAGCAACTCGAGCTTCTGCACGCCCCGGCCGCCGACAATCACCGCCGGCCGGCCGCACGCGGGACACGCCATGAGAGGGTCAGCGTTGTGCGGATCGATCTGGTCATCACCAAACGAACCCTTGAACCCGCATGACTCGCAGTCAGCCTGTGGCTTTACGATCGTCAGCTCCAGCTTCGCTCCGTCCAGCGGCGTGCCTTGAGCCTTTACCGCCAGGGCCTGCCGGAACGCCTCGGCCGAGTGAAGTTCCATAGCCCCTATGGTCACCGACAAGCCCTCGACCCGGTGACCCTGCCGCACCTGCTCGTCAACCGCCGGCAGAACGCTTTCGAGCAAGTTTTCAATGAGTGAGATTTCGTGCACGGTTCTGGATCCATTCGCTGAGAATTATCGCCGCCTGGTCTACAAACGCCGGCAACGCCTGTCGGATTTCGTCTGTCAGTCCCTGGCGGAACTCGTCCTGCGGATCGATCTTTATCGTAAGCACTCGCAGCTCGTCGGGGAAATCGATACCGAGCTTCTCGGCCAGTGCGATCACCTCCGGCAGCCCGGCGTAATGCGGACATGGTCCCAAGACCCTGTGGAAGTCGGCGCGCGAAAATTCGCGCACCTTACCGGCCGGATCGTCTCCGGCCTCGATCGAATCCAGCAGCAGCACGCGCCGGTAGGGAGACAGGATGTCGATCATCCCTAGCCCGCCCTCGGTTGTCTCGATAACGTCGAGGTCCGGCTGGCCGTCGAACCTTTCTGTCAGCACGCGAGCCGCTTCGAGGGCCACGCCGTCGTCGCCGACAATATCGTTGCCCAGCGCCAGGATCAGAATGGAATCGTCGCGTCGGGTCATCGGCGCAGTTCCCGGATCACCGCGCCGGAGCTGTCGTGTATGCGAGCGACAAGCGGCATCTGGCCCGGAAGGCTGTGGGTGGCGCACGACAGGCACGGGTCGTATGCGCGGAAGGCCATTTCGACCATGTTCAGCAGCCCGTCATTAACCTCGCCGCCCTTGATAACGCCTTTGGCGGCTTTCTCTACGGACATCGCGATCGGCGCGGCGTTGAAGTTCGTGGCGACGATGAGGTTGACCATCGTGATGATTCCGTTTTCGTCAGTCGCGTAGTGGTGCACCAGCGTGCCGCGGGGCGCCTCTACGATACCTACGCCTTCGCGCGGAGTTTCCGTAGGCAGCGTGCGGAAGTTGTCGCTGGTGATCTCGGGATCTTCGAGCAACTGCTTCATCCGCTCGGCGGCGTATTGGGCCTCGACGAGCCGGGCCCAGTGGAACGCCAGCGTACTGTGCGCGGGTTTCCCGCCGAGCGTTTCGTACATTCGCTCGTAAGAACCCTGCGCCATCGGAGTGGCCATCCCGTCCGCGGCGTTGCACCGCGCCAGGGGAGCGGCTCGCACCACGCCGCTGTCGGGTCCGTCGACAAAGCCCTTCCAGCCGATATTCTTGAGATACGGGAACGTCATGTAGCTCCACGGTTCGACATGCTCATCGACATGGTCCACGTATTCGGGTTGAGAGAACTTGGCTACTTCGGTTCCCGTGGGACTTACGACGCGAACTTGCCCGTCATAGAAGTTGACCTTGTTGTTCTCGTCGACCAGGCCCATGTAGTTGGTCTGGTGTGCGTAGGCGTCGTTGAGGACCAGGTCCACGTATTCGGGGTTCTTGAGCACAACGTCGTCGAACAGGTTCAGCGCGAACTCGCTGAATTCGATTGCGTATTCGGCGGTTTTCAGGAACTCGATCCGCTCGTCTTCGCTCAGTCCGCGGGAGACCCCGCCGGGCAGCCCGAAGACCGGATGGATCACCTTGCCGGTCATTTTCTCGATGATGTTCCTGCACTCACGCCTCAGGCGAATGACCTTTCCAGCGATGTCGAGCCCTACTTTTCCGATCACGCCGAGGATGTTTCGCTCGGCCGCCGGCGCCGTCGGACCGACTACGAAGTCCGGCCCGCCGAGGAAGAAGAAGTGCAGGTAGTGGTCTTCGACCATGAACGTGTTGTAGACCAGTTCGCGCAGTTTCTTCGCTGTAGGCGGCGGATCGACCCGCCAGATAGCGTCGATCGCCTTCGTAGCGGCCATGTGATGGGCCGTCGGGCAGACGCCGCATATTCGCGACGTGATGCGGGGCATCTCTTCGGCGGGCCTGCCGATGCAGAACGTTTCGAAGCCGCGAAGTTCCGGCACCTGGAAGAACGCTCGCTCGACATCGCCGGCGTCGTCGAGGAAGATCTCGATCTTGCCGTGTCCTTCGAGGCGTGTGATCGGGTCGATTGTGATTCGTTTGCTCATGCTTGCGGCCTTTCAGTGTTCGCGCTGCGTTTCAGCATTGAAGCGGGCAGTCCAAAGCGATAGTAAGTGCCCAGCGGATCGACGAGCGAATCGGCCAGCGATTTGGCTTCATCTTCGTCGGCGGCATCTCCTCGCGAGGCGATCGCCGACAGCAGTTTGAGACCCGGGTCCATCGCGTCGGGAGGCGGGCCGAAGCAACCGCGGCAGGGCATGTTTCCGTTGATGCATCGCAAGCCGCATCCGTCGCGAGTGGCCGGGCCCATGCAGAGGTACCCGTCGGCCAGGAAACACTTCTCGGGGTCCGGACTGCTGGTCGCGGTTCGCTTGAATTCCGTGATCGTCATTTCGTCGGGTTTCGTATCGTTTCGCTCGCACGATTCGCACAACGCCTTTTCCGGCGCCAGGACGGAGCCCTTTTCCGGCAGCTTGCCTTCGAGGATCGCCCCTACGGCGGCGGCCACCAGATCGAACGGAGGCGGGCATCCCGGCAGGTAGTAGTCCACGTCGATCACCTGGTCCAGCGGCTTGACGTCTTTCCAGAACGTCGGCAGCGTAAGATCGTAGCCCTCGACAGTCGTTTCGGTCTGCGGGACCACGCCGCCCGCATTTTCCGTAGACGGCGAACGGTGATACTTGTTTGCGAATATCTCGTCGCGATTGGTGTCGTTGGCCAGTCCGGGGATGCCGCCCATGTGCGCGCACGAGCCGAACGCAACGACAAGCGAGCACTTCTGTCGGAGGAGCTCGACCCACTCGAGCTGTTCGGACAGTCTTATCGCGCCGTTTATGAACGCGACGGCCACCTCGCCGGGCTCCCAGGCCTCGACATCCTTCTTCTTGGTGTCGATCGCCACCGGCCACAGCGCGATATCGACGGCATCGACGACCTTCAGGATATCCTCGGCCAGGTCTACGATAGTCTCCTCGCATCCACCGCAGGACGCACACCAGTAAAACGCCACTTTAGGTTTTGCCATTTTCGACTCCTAGACCGTTTCGCAGTCGGCCTCGACGCATTTGTTCCAATCCAGCGGACCGAGCTGGCGCAGCTGATTTGTAAAGTCGGTCACCACTTCGGCGAACCGCTGACCTTCGGACGCAGAGACCCATTCGAGCCTGACGCGCTGCGGATCGATCCCAAACTGCTCCAGCAGGTTCAGCAGCATCGGGTGGCGCCGCATGGCCTTGTAGTTGCCTTCGGAGTAGTGGCAGTCGCCGGGATGGCATCCGGCGATCAAGACCCCGTCGGCGCCCTCCTTCAGCGCTTTTACCACAAACGTTGGATCCACTCGTCCCGAACACATGACTTTGATGCCCACCATGTTCGCCGGGTATTGCATCCTGCTCGTGCCGGCCAGGTCCGCCCCAGTGTACGAACACCAGCGGCAGAGGAATCCGACGATTTTCGGTTCAAACTGTTGATCGGCCATATGTCTGTTCTCCGCCTGTGGGCTATTGGGCTCCGGTCAGGATGCCTTCGATTTCCGAGAATATCTGCTGGTCTTCGAAATTCTTCTGGTGGGCCGCCCCGGAAGGACAACCCGCCACGCACGTTCCGCATCCCTTGCAAAGCTCTTCAGTGATCACTGAAATGTTCTTTTCCGGGTCGTATTCGATCGCTGCGTACGGGCAGTTCGGCACGCACAACTGGCAGCCCGCGCAGCGTTCTTCGATTATCTCGGCGGTGATCGGCTCAATAACGACTTTCCCCTTGTCTATCAGGGACAGTGCTCCGGCGGCCGCGGCCGCGCCCTGGGCTACCGAGTCCGGAATATCCTTGGGCCCCTGGCACGCTCCGGCCAGGAATATGCCGTCGGACATCGAGTCGACGGGCGCCAGTTTCGGATGCCTTTCGAGGAAGAATCCGCCTTGTGAGCAGCCCAGCGAGAAGACCTTTCCGACCTCATCGGCGTCGGCGCTTGGAGTCAGGGCTCCGGAGAGAATCACCATGTCGACCGGCAGGCGGCGAGTGACGCCAAGGAGCGTATCTTCGGCGATCACGATCAGCTTGCCGTCCTCTTCTGGTTTCTCCGACACGTCGGTTACTTCGGCGGCCTTTCCGCGAATGAAATGCACACCTTCGCCCAGCACGCGTTTGTAGAACTCCTCGTAGCCTTTGCCGAACGCACGCATATCTATGTAGAGGTTGTAGACCTCGGCTTCGGTCTTCTCCTTGACGAGGTGTGCGAACTTCAGGGAGTACATGCAGCACACGCGCGAGCAGTGCTCGTGGTAGTTTTCGTCGCGGCTGCCGATGCAGTGGAGAATCGCCACGGCGCTGGGCAGAGATCCGTCTTTGCAGAGGACCTGTCCGCTCGTGGGTCCGCTGGCGTGGGTGATCCGCTCGAATTCCATGGCGCTGACCACGTTGTCGAGTTTTCCGTATCCGTAGCGCCTGATCAGGTTGTTGTCGAACAGTTGGAAACCCGTGGCCACGATGATCGCCCCGACGTCGGCTTCTACGATCTGATCTTCCTGCTCGTGGTCGATTGCGTTTACCTCGCAGTTGTCCTCGCAGATCTTGCATCCGCCGGTCTTGAAGTAAATGCAGTTTTCCTTGTCGATCACCGGCACGCGCGGGACGGCCTGTGGGAACGAGAGGTTCACCGGCTTGCGTTCGGCCAGACCGTATTCGAAATCGTCGGGAATCGATTGCGGCTCCTGTGTGCGAATGCGGCGATGTTCGATCGCTCCAGTCGGACAGATCGCGCTGCACGCTCCACAGGTTGTGCACAATTCCGACGGCTGCCGAAGCGGCGTGGTTACGTGCCGTTTTGCTCCGCGTCCTTCGAACGCCAGGGCGCCGATCTTCATTACGTCGTTGCATATTCGCACGCACATTCCGCAGAGAATGCAGCCGCTCTTGTCGGTGAACGTGCTGGGACTGTCGTGCTGTTCGTGGTACGGCATGGAGTCCAGCATGTTGCAGATTCGGCATTCGTGACAAGGGCTCTGCTCACCTCGGACCCGCTCGAACCGGCAGTCGGCCACGTTGATCTCGTGGGCCAGATCGCGGATCACCGGCGACTCGGGGCACCTGGCCAGCAGCAGTTCGATAAGGATTCGCCGGATCTTCACAATGCGGTCCGAATGCGTTTGGACCTCCATACCGTCGGCCGCCGGCAGGCAGCAGGATGCCTGGATCTTTGTCTTGCCGCGCATCGCCACTTCGACTACGCAAAGCCTGCAGGACCCGTACGGCTGGAGCGATTCGTGATCGCACATTGTCGGGATCTCGATCCCGGCCTCGCGTGCGACATCCAGAACCGTCATGCCTTTTTCGGCTTCGAATTCTGCGCCGTTAATAGTCAGCTTAATCATATCGTCTCTCCATCACGATGCTTATACATGCGCCACTGCGCCTACTTTGCAGGCGTCGTAACATATACCGCACTTGGTGCATTTTTCGTCGTCGATCGTATGCGGCTCTTTCTTCTCGCCGGTTATGGCTCCAGTCGGACAAGCCTTCTTGCACAGCCCGCAACCGTTGCAGTCTTCGGCGAGGATCTTGTAATGCACAAGCGCCTTGCATACGCCGGCGGGGCAGCGTCCTTCGGTTATGTGCGTTACGTATTCATCACGGAAGTATTCAATCGTCGTCAAAACAGGATTGGGCGCCGTAACGCCAAGTTGGCACAACGATGCGTCGCGCACGACTTCGGCCAATTCCTGCAGGGCGTCAAGCGTATCAAGAGTCGCAGCGCCGGATCCGATGTCTTCAAGCAGTTGGCGCATCTGGGTGACGCCCTCGCGGCACGGAGTGCACTTGCCGCACGATTCGTCTTCCAGGAACGAGAGGAAGAACCGCGCGAAATCGACCATGCAGTTGTCTTCGTCCATTACGATCATGCCGCCGGATCCCATCATCGATCCGACTTCCACGAGTTGGTCGTAGTCGATCGGGATGTCAAGATGCTGCTCGGCGAGTATCCCGCCGGACGGACCACCGGTCTGGACCCCTTTGAATTTCTTGCCGTTGGGGATCCCGCCGCCGATCTCGTAAATGACCTCTCGCAGGGTCGTACCCATCGGCACTTCGACCAGACCGGTGTTGTTGACCTTGCCGACCAGCGAGAATATCTTTGTGCCCTTGCTGCCGCCCCAGGGATTCTCGCTCACGTCGCCGGTGCCGACCGACGTGAACCACTCGGAGCCGTTATTGATAATCAGCGGGACATTGGCCCATGTCTCGACGTTATTGAGCGTTGACGGCCGATCCCACAGGCCTTTTTCAACGGTATGGATGTGCTTGGCTCGCGGTTCTCCGACCCGCCCTTCGATCGACGCCATCAGTGCAGTTGACTCTCCGCAGACAAACGCGCCGCCGCCCCGGTTGATCTCAACATCAAAGGAGAAATCCGTGCCGAGAATATTGTCTCCAAGAAGCCCCATTTCCCGGGCGTCTTGAACGGCTTTCTTCATCAGATCAACCGCCAGAGGGTATTCCGTTCGAACGTAAACATACCCCTCATTGGCGCCAATGGCGTAGGCTCCGATGACCATGCCTTCGACTATGCTGTGCGGGTTGCTTTCCAGCAGGCCCCTGTTGGCGTAGGCGCCGGGATCGCCTTCGTCGGCGTTGCAGATGACGTATTTCAACTCGCCGTCGGCCTTGCGGCAGGAAGCCCACTTCACCCCGGCGGGGAATCCGGCTCCGCCGCGCCCGCGCAGGCCGGACTTCGTTATGGTTTCGATGATCTGTTCCGGAGACATCTGCTTAAGGGCTTTTGTCAATGCAGTGTATCCGCCGTTACGGATGTAGTCCTCGATACTGGTCGGATCCAACTCGAAATTGGCGCCCAGGAGCCACCTTTGTTGGTGCTTGTAGAAGGGAACCTGCTCTTCGGTCAATATCGGTTCCTGGCCGCGAGCGGGTTTCATCAGCAGGCGATCGACCGGTTCGCCGCCAACTACGCTCCTTGCGACAATCTCCGCGGCGTCCTCGGCTTCCGGCTGCGGATAGAAGAACCCGCCGGGTCGAACGATCACGATGGGTTCTTCATCGCAGTAGCCCAGACAACCGGTGACGCGCAGCTTGACGCTGTCGCCCAGGCCGGCTTTATCCAGTTCTTCGGACAGCGCGTTGACCAGACTCTCTGCGCCTTTGGCGATACCGCATGTGCCGCGTGAAACGATCACAACCTTCTCCGGTTGATCCGTTTTCAATCTGGCGCTCAGTTCTTCAATACCGATCGAATCGTTTACCCGTATCATTTTTCGTTCCTATACGTTAGCCCCAACCGGTTGCTTACACAGGCTGTCTATCAGGCTGTTTACTTCCGCCGGCGAAACAGTTTTATATTCGCCATTAACCATCAGGACCGGGCCCATGGCGCAGGCGCCCAGACAGTTGACGGTTTCCAAGGTGAACTTGAGATCTTCAGTGGTGCCGCCAGCCTTGATTTCCAAGCGCTGCTGGAGAGCGTCGAGCACCCGGGGGGCGCCACGCACGTGACACGCCGTGCCCATGCAGAGCTTGATGATGTGCTCCCCGCGCGGCGTCAGGCTAAACGCCGTATAGAACGTCGCAACGTGGTAGACATCCGCCAGCGGAACCTGCAGCTTCCTGCTTACGTACTTCAGCGACTCGGGCGGGATATATCCGAATTCGATGTTAATATCCTGCAGCACAGTCACCAGCGGACCGCGTTCATGGCTGTGCAGATCAACCGACTTGTCGATCATCGCCTGCAGTTGCGGGTCCAGTGCATCGCCGGCGATCTGCTGGTCCGGTTCGGATGGCTTGAAGTGAACCGGACATCGCTCGACGCACTGGCTGCATCCGGTGCATTTGTCCTCGTCTACGAAACGAGCCTTGCGGCGGATCTTGGCTTTGAAGTTGCCGACGTATCCCGAGAGTTCTTCGACCTGCGAGTAGGTCATCAGTTCGATGTTGGGGTGCTGACCAACCTGGACCATCTTCGGGGTCAGGATGCAGGCGGCGCAGTCCAGGGTCGGGAAGGTCTTGTCGAACTTGGCCATGTGCCCGCCGATGGACGGAGCCTTCTCGACGAGGTAAACCTTCTTGCCGGACTCGGCGATCTTCAGCGCCGCTTCAATGCCGGCTATCCCGGCCCCGACGACAAGCGTGTTTCGGTTCACCGGCGCCTCGCGTTCTTCTAACGACGCGTGGTAGCTGACTCGCCGAACGGCCGCCGATACGAGGCGTCTGGCTTTGGCTGTCGCTTTGTCACGATCCAGGTGCACCCAGGAGCACTGCTCGCGGATGTTGGCCATCTGGAACAGGAAGCGGTTCAGGCCGGCGTCCTGGCAGGTGTTCCTGAACGTTTCCTCGTGCATCAGCGGAGAGCACGAGGAGACCACTACCCGCGTGAGCTTTTCGTCGATGATGTCGTTCTTGATCAGCTCCTGGCCCGGATCGGAGCACATGTACTTGTACTCGCGCACCTTGACCACGCCGGGAAGCCCGCGTGCGTACTCAGCGACATTCTTCACGTCCACGGTGTGCGAGATGTTCGTACCGCAATGGCAGACGTAAACGCCGATCCGCTCTTTTCCATTATTTTCGCTCATCAGTTACTCACCTTCTCTGCGAACAATGCCTCAACCGGCGTCAATGAGTCCTTCAGGGCCAGTTCTTTGGAACCCAGCCCGAACGCGATGCCCATTAACTGCGTGAAGTAGAGAACGGGAATGCTGCAGTCAACTCCCATGGTCTTGCTGACCGTTTTCTGGTAACCCTCAAGGTTCATCTGGCACAAGGGACACGCCGTGATGATGCAGTCGGCCCCGGCGTCGATCGCATTTTTCAGGATCTTGCCTG
Organism: uncultured Planctomycetaceae bacterium; assembly: GCA_964392945.1. Taxonomy (GTDB): domain Bacteria; phylum Planctomycetota; class Phycisphaerae; order SM23-33; family SM23-33; genus BS750m-G57. The sequence continues at coordinate 6,337 of CAYMSH010000036.1, read as the reverse complement.
TAAGCTCCTGGCCAATCTGGGCCTGGGTCGTCATCATCAGCCCGCCGCAGCATTTGGCTTTGAGCGGGAAACGAACGGCCTGGCCGCCAAGCCAGCCGACGAGATCGTCCATCATTTGCGGGTCTTCTGGATCGTCTATTTCACCGAAGGGCCTTCCGATCTGGCAGCCGTAATACGGCGCGACTTTCAGTCCATCGAGCTTGCGCGTAACGCTCTGGGCGACAGCCTGTTGGCCGATATCCTTGGCGATCACGTCAAGGAAGTGGCGAACGGCCACCGTTCCGTTGTAGCTCATGTCGCCGGCGGCTAGAGCGCGGGAGACGTCGGCCTGGAGTTTGGAGTCCTCGGATATGTACTTGCTGGCTTTTCGAAGCGCCAGGTAGCATCCGTTGCAGATGGCCACGAGGTCCTTTCCGGTCTTCTCGGCGATAGCCAGATTCCTGGCCGACAGGACAAAGGATCGCTTCTCGTGGATCGCCACATACGCCGTGGCGCCGCAGCAGTTCCAGTCGTCCAGTTCCTCTAGCTCTATGCCGAGGGTCTCGGCGATGCTGCGCGTCGAAATGTCGTACGCCCTGTTGGCCGATCGGGTCGAACAGCCCGGATAATACGAGAAACTCTTGTTATTGGTGCTTATCATTTGCTGTCACCGTTCTCCTCGGCTGCGGCCATCATCTTCTGAAGACCGTCGAGCCCTTTGATCGTCTTGGTGAATATGTCCATCCGGCCCTTGAAAAACAGCTTGGCCGCCAGGCCCATTTGACCGAGTATTTTCAATGGGCTGGTGCGCAGGTAGTACTTGATGATCAGCTTGGTGTCGGAGTTGCGGCCGTGCTTGTCGATCACCTCGCTGAAGGAGTTGGCCATCGCGGCGTTTGTAGTCTTCTTGGGATAGATCCCGTGTTTGACTCCCAGGCGCTTCAGTTCGTACATGATGTCGGTGAACGGAATCCCCGCAGGGCACCGCACCACGCAGGAATAACACGAGGCGCACAACCAGACGGTGTTGGAATTGAGAACGCGCTCGAGCATACCCGCACGGAGCGCCGCGATGATCTCCCGTGGTCCGTACTCCATCGCCCCGCTGGTCGGGCAAGACGCCGAACACGTACCGCACTGGATGCACTGATCAATCTTCTTTCCGTGAGGCAATTCGTGGACCCTTGTCAGCAGTTCGGAGCCAAGGTCCTTCGTCGATATCTCGGACATGATGCATTCCTTTTCTCTGATATGCCGCCCCGGCCCCGGACTCTCAAGTGCGACTGTTTGAAACCGCACCGAGATACCCGGACCGGACAACAAGTCTGCAAGTCTGCCGATGTGCAGCAATCTCGGCGCCAATCGCGCCAAAGACCGAAAAACAGGATTAACCCAAAAACAGAAGTTCGAATAAGCCCCGTAACGTCCGGATTGTCCAATACGCGCCCCATGTTGAATCTGCGAATATCCGTCAGATTCGCGGAAATCCGTTAGTCTATCGACCGCCTGATCAGTCCAGTCCGTGCTTTGCCAGCTTGTCGCGGAAAGTCGAGAGCTTCATTCCCAGTTTGCGCGCCGCGGCGCTCCGGTTCCCGCTGGCTTGGCGAATAGCCCCAGCCAGCAGTTGGCGCTCGGTTTGGAGAATTGTGTCGTGGAACCCAGAACCGATTTTTGTCGGCTCCTGACGACGCGGCGCCAGATCCTGACCGATAGCCGCCGCGGTGACTGTTCCCTCTCCCATGAGCGACGCGCGGCTGAGTGCATGAGCCAGTTCGCGAACGTTTCCGGGCCAACTGTGCGAAGCCAGAAGCTCCAGGATATCGTCGCCGAGTTGAACCGGGACCTCCCGGCCGCGAGACAGCAGGTGCTGCGACAGGTCCCGCAGGTCGTCCAGACGCTCTCGCAGAGGCGGCAGATCGATCCGCAGTACGTTCAGGCGATAGTACAGATCGCTGCGGAAAGTCCCTTCGGCGATCATAGCCAGCAGGTCTCGTTTGCTGGAGGCGACGATACGCACGTCGGCCTGGATGTGCTGCGAACCGCCGACACGCTCGAAACGCTTTTCCTCGATCAGGCTCAGCAGTTTGATCTGCAGCTCCGGCGGGATGTCGTCTACGTCGTCGAGATACAGCGTCCCGCCCTGGGCCATGTCAATTTTGCCTTTCTTGGCGCTGTCGGCTCCGGTGAACGCGCCTTTCTCGTGGCCGTAGAGTTCGCTTTCGATCAGGTGCTGGGGGAACACCGCGCAGTTGACCTTCACAAACGGACCAGACCGCCGCGACGACAGCGTGTGGATCGTATCGGCGATAAGATCCTTGCCGACGCCGGTCTCGCCGGTAAGCAGCACAGTCGCATCGCTGCGTGCGCAGAGCAGGATCATTTTTCGCGCCGCCTGCATCGATGCGGCCTGGCCGACAATGCGCCGGCGGACCAGCTGGCTGCTGTCGTCTTCAGGGACATCGCCCTGGAGGGTGGCGCTGAGCGTTCCGGCAATTCGCGACAGGATCGGCAGGATGGACTGATTGCGAAACGGTTTGGTCACGAAGTCGTACGCTCCGGTCTTCATCGCCTCGACTGCGATTGGAATGCTGCCGTACGCCGTCATGAGAATGACCGCCGGATGCGGTCCGTCGAGGCCCTGGATGCGGCGAAGCAGGCCCATTCCGTCGATCTCGGGCATGCGCAGATCAGTCAGCACGACGTCGAACCGCGAGGCCCTGAGCGATGCGAGGGCTTCCTTACCGTCAGCGGCTCCGATCGCCTCGTGCCCGGCCGCCAGCAGATCGTCAACCAGCGAAACTCGCTTAATCTCTTCGTCGTCTACGACCAGTATTCTCATATCTAGTCCTTCCCTTTTCCGCCGCCAACGGCGGTCAGCGTGATTTGGAACGTTGTTCCGCAACCGACTTTGCTCCTGACGTTTATCGCGCCGTCCATTTCTGACAGCAGCATTCGACACAAGCCCAATCCCAGGCCCGTACCGCCTGAGTCGGCCCGCGTGGTGAAGAACGGTTCGAAGACGCGATCGAGCCGGGCCTCTGGGATGCCGACTCCTGTATCCGAGACCTCGATCGCGACTGATTCGTTTCCTCTGAAGCTTCCGGTATCCAGCCCGAAGCTGCGAATAGTCAGGGTTCCTCCGTCCGGCATTGCGGCCAGTGCGTTTGTGCACAGGTTGAAGATAACTTCCTGCAGTGTATACGGATCGCCGAGCACCATCGGGACATCGCCCGGCTCGACGACTATTTCCACGCCGTGGGCGCGCCCCGAGCCCAGGATCGCCATAGTCGCCTCGACAGCCTGGTTCACGTCGGTATCCTGCAGGCTCAGACCCCGCGGGCGGGCGAAGGCCTGCACCCGTTTTGCGGTCCGTTCGATCCGATCCAGCGCCTCGGTCATCATGCGAACATAGTTAGTCAACTGCGGATCGTCGCCGACGCGCCGGCTGATCGTATCCAGGCAGTTCTGGATTCCGTCCAGCGGGTTGCTGATCTGGTGCGATATCCCGGCGACCAGTTGCCCGATGCCGAGCATTTTCTCCTTTTGCCTCACTTCGGCCCGCACGCGATGCATGTATCGCTGGACCGAGGAGGTCAGGTAGACCGTGATCCACAGCGTGCTGCCCAGGGCCACGACGGTTCCGACTGTCTGCAGCGGGTCCAGTGCATAGGCCTCGGCATGGGTCGATGACTGAATATGAGGCAACTGCAAACTGATTACCGGAATCCACCCGACAAGCTGCATAGACAGAACCCCTCCGACGAGACACGTTGCCAGAACAACGAGAATATACGGAGTCCAGCCGCGTAGGAGCAGCGTTGCGATGATCATGTGAAAAACAAAATAGAACACGAACGGGTTGTGTGCGATCCCGGAGAAATACAGCAGCAGCGTAAGGGCGATCTGGTCCAGAGCGATCTGGATGAAAATATCGTGGTCCGGTCCTACGGCTCCGGGTCCTCGCCCGCGCACCACGACGCCGAACAGCGAATTGTAAATCAACATCGCCGCGGCGATTGCGTACAGCGGCACGGGATTCGACAGTATCCCCAGAACGGACGACGCAACGTACACCACGACCGCGACGCCGGCGCATGCGATCCATCGGACCTTAACCAGCCACTGGGCCCTGTTCGATAAGATATGTGAAGTACGGGCCATTCGGATTTCCCTGAAACCGCCTGACAATGCCGCACGTACGTTCATACAGGATATCCCAAACAGGCCGATCGCACCATATATATTTGATCACCGGGAAGTTAGGCTTGCAGCCGTCGGCGCGTTGCGTACACTGTGAGCTAGAGAATCGGGGCGCTAGCCATGTATGATCAGAGAATCCACGATGCGGACATCAAGACACCGGCGTTCGTTCTGGACGCCGATGAAATAGCGTACGCTCTAGATGTGATCGAGGAAGCCGCCCGACCCGACGAGGTCGGACTGCTGTACTCCCTGAAGGCCTGTTCAATGTTCGACGCGCTGGAATTACTGGCCCAGCGAACCGTCGGGCTGGCCTGCAGTTCGCTTTTCGAAGCCAAACTGGCCGGGGCGCTGCTGGCCGGACGAGGCGCAGTACACCTGACAACGCCAGGCCTGCGTCCCGACGAAATAGACGATGTCGCCGAAGCCTGCGACTACGTCGTAGCCAACTCGCTGCCCCAGTGGGCGAGATATCGCCGGAATCTCACCGGCCGCACGAAATGCGGCCTGCGCGTCAATCCGCAACTGTCATTCGTAAGCGATGAACGCTACGACCCGTGTCGGCGGCACTCGAAACTCGGCGTGCCGCTGTCCCAACTCGTAGACGTGGTGCAGCGCGGCGACGGCGTTCTCGACGGACTAACCGGTCTGCACCTGCACACGAATTGCGACTCAGATGATCTGCGCCCCCTGCTGAAAACAGTCCAGCACGTCGATTCGCACCTTGGGAACTTTCTCGAACGCCTCGAATGGGTGAATCTCGGCGGCGGATATCTCTTCAACGAAACCGAAGATTTCGCCCCGTTCGCAGAAGCAACCGAACTACTGGGCAAATACGGCGTCGAGCTTTTCATAGAACCCGGAGCCGATCTGGTCCGACAGGCCGGACAACTCGTCTCGACAGTGATCGACCTGTTCTGTGCCGACGCCAAGACTGTCGCGATTCTCGACACCAGCGTTAATCACATGTCAGAAGTGATCGAGTTCAACTACCGCCCGCCGGTGGCTGGCGACACCCAAGACGCACGGCACAAATACATACTGGCCGGCTGCACCTGCCTGGCCGGCGACGTGTTCGGCGAATATGCGTTCGCAGAACCGTTGGAGATCGGCTCTCGCGTGGTGTTCCAGGAACAAGGTGCGTATTCGGCCGTCAAGTGGCACTGGTTCAACGGCGTCAATCTCCCTACAGTATACGCTACGGAGCCCGACGGCCGGCTCGTCGAAAAACAGCGATTCACCTACAAGGACTTCGCCGCACGGTGCGGAGTGAATACAAATGCAATTGCGTGAACTGGAAATCGAGATTCCGGCTCCACGAGCCGATCAGGACGCTATAGAACACCTGCGCCTGCAGGTGCTCCAGACCCTTTCTCTCGGCGAGATCCCCGTTCGAATAGCCGTCACGCACAGCAACAGCGAAACGTGGCTTTGTGAACTCGGCGTGCTTGACTCACTGGACGAGGTCTCCTGCGCCCGGCCGGCGGGTATCTTCGACATGACTCCGCGAGCCGCGGAAAACGCCGAACAGTTCAACGCCGTGATGCTTGTGCCGACGGGAATCGGAGCTGAAATCGGCGGCCACGCCGGTGACGCCGGCCCCGTCGCGCGGCTGCTGGCCTCGGCGTGCGATACGCTGATCACGCATCCCAACGTCGTAAACGCATCAGACATTAACGAGCTTCCGGAAAACGGTCTCTACGTCGAAGGCAGCGTAATCACGCGCCTTATGATGGGCTCGATCGGTCTGCGTAAAGTTCGCGCCAATCGCATTCTGGTTGTTATGGACCAGCAGAACGATCCGCGCCTGGAGCAATTCACGATCAACGCGGTATCGGCCGCACGAGCAGCGCTCGGCGCGGCGTGCGGACACGTGGTGAAGATGACCAGACCGATTCGCATGCGGGCCGAATACTCGGCCTCGGGACGCGCCGTCGGACAAGTCGATGGGCTCCAGCGGCTCCTGGAAGTACTCCAGCAGCGATGCGGCGAATACGACGCTGTCGCCCTGGCGTCGTCAATTGAAGTTCCCCTCGACGTGCACGCTACGTACTTCGGCTCCGACGGCGATATGATCAATCCCTGGGGCGGTGTAGAGGCGATGCTGACCCACGCGATTTCAATGCTGCTTGAGCTGCCGTCGGCCCATGCTCCGATC
>CAYMSH010000035.1:16154-24936 GCA_964392945.1 uncultured Planctomycetaceae bacterium | reverse complement strand
AAGGCCGGGGGCCGGGGCCGGGGCCGCACGGCTCGGGATAGAGTCGCTAGTGCTGATCAAGGGCGAGCTGGTCTTCTCGGTGCGCGACATGAAAGCGGCCGGGCGAATGTTCGAAGGAGCCTCGGGATCCGTTCGAATGCCGGACAACAACACCGTACACTGGCGCCTCAGACCGCCGTACCTTCAGATGCCGACACTGATGCGGATCATACTAAAGCAATTGCGACAAGCTGTCGGGTCGGTATAATATCACTTTGAACCAGCAACCCGGGCGAAATTCATCATGAATACAATACGAACCACCACGATCGTAGTGCTCGCCGCCCTGGCGACGGGGCTGGGCGGATGCAACTGGGGCAAATCCGAGCTCAAATGGCCCTGGCGAAAGAAGACAGCACCGGTAACCGAGGCGCAATGGTCCTCCGAAAAAGATTGGCCAAAACCCGCGCCGGCTCCTGATGTCCGAACCGATGTAGTCGACCCGCACGCGCCGGTGATCGACCCCAAAGCCCCTACCGCCGGCACGGCCCGCGCCGTCGATCCAAAGCCGGGCGACGGCGAAGAACCGCTGATGATCGGAGAAACTCGCGAAATCACGACGTCAGTGATCTCGATCAAGGGGAAGTTCATAACCGTCCAGGAAATTCTCAACGAGGCTCGCGACGCACTGGCGGCGGTGCCGCAAGACTCGATGTTCGACGTGCGCGTCCGATCGATCGTAAACAGGGCCATAGGCCGACGCATCAACAACGAACTGATCTTCTCCGAAGCCGAATCCCGCCTGAGCCAGCCGCAAAAAGATCACGTCAACGCGCAGGTCGAGGACATGGTGCGCGGCCTGGTGGCCGACGCCGGCGGCAGCAAGACCAGGCTGGAGAACCAACTGGCCCAGCGAGGCGTGACTCTCAAGGAACTCAAGGAGCAGCAGCGACGAGCGCTGACGGTGCAGATCTACCAGCAGATCAAGTTCGTTCCGGCGATCTCCGTAACGCGGCAGATGCTCCTTGGATACTACAACAAGCACAAGGACGAATTCACCGTCGAGAAGAAAGTTGCAATGCAGCTTATCGCCGTGCTGCTCAACGACGAGCGATATCTCCCCAAGGACGTCGGCAGCAATCCGAGCCCGCAGGAGTTGGCCAGGGCTCGCCTCGCGGCCAGGGAACGCATAGAGAAAGCCGAGAGCCTCCTCAAGGGCGGCTCGGACTTCGGCGACGTGGCTAAAGAGTTCTCGAACATCAAGCCCGACACAGGCGGCAAGCTTCCGCTCTGGCCGGCAGGCAGCCTGCGGCAGAAAGAAGTCGAAAAGGCCGGTTTCTCGCTCCAGCAGGGACAGCGAAGCAGCATTATAGAATCGGCGATGGTCCGGAACGACGCCGGACAGATCGTCAATTACGGCGGCTTCTACATCGTCAAGGCATACCGGGTCCAGGAAGGCAAGACCACCAATTTCGAAGACGCACAGGAAGACATCACCACAATACTCCGCAACAAACAACTCCAAGAGCTGTCAGCAAAGTTCTCCGAGCGACTGGCCCGTGAGTCGAAAATACCCCAATCACGCGACTTCGTAGAAACAGCCGTAAATCAGGCGATCGAGCAATATTGGAAAGAGTAACGGCAGTGATGAGTGCTGAGTGATGAATGATGAAACGGCGAACGGCAACGGCAACGGATAACGGCGAATAGCGGCGGCCTATTTGTGTGATTTTAGGGTTTTTACGCTAGTTACCAGGATCGCCAGTAGTTCATTCGTTTCAGCGCGAAGCTCCAGAAGTAATTCTGGTTTGACTATTTCCGCATCGCCGAGCAGTTCGAGCCAGTACCCTGTTTCTTCAAGCTCCTGCAGCGCCACTTCGGTCTTGCTTATCATCTCGGCGTTTGAGCGGCTTCGTTTCGCCTCCCTTAGATGTGCGCCAACAGAAGTGCCCGATCTCAGAACTTATTTTCCAAGAACCTGAGCTTCAGCAGTCTTCGGCAATGCCGAGTAGAGCTTTCTAATGCGCAGAGCAAACCGCTTAGTCCTATCCAATATCCCAACAAGTCCACCCATATCAATCGTTATCCGTTGCCGTCGTCGTTGATGTTGCCGTTTTCATCACTCATCATTCAGCACTCATCACTGCCTTTATTCGTCGCTGTCCTTCTGAATCATGTCGAGGCCTTTTCTTCCGAATCTTTTTCCATCCCATCGGTAGTTTCTGATGGCCTTGACTATGTCGTTGGCGACCTGGACGGCCGCGAGTCCGGCTTCCGCCGACACAACCGGCGGATCTCCGTCGACTACGGTCCTTCGGAATGCTGCGGCCTGCCGGGTCAGCGGGTCCAGCGAATCGTCGATAACAAGATCTTCGGCGTTGACCAGTTCCTTGTAGTCCACGTTTCCTGCCAACTCGGCAAGATCGTCGACCTCCATCTCGCGGGCCATCTGGATCAGGTCGAGGTTCTTTGACTTCTGAATCACGACTCCGACTTTCTTGCCGTAGTCCAGCGACAGGTATGCGCTCTCGGAGAACACTCTCATTTTTCTCTCGGTCTTGATCGCCAGCCTCGAAGCGCTGATCGAGGCGCAGCATCCGTTATCGAAAACGAGCCTTACGCTACAAATATCCTCATGTTCGCCGAGCACATTGATGCCTATGGCGTGCAGGCTTTCGACGCTTCCGCCGGCCAGCATGAGCGTGAGGTCCAGATCGTGGATCATCATGTCCAGCACAACGCCGATATCCGCCGAACGGAACGTAAACGGGCTGATTCGATGGGCCTCGATGAACTTGGCCCTGATATCGTACTTCTGCATCGCCACGACGATCGGGTTGAATCGTTCGGTGTGTCCGACCTGGAGGCTGGCTCCGGTCTTCTCGGCGAGCCTGATAAGCTTCTTGCCGGCCTTGACGTCATCGGTGAACGGCTTTTCGATAAGCACGGACTTGCCGGCCTCTATGAACGGCCTGGCCGCGTCGAGGTGATGCAGCGTCGGCACGGCGACTATCGCCGCATCGACCAAGTCAACAGCCTCGTTCACGTCGGTCAGGGCAATGCAGTCCCTCTGCCTGGCCACATCGTTTGCGCACGCTTCATCATTGTCCACGACGCACACCAACTCGGCGTCTTCCATCTGCGACAGCACACGAGCGTGCAACTTGCCCATCCGACCGGTCCCTACGACTGCTACGCGAAAGCTCATCTTGTTCACTTCTCCGATGTAGTTATCACTACCTGTTGTCTGTCTGGCGAACTTTGTCGGCGTCGACCATCATGAATTTAATTTCCGCCTCAGTGGTCAATTCGCCATCAACCCTGGCGGTGCACTTGCAGTGCCCTACTCTTGGACGTATCTTCAACGATTCGGCCTCAAGAATCAAACGATCTCCGGGCCGAACGGGTTTTCGCATTCTTACATTGTCTATAGCCAGGAGCACGGCGACTTTGCCGGTCTTGACCAGGTTGCGGCCCAGGAGGATGCCCGAGAGCTGGGCCATGGCCTCGACGATCAGCACTCCCGGCATGATCGGATGGCCGGGGTAATGTCCCTGGAAGAAGGGCTCGTTTATCGTGACGTTCTTAACGGCCACAGCTCTTTGATTGCCCTGTATCTCCAGCACGCGATCGATCATCAGAAACGGATATCGATGCGGCAGAACGCCGATCACGCCGTCTATGTCCATCGACTCGATCGGTTCGCCGGCCTGCGGGGCGGCTCCGGCGAGCCTGTCGGCCAGTGCGGCGACCAGTTGGCGATTCAGTTCGTGCCCGCTGCGTGAGGCTACTATTCGCCCGGTGATTCTCCTGCCCAGGAGCGAAATATCTCCGATCAGATCGCAAACTTTATGCCGGACCGGTTCATCCGGGACGATCAGTGAACCGCCCATGAGCTGACCGTCAGGGGCGAAAACCACTATGTCGTCTTCGGTCAGATGATCGCCGACCCCAACCGAACGCATGTGCTCGGCTTCGGCCTGTAGGAGGAATGTCCGTGATGGTGCGATCTCCGAAGCGTAGTTATCGACGCCGAGATCAAATCGCAGTGTTTGACGTCCGATGCCTGGATTCTCTGAGTAGTCAAGATCGTAGAGTATCTCGAGCCTGTCGCTCGGTCCCGGCAGCGCCGAGAGCATGGACTGGCCGTTAGCGACAACAACGGGCTCTGAGATGGCGAACACCGAGGCCTCTGCGTCCTGTTCGTCGAGTCCGGCCTGTGCGATCGCGTCGGCGAACAACCTGGCCGATCCGTCGATGTTCGGCGGCTCGGCAGTGTCTGTTTCGATGGTGAGGTTGTCTATCCCCATACCCCAGACCGCCGAAAGCACGTGCTCTACGGTCTCTATCGTGACATCGCCTTCGGCCAGCGAGGTTCGTCGCTGTCGCTCGGCGGACTGGGCGATCTCGGCCGGTATGCGCACCGGCGGATCAACGTCAGTCCTCAAGAACGCAATTCCGCTGTCTGGTTGGGCCGGCACAAAGCGCATGGCGCACTCTTGCCCGCTGAAGAGTCCCAGGCCTTCAACCGTCGCTGTTTTCTTAATCGTCTTCTGTCTGGTCAAGTGATTCAAGCCTCGCTTCAAGCGCACGGACCTGCTTGATCAGAGCCGGCAGGCGTTCCAGAGCGCGTACTTCGCGATACGTATTCCTGGCGTCGTGTGCGGGAATTCCCGCAATGACCTTCCCGTCGGGAACATCGCCTGCGACGGCGGCGAACGCCGAACATCGCGTCTGGCTTCCCACGGTTATGTTGTCCCGGAAACCGGCGTGTCCTCCGGCGACAACGTAATCGCCCAACGTCACGCTTCCGGCCACTCCGACCTGAGCGCAGAGTATACAGCCTTTTCCGGCCTGAACGTTGTGGGCGATCTGTACTAGATTGTCAATTTTCGAACCGGCGCCGATAACAGTCGAACCGAACTTGGCCCGATCGACACAACTGCAGGCCCCTATCTCGACATCGTCCTGCACAATAACGTCGCCGATGTGCGGAACCTTCCTGTGCACTCCGGCGACGGTCTCGTATCCGAATCCGTCGGCTCCGATCACGCTGTTGGCGCCGATAATGACACGCTGGCCGATCACGCACCGATCCAGTACTACAACGCCCGGCAGCAAAACGCTCATCGCACCGACAGTCACGTCGCCTGCAATGCAGACATTGGCGTGCAGGATAACCCCGGATGCGATCTTGGAACCCGGTCCGATCGTCACGCCCGGCCCAACCCTCGCGTCGTCGGCCAGTTCGGCCTGCGGCGATACTATCGCCGAAGCATCGACCCCTATCGGCGGGCCGCACGACTCCCAAGCCAGTGCGCCGAGCACATCGGCGACGGCCAGTTTTACATTTTCGACGACAAGTTGGGGCATTGGCGCATCGTCGACGGCGTGGCTTACAATAGCACAACCCGCGGCGCTGTCTACAAGCTGAGATGCGTATCGCTTGTCAACGGCGAAAGTGATGTCGCTCGGCCCGGCGTGCTCAGGTGACGCCATGGAGGTGATCAGCCCCTGATCGGCCCCGATAACCTCGACGCCCAGAAGCTGAGCAATTTCTCGAACTGTCAGTGTCTTTTCGCTCATATCGCTTCAGACAATACGTAAACCGCGACAAAGGCGCCTCAAGATCACCGCGAAAATATCGCTGCTCCGGGCCACGGGGTCAGGGTTGTCGTAATAGTTCACTTGCAGGTCAGGGTTTGGCTCGATATGCCGCATTGAGGCTCGAAAGAACGCCAGCGGTTATGTCAACGGCCTGATCGCTATAAACCACTTTTCGCTGCGAGATCTCGGCTCGCATTTCAGCGGTGTTGGCGGCTCGCAGCTTGCCTCGCTGCTGGTGAAGGACCACGGTGAAACCGCGGGCCTTGGCCACTACGCCGACGGCCTTTTGGACTTCCTGGTACATCTCGCTGGTGAGCTTCTGGTGCCTGCGCATCGCCTTGCTCTGCTCGAATTTCAACCACGCTTCGCGATTGATGACCAGTCTCTGGCTCTCGGCGAAACGCTGCTCGTATTCGGCTGAGCCCACCGTCAGGAGTTCAAGTTCGGCGTTCAGTTTCTTGATCGCGTCCGAACGTGTCTCGACTTCCTTTTCGATCCGGCCGCGTTCCTTGTTAAGCTCGGCGGTCAGGTCCTTGGCCTTCTGGCAGTTATTGAGGATCTCAACTACATTGCAGACCGCAACGGAGTTTCCCGCGCCGATCCGTGCCTGTGCGTCAAGGTGATTAACTATGCACAGACCGCCCAAGGCTACGAGGATCAGTACGCAAATAAGCTGTGAAGACTTCATACTTTGTCTCTCCATCAGAACATCCAACCCAGCGAGAACGAGAAGACCTGCAGGTCATCCTGCGGGTCCTTCGACAGTGGAACGGCAAAATCGAAACTCATGGGCATCGGTCCGAAAAGCGGAACCACCCAACGAACGCCGACGCCGACCGAGGCGCGGTAGGTGGTCAAAGTGAAATCGCTTTCCACTGTCCCTGAATCCATGAAGACCACGCCGCGGACATCTTTCCCGAAGACCGGGAATGAGTATTCAGCACCGGCGAAGACCATGAAATCGCCGCCGACCTGATCGGCTTTGACCCCGTTTCGCGGGCTGATGCCTCGATATTCGAAGCCCCTGATGGATCCCATGCCGCCGCCATAGAAACGCTCGAAGATAGGCGCGTCGCCTGCGATGGCTCCGGCGCTGGTCCTGAGGGCCAGTATGTGCTTGCGGTCCTGGGAGTCGATCAGCAGCGTGTGGTAGCGACTGTAGGCGGCGCGGAAGACTGTGAAGTCGAAATCGCCGCCGACCTGTTCAGCGCTTACTCGCAGTCGGTCTCCGGCCGACGGCAGCCATCGGCTGTCGGTCCTGTCGCGAACGAGCGAACCTTTAAGTCCGGCGATCAGGTGCGTCCCGTTTACGCTCATTAACTCCGGCGGAGCCAGGGCGTCTATGTCGCTGATCCTGACGCCTTCGACTCGTGCGGCCAGTTCGCCGTACCAGCGGTTCTTGAACCTGTGTCCTACGCTGACGACGGCGCCGAGACGGGATTCGTCATAATCCTGCCGATTTCGCGTGAAGGCGAACGCCTTTACACCGGCCGAATACGGCAGATCGAACAGCATCGGATCGAACCACTCGACGTGGTATCGCATAAGTTCTACACCCGGCTGGGCGACGACTGAGAAGGTTTGTCCGGCGCCCTTCCAGCCCTGTGCGGTCATGAACTCTTTCCACGATCGGGGCCAGTTGAGTATGTCGAAGTTTCTCTGCCTGAACGAAATGTTGCCGAGCAGTCCGTGGCTGGAGCTTACCCCGGCGCCAATAAGGAACTCGGCTGTCTTGCCCTCAGTGACTTCGACAAGAGCGTTTCTTCGCCCGGGCTCGCGTCCGATCGGGGATATCTCCACGCTCTCGAACAACCCCAGCTCCTTGAGGCGATGCTTGGACTGGTCTATCGCTACGGTGTTGAACAACTGCTCGGGGAAAACCTTCATCTGCCGCCGAATCACCCGGTCCTGGGTGATGTTGTTGCCGCGGATAATCACTTCGGCGACGCGATACTGGTCCGACTCGGTGATCTTGTAGATCACGTCAACGAAACCGGCTTTTACCTTGAACCGCTTGGCCGGCGAGACCACCGCGCCAATATACCCGACGCGCCCGTACTTTTCCTTGAGGCGCCGCGTGTCGAATTCCTGGTTCTCTGCGGTGTAAAACTCGCCGCTGGTCAGTTTGAGATCCTTCATCAACTCCTTGTTGTCAAAGATCTTACTGCCTTCAAACGTGACTTTGTTGACTCGGTATCGCTGGTTTTCGCGGATGACGTATGTCAACGTTATGCGCGACTTGTCATCGGAGTATTTCAACTCCCGCAGAACCTCGGCGTCGAGGAAACCGTCGGCCACGTAGAGGTTTCGCAGCGTCAGGACGTCGCGATCGATCTTCTCTTTGTCATAGTAACCGGCGACGAAGGGCCACATCTTCCGCCAGACTTCGACTTTGAACCTGAGTTTCGTTGACGAGAAGTGACTGTTTCCTCTGAACAGGACTTTGCGAACAGTGACTCTGGGGCCCTCTACTATCTTGTAAACTACTTTTCCATCGTCTTTTACAAAGGTAACTCGAGCTCGAGCGAAGCCTTCTGTGTTGTACTTGGCCTCGATGGCCTTGAGTCCTTCGTGGATCTTTACGTCGTCCAGTGCGTCGCTCTGGGTGAAAGTCAGTTCTTTCTGGAGTGTCGAGGTTGCTATCGACTTGTTGCCGACAAACACAAGGGTGTTAACCAACGGAAGTTCTCTGACTTCGAAGGTGATTATGAAGCCCTTGTTAGTGGTGGTGCGAGTGGCTTTCACCGAGGAGAAGCGCCCGGTCTTCAGGAGCCGTTGTTTGTCCTGACGAACGGTGTCTTCTTTGTATTCGGTTCCAACACGGGTCTGAATGTGGATTTTCACCGCCGAGTCAGGGGTCTGCGTATTGCCCTTGATTCGCACATCGTAGACCGTATTGGGCGTCGCAGCGTTCTGGGCCAATGTCGGCCCGGCAATCGCCGCGACGATAAGAACCGCCAATATCCAAAAGCCTGTTGTTTTCCTTTTCACAGCCTGCTCCTGCAGTTATCTTCTTCGGCGCCTGATCACACCGGACGCCTCTGGCCGAAAGGGTTTGACCACCCGAAGAACAATACTTGCACACGCCGGTCTTGTCAATGTAAAAACCCCTCTGTTCCGCCCTTGTGTGGCGGGGGGGTTTAATTAGGGACAACAGCCCCCCACCCACCACGGGTAAGATATGACGATAAATTTT
>CAYMSH010000035.1:0-16144 GCA_964392945.1 uncultured Planctomycetaceae bacterium | reverse complement strand
GGTTGCGGCTCTGTTGTGGGGGGGTGTTTCTTTACTTATATCTAGCCGCACACAGAGCAGTAGAAAGTAGTGAGGAGAATGTAGACCTCAACGGCCAAACCAACCTGAAGCAGCGGATCGAATTCTCGACTGCGGTCTGATCTCTAGTCTCTACTTTCTGAGAATACCGTACTAGTTATTGTCACGTCATCACTTGCCCCAGTCGGAAAAACTAGTCGAACACCCGCCCTTGACAAGTCGCTCATCGGGCATGTACGCTTGGAGTCGCAAGCATTTCTCCGACAGGATTCAAGTGCATGAGCTAAAGAGCGTTATCCGCGACAGATATCAGGAGCAGTTGAACATGGTCGATGAACCATTACAGGTCGCCGTAATCGGGCTTGGCGGTTTTGGTCGCCAGGCGATTGAGGCTATAGCCTGCTGTGAGTCAGTGAAGCTTGTGGCGATCGCCGATCGCGATCAGTCGGCCGCCAAACAAGCCGCCTCTGATAACGACGCACGGGCCTACAGCGACTACCGATCGTGCCTGGCCGAGTCCAGGCCTGCAGCTGTCTGCCTTGATGTTTCGCCGAAAGCCGCCGCAGAACTCATACCCGCCTGCGCTCAGAGGGGAATTCACGTCTGGAAAAGCGTCCCTCTGGCCAGGAACCTTGAAGATGCGGTCTCCATGGCTCGAACCATGAGCGACGCATCGCTGGCCTTGAGCGTCGGCACAACCCGGCGATTCGACGAATGTTACCGGCGAGCCTGGAAGAAACGCAAACAGATCGGCCAGCCCTTCCTGGCCAGAGCCCATTATCTGTTTAACTGGGGTCCCGATTTAGGCTGGAGAGGCGACAAGGAGTCCGCCGGCGGCGGAGCCCTGATCGAACTGGGCTACCATCCGATCGACCTGCTGATATGGATGCTGGGCTTGCCGGAAGAGGTCTACGGTTTCTCGGCCAGTGCAACTGCGCCTCCCGGCGACATGCAACTCCAGGCGGTCTACAATACCGACGACACCGCCGCTGCGATCCTGCGATTCGCAAACGGCTGCATGGCCTCGGTGGTAACCACAAGGCGCAGCGGACCGGTCAGCGAGGCGATCTGCCTCCACGGTTTGGGCGGATCGATGGAAGTAAGCGCCAACAGTTGTCTGGTGCGCGACCCGGACGGCAACGTAATCGATCGGGTCGAAAGCTCCAGCCCCCCGCTGAACGTATATGTCAGGCAGTTGGAAGCGTTCGTCCAGGCAGTCAACGGCGGGGCCAAGACCTATCCGTGCTCCGGATGGGAAAATGTACTGAACATGGCTGTCATGGAGGCGATCTATCTGTCGGACCGAACCGGACAACCCGAAAGTCCCGCTCGCCTTCTGGAGCCGCACAGTCTCAAACCCGAAAACTGCATGCGGCTGGCGCCAAGAGATACAGAGCCGGAACGCCGAGATGATGACCCATCCGACGGCGAGCATCCTTAACGGCGCCTACCGGGCTCCGGCCGGCGAGCCGGCGAGCTGCAAATCAGATGTCGCTCCAGTCGAGTGCGGCCAGTTCGGCCAGTCGATCGTATTTCGTCATGTCGACCTTGAGCGACGTGATGGTGATATTCCCCTCTCGCAGACAACCGACGTCTGAGTCGGAGTGATGATTCGGGCCGTAGGAGTAGTTGTCGCTCAGGCGCCAGGTTTCGCTCCCGTCGTCTTCGATCCGGCTCATGTAGTTGTCGTGGATTTCTCCGTCGGACTGGTGAACAACGCTCACCCCACAAGGACGATCGGGCACAGTGAGGTCCGGAATATTAACGTTCGTGAGTTCTCCCGGCGCCATCCCGACAGACAGGAGGTGATCCAGCACTTTGCGACACAGCGCCGCGGCGCGAGGAAAATCAGGTTTGCGATCCTGCGAAGCGGCGGAGAACGCCACTGCGGGAATCCCCATCATCGCCGCCTCGGCCGCCCCGGCGACGGTTCCGGAATAAAACAGGTTCACCCCGACATTGGAACTGTCGTTAATTCCCGTAAGCACCAGATCGGGACGCTCGTCCATAAGTTCGCGAATCGCCAGTCGCACGCAGTCGGCGGGACGCCCGCCAACACGGGTTCCCGAGAACCCGGCCGCTTCGACTCGCTCCACCGACATCGGAGTGCGCAGAGTTATCGCGTGGGCCGAGGCCGACTGGCAACCGTCCGGGGCGACGACTGAAATCTCGCCCATGTCCGCGACTGCAGCGTGAAGCGCAGCGATGCCCGGAGCCAATATCCCATCGTCGTTACTTATGAGAATTCGCATGATGATCTCAGACCGACCCGCGCAAGGCCCGCCCCGTTTCCTGTTACTTGGGTGTTTTGTCGACAGAGCCCTTCAACGGCTTGGCGCTCGATTTCCTTGACGAGGTTCGACCGGAGCCAGTCGAGGACTTGCGCCTGGACGATCTGGAGGCGCCGGCTTTTCGCTGTTCTTCGGTCAGGACCTTCTCGGTAACCTCGGCCCGAAGTTTGCGGTAGTAGTCGCTCGTGCTGAATTTGTACATCGACTTCCTGATCGCGTCGCGGTCCTTGTCGAGTTGCCGGTACTTGGCGTAGAGATCGCCTTTTTCCTTGGCCGCCTTGTCGCACATAGCGCGAATCTGGGCTTTCTGATCATCGCTCAGTTTGATCCTGTAAAACGCCCTGATCGTACTTTGTGTGGCGTAGTCGGCTTCACCGGCCTGGCGAATTTCGGGCGTCACCATCTCGCTGGCGACCTTCTGCATCTCCCTGCGCTGGGCGCTGAACACCTTTTCCGACTCGTCGGGTTTGGCCATGACGACTTTCAACGCCGCGGCCTGGAGTTTGGCGTTGGCCTCTTTCTGCTGGGCCTCGGACAATCCGGCCCAGTAGCGATAGAACGCAGTGTTTCTGAGATACTCAGCCAGGCCCTTGATTCTCTGCTCGGCTGAAAACACGTTATTTATTTCGGCCTTGTGATCCAGCAGCAACTCGGCGCGCTTGTCGGTATATTCAGCCTTTCCGGTCTTTAGCGCGTCGATCTCCTTCTGCAGTGCGGCGATCTTGTCATCGACGGCCTTGATTTTCGGAGCGTAGACCTTGTCGTGATCAGCCAGATCCTTTTCCTGGGCCAGGAGCACTTTCTCCAGCTTGGCTTTCTGTTCGTCAGTACCCTTGTACATCCGAATGTACCTGTACATCGCGTATTTGCTATCGGTCCTGGACGTACGGGTTCGCGGCGTCGAGGTTCGGGCCTTCGGGGTCTTGCCAGCGGTTTGGGCCAGCGCGGCGCAGCAAGAAGTGAAAACAACAAGACAGGCGACAATTCTTTTGATATTCGTGTTCATGGCGATACTCCAATATTCCCGATCGGCCGGCGGGCTTTCGCAACGGACCTACCGCCGCAGAGCCAGCATGGCTATCGGGAGTTTCATTATCCCCTCGCGCCCGCAGGCGTGCAACAAATCGCTAGAGTTTCTTGGTCGACGAAGACGTCTTGCGCTTATATCCGCTCTTCTTTACCTGTTCGTCAGTAAGGATCTGATCGACAACATCCTGACGTATCTTGTAGTAGACCGAAGTGGATGACATTCCGCTGACGGCGCGTCTCAGTGCGTCGCGGTCCTTGCTGGCCTGGGCGTACTTTGCATAGATCCGGATCTTCTTCTCGGCGGTCTTGGCGCACATGTCGCGAATGGAGGCTTTCTGCGAGTCGGTAAGGTTGAGCTTGGTGAACCGGCGCATGGTGCTTCCGTAGTAGTAATCGGCGTCGCCGTTCTGGCGGAGTTCAGGGGTCAGTATCTTATTGGCCTCCTCACGGATCTTCCTGTATTCCACGGCCACAGCACTCGTGTCGCCTTCCTTCTTGGCCTGGATAAGCTCCAGCGCAGCGGCGTCGCATTTGGCTTTCAGCGATTCCTGGGCCTCTTTAGGCAGCACGGGCCAGTATTGATAGGGAACCGCCACAGACTTAATGTAGTTCGACACGCGTGCGATCCGTTGATCGAGGGTGAAGATGGCGCTGATCTCGGCCTTGTGATCGCCCAGCAACTCGGTGCGTGCGGCGGCGTGTACGGCCTTTTGCTTCTCTATGGCCTCGATCTTCTTTTGCAACTCGGCGATTTCCGCATCCAGTTCCTTGATCTTGGGCCCGCGGACCTTGTCGAAATCCTCAAGGTCCTTGAACTGGGCGATCAGGACTTCCTTGATCTTTTCTTTCTGATCGTCGCGTGCGGCGTAGTAGCGAATGAGCCTGGCGCACATTTCGGCAGTCGCGGCCGTAGCGCGGGCCTGGAAATCGTCGGTCTTTGTCTTTGCGGTCTGGGCCAGTGCGAAAGTGGCGCAGAAAATACCCGCCAGCACGACAATAACTGCTATTTGTTTGATACCGTTCATTCTTCTAATCCTTATTCACAGGCTTCGGTCCGAACGTCGGATCCGATGCGAGACACCTACTATCATACATACTAAACGACGGAAGATGAAACAGATTGCCGCCTCTCGACTCAGGGAGTCGACCGCTTGACCAGATCATCGTGGTATATCTTCATTATCCAGTCAGTGGCCCTGGGGCATATCGTCGCCAACAGAGCCAGGAACTTACCGCCGAAAGAGAACACGATCTCCGGTTTGGTCTTGCCGACAGTCGCGGCGATCTTGCGTCCGACTTTTGACGCCGGCATCATCCGGCCGGACGATTCGTATTTCGAATGCTGGCGAGGAGCCATGCGGGAATGTTCGAAGAACTCAGTGGCCGTAAGTGTCGGACATACATTGGTGACCTTCACGCCGTACGGCTTCATCTCGACACGCATCGAATCGGTAAGCCCGCAGACGGCAAACTTCGTGGCGCAGTAGGCTCCGTGGAAAGGAGTGCCTCGCTTGCCGATCACTGACGAGACATTGAAGATGTGCCCGCTCTTTTGGGATATCATGATCGGCGCGGCGGCCTGGCATCCGTAGAGAACGCCGTAGAAGTTCACCTCGAAAACGTCGCGAACCTGGTCTTCCGGCAGTTCGTGAACGCGACCGTACATGCCGGAACCGGCGTTGTTGACCATAACGTCGAGACGCCCGAATTTCCGGACCGCCCCGTTGACTAATCGCTCAACGGCCTCACTATCCGTAACGTCAGTAACCACAACATCGACTGCGGCGTCGGCGGATATCTCGCGACATCGCTGCGCGACTTGTTCGAGGCGGTCTTCGCGCCGGGCGGCCAGCACAACTGCATATCCTCGCCGCACGAAGGCCAGTGCGGTTTCCATACCGATACCGCTGGAGGCTCCGGTGATTATCGCAACTTTCAATTCAGGTTTCATTGACGCATACCATAGAGCAGCGCGCCGGAGATAGACAAACGCTTTTTTCCGAACCTACCGGGCCGAAGGCTTGAAGCCGACGGCTTTCAGCGCCGGGGCGATCTCCGGATTCGACATGAACAGTTTCCAGGGCAGTCCCGAGCGGTGATTTTCGATCATCACCACGATCGGTCCCTGATCGATCGCCAGATAGCCCCTGGCGACCCAATCGCGGCCGGGATTAAACGCATCGCGGAATCCGAAGGGTCCCCAGAGCTGTTTTCCATACGTGTGATACAGATGCTTCATCGCGGCCAGTGATTCTTTCGGAGCGTACGGCATGGCGCTTATGCAGGCCGTCGGGGTGATTGTCCCTGTATCGCGTCGGCCTGGTGCGTTGGCGTTGTATCCGTCTGGGGTCCAAGAGGCCGTCAGTCCCCAGACATTGGGACCGTAACCCTTGTGCTTCAATGGATTATCAATGCAATACGCCCGGTTGATCAACGTGGTGTTACGGTTGTTGACAAAGTAGTTGCAGTATTTGTCCTGCTTGCGGCGCGGGTCGAACCCGAGGTACGAGTAGTGGGTAAAGAAGAGCGGACCGCCTAAGGGAACCCCTACTGGTTGAGTGTAACCGTAGTATTTCTTGCCGTTTACATAACTTCTTTCATTGCGGGCCCAGCCTGTGTGGTAGCAACTGGCCGGAATCGGATGGGTCGGCGACGCAATCGCCAGCAGATACGTTATCATGCACTCGTTGAACCGCCCTCCTATCCGTAAGTTCTTTTTAAATCCGTAGTTGGGCGACCAGTGCCACACAAGCCCCTTCTTGTCGGGCTTGCTGAGGTACCAGTCCCACTCCACGGCCCGCCAGAGTCGTGTCGCGCGCTTGCGGATATCGGTCTCAACTGAGCTCGATCCGTTGAAATACTGACGAGCGGTGAGAATACCCTGGATAAGGAACGAGGTCTCGACCAGATCGCCGCCGTCGTCGAATTTAGTGAATCGCACGGTCTTGCCCGTGGCGCCGTCGAGCCAATGCGGCCAGGCGCCGTGATATCGCTGAGCCTTTTCTTCCAGAAACGTCAGCATCTTCCTGAATCGCCAGGCGGCCTCGACTCGAGAGACGAACTTGCGCTCGACGCCGGCGATAATCGCCATCATCCCGAAGCCGGTCCCGCCGGTAGTCACCCTCTCGCGGCGAGCGGGGTAGTTCTCGCGAGCCATCCCGCTTACCGGATGGCCCCAGTCCCAGAAGTAGCGGAACGTCGCCTCCTGCA
Source organism: uncultured Planctomycetaceae bacterium (assembly GCA_964392945.1). Taxonomy (GTDB): domain Bacteria; phylum Planctomycetota; class Phycisphaerae; order SM23-33; family SM23-33; genus BS750m-G57. Next base: position 9,596 of record CAYMSH010000035.1, on the reverse strand, counting down.
CGGATGTGAGCAGTTGCTCGTCAGTCATCTTGCGGGACCGAGCCAGGCGGATGTCCGATGGCGCCGACTCGCTTCGGTCTCGTCCGATAGCAGTAACGCGATAGTAATACCACTGATTGTTGGCGCCGAGGAAGTCGCTGTAAACCGTCGGTTTATGCCTGTAGGGAGATATCTGTCGAAACGGGCCGGACTCTTCACTTGCGCGGTAAACGCGGTAGCCGACAACGTTCCTATCCTGCGACGGCATCCATCGCAGATCGATGCGACTGTCGTGCCCGGCCGCGATCAACCCGACCGCCGGCCCGGGAGCCGCAGCACAAAACGAAACTCCGCCGACAAGCAGAGCGGCGCAACAGATAAGCTGTGGTGCATACTTGGATTTCATTACGAAGCAGGCCTCGGCGACTCTCATGGCGGGTAAAACTCAATTTCTACGCACAGCATACATCCGAACCGGGAGCATTATCAATATTTTCCGGATCCGGCAACAAGAACGAATAATGCCGCCGACACCGTCATGCCTGTTGACCCAGTGCCGAAGTTATCTGATCCTTACATCCCTTTCGGTGATCGTGATGTTGCACTTCGGGCTCGTGTCGGCGTTGATCTTGGCGGCGATCATTCGCATCAGGGGTCGGAGGATGTTGAAGTGCGTTCCGTTCCTGATGACAAACGCCTTGAACGGCACGTTGTGCTTCTCGGCGATAGACTGCATCTCGATCGCATCGGGGCAGTAACCCGAATCGGCGCCCTCGAAGTAGAAAGTCGGTGAAGTTATCTGACTGGTGAAAACGATCGCCGATCGGTAGTGCGACTCGTCTTTGACGCGGTAATCAAACGGCGTGTTTCCGTATCCGCCGCCGCTGGAAACGACAGCGTAAATATCCGGCGCGCCGCCGAATGAGAAGACGGCCCGAAACTCGCTGCTGGCCACTGAGCCCAACAGCGCCATAGTTCCGCCTGTGCTGTGGCCGGCGAGGTATATGCGATCGGGATCCACGTAAGGAAGGCTCTTGAGATATCTCAAGGCGCTGAGCAGATCCTCGACCTCGCCGTAGAACAGTTCGAACTGCCCCGGATTATCGTTCTCGCCGCGCCAGGACGGACACATCGTCACAATATCGGCGTCAAGAAACGCCCGAACGCTTTGATCGTTATCCGCCGGCCCGCGCTCCCAGAGCCACGACCCGACACCGCCGAATCCGCCGTGGGCCCAAATCACCGCCGGGCGCCGAACGCCGTCGCCGGGGTCGGGAGTAACGTACGCGGCCAGGGGGCCGACTTTGGACTTGTAACGGATCAACTTGAATACCGACGCCGGCGGTCTGTCGGCCGGACCGGCCGGCTGGAAGTCGCCGCCGATAATCGTGGTCTCAAAACCCTTACGCGCCTCGAGCAGCCCTACGGACTCCTCGCGTCGTTTCCTACAGCCCGCAGCGGCGATCATGCTCGCAGCGACAACAAACAGCACTAACCGTGAGTCCCTGGAACGTTTCCCGTATTTGTGCATGCATCACATCCTCATCTAAGAACCATGTATCTTGCCCGTTTTGAACAGTTGCGCCGCAGCGTAGCCCATCGACAGTATGCGATACTATAGCCAACAGACCTGCGATTGGCGAGGAAGTTACGCTCCGGCGCGAACGGGGGCGTCAGTCTCGGGGGCGACTGTCTTCTCGCTCCAGACGCCTGTGTTTCACCAGCCGCCTGATCGCAGGCGAAAAGAGCGAAAGAGCTATCATGGTCGGGACGCCCACAAGTATTGATGCGGCCAGAACGAGATCTCCCCAGTTCCCGGCTCGCAGTATTCTTGGGATGTGCATAATCGTCGAAACGTTGAAGCACAGCGCGAGTGCATAAAACCCGGCCAGCAGGTATCGAGCCCAGGTCCGACCGGTCCAGATCGCGTATATCAGCGCCAGCGGCGCGACAAATCGGAAAAGTTGCACGGGCCAGTCGGCCCATCCTCTGTAGGAGTTATGGTTGCCCACTTCCCACAGGCTCATGAAAACAACGATCGACGCCATCGCCAGCAGAGTGACCCCAGCGCGCCGCGACCAGGCCGACGGCGCGACAAGATCGGCATCGCCGGCCACATTGCCATTGAGTTCTCGCCGCCGGGTCGAGTCGCCCCATTGGTCCGTATTGGCCCAGCAATGATACGCATTGTACACCTGCCCGAGTTGCACCAGGACGCTATCGGGCAGGCTCACGTTCTCATCGACCGAGAGAGCAAGGACGCGCGACGTCACGGCCTCTCGAAGCCCCGGCGGCTTGCGCCGCACCTCGCTGAGCATTCGCTGAAGGCGCATCGGCTCGCAGGAAAGTATCTCCCATTCAGGCGAGCCCGAAGGAAAGGAGGTCGATTCTTCAAGGCAGCTTCCAACAGCGTCCTCAACCATCTGCATCCAGCAGGATTCGGTTAACTCCATGTTCAATACTCCGCTGGCGTCTTAATGCGAGGTCCGTTTCTGTGCGAACAGCCAGTCCATGAAGCCGTCGGTGAAATAAGCGAAGTCGTCTATCACGTGTCCCTGTTTCTTGTACTCGTGGTATCTTACGTCTGGTGCTCCGGCCTGTTTGAGCATTTTGAAGCTCAACCGCGAACCGCCGACGCCCTTGTCGCCGTCGCCGTTGAATATCCAGATTGGAATATGCTTAATCTCTTTGGCCTGCGATACGTTCTGCGGACCGTGCGAGTAGCCCGACAGCGGAGCGGCGGCCGCGAATTTCTGCGGGTGATTCCTGATGTAGTTCCACGTGCCCATACCGCCCATGGAGAATCCAGTCAGGTAGAGTCGGCCTGCATCAATGTTCGGCGACTTGGCGTCAGCATTGAACTCCTTGACGAGATCATCGAGGGCCTCGATCACCATTTTGCGATACTTCTCATCATGCCAGCGGTCCTTCCTGGTTCTATGACGCGGCACGAACAGGATGTGCGGGTGGTCCTTCTGCACCAGCGGCAGCGACCAGACGCCTTTGGGGAAGCCCTTGTGGGTGTCTATCGTGAGATCCGTGTGCCCGTGCAGGAAGGTGACCATCGCGTATTTCTCGCCAGCCTTCAGGCCCTTGGGAACATATATGTGATACGGAAGCCCGTTGGAGTGTTTGCGGTCGGTGTAGAGCGAGGCGAGGTTTTTGATCGACCCGTACGAATTGCGGATCGCCTTGAGCTTTCTGGTCTGCTCAAGTGGTATGATCTCGTACTCGAAGTCGCCCGAGCCGCCGACGGGCCATGCGGATTTCAGTTCGTGAACCCACAGAGAGCGGATTTTGACTTCGCCCTTATCGCATGTTGCGCTCAGTGACAGATTGTCGTCCTTGGGCGTAATGCATCGCGGCATGTAAACTCGCCCATCGTTGGCGAACACTTCAATCGACGTGCGATCCAGCAGGATCCTCAGGCTGACGACTCCCTTTACGGGCTTCAGCGGCGAGCGGACATTACCACTGGACAGCGTCTGGGCCCTGGCGTCGTAGATCACCTTCTCGCCTCGCAGATCGAAGATCGTCTTGGCCTCGGCGCCCGGGGTGAACTCTACGTCAATATCGAACAGATCGCCGGAGAGATCTTCCAGCGGATTGGCCTCAGGCGTCAGCGTGATATCATCCCACGTGCAGGTCTTCTTGCGCAGCGTGTCAAATTCTTCGATCGGGTACATTCTCAGGCGAGGTCCGTCCGGGGTCGAGTGGAGCGTCAATTCCGACGGAACGGTGAACTGCTGGTTGAACGGCATGCCGGGATACTTTCCGCCTCGCATCCAGGTGATCTGAATGCGGCGATCGTCGGGCATGTTGTGCCAACTCTGGGTCGCGTAGAAGTTCCCGAACTTCACCAGCGATTTCACCCTGTCGGAAGTCGCCGCCGGCTTGCCTTCGAGCGTCTTGAACACGTGTCCGTCGAACGTGCCGATAATGTAACTGCCCTCGATCATTATCATGACCCATTTCTGATTCTTCTTATCACCATCTACAGGCAACTGGAAGAAGTCGACGCAGCCGCAGAGTTCGTCGCCCCACTTCTTCTGCTCGACGCGACTCTCGTACTTCCAGGTCTTCAGGTCGGCTGAGCTGTAGAATCCGACGGCCCGCATCTTCTTACCGGCCTTGTTTACGAAGTGATCGTAAGTCGGTGCGATCCATCGCTTGGTCGGTTCGTACCAGAACGGGCGCGGCGTGTCGATTCGGGCGCCCTTGTGGCTCAGTACGGGATTGCCCTTGTAGTCGGTGAACGTCATCCCCGCGTCGTTGGAAGTGGCCATGCAGAGCCCGATCTTCGTTCGCAGGTAAAACGCCGTCAGCACGTCCTCCTTACCGGTCTTGGCGCCGAGCAGGTTCTTCTTGTCGATGAACGCCGCGCCGGAATAACACGTGCCCTTGGAGTCGGGAAACAGGACCGCCGCCTGCTCTTTCCAGTGGATCAAATCCTTGCTGACCGCGTGTCCCCAGGTCATGTTGCCCCAGTTGGTGCTGACGGGATTGTACTGGTAGTACATGTGGTACAGGCCCTTGTAATAGATCAGCCCGTTGGGATCGTTGATCCATCCGCGACGCGTGGAGAAGTGGAACTGCGGGCGATACTTCTCCTTATACAACGGGGCTTTTCCGGGGATCTTGGCGCCGAGCTTGATAAGACCTATCCCATCGCTATTGGAGCCGCTAAGCTTGATCGTGGCGGTCTTCCCGGCGAATCGGCTGACGTCGAAGAACGACCACCACAGGGTCTTGTCGGCCTTGGGCGCCACGCGCAGCCAGTACTGATAGACCGGTTTGCCGTCGATGACGATTTCCAGAAAATCGGCTTTCGCCTTTGTTCTAGGCCCGATGGGTATCAGCAGAAACTTGTTGGAAAGTTTAAGCTCGCGAGTCTCATCCCCCGCCTCGGCGACGCGCGGATCCGACAACAATCCAAACAAGAACAGACCAACCAACACCAGTAACATCGAACGATAACGCATAGTTCCAATCTCCTTACCAGTTAGACGTCTTATCGCAGTCCGCCTGCGGCGGCGAACATGGCGATGATGTTCTCCGGCGGCACGTCTGCGAGGATATTGTGGACCTGCTGGAATACGAATCCCCCGCCGGGTGACCAGATCGAAATAAGGTCTCGCACGTTTTGTGCGACCTCGTCGGGCGTTCCGTGCGGAAGAGCGCGGCGCGTATCGCAGCCGCCGCCCCAGAACGTGAACCGATCTCCGTAGGTCGACTTCAAATGGCGCGGATCCATACCCTTACATGTTATCTGGACCGGATTGGCCGATTCGAGCCCAGCATCGATCAGATCATCCAGCAGCGGCTCAATCCCCCCGCAGCAGTGCAGGTGAACGTTGACATGCGGCGCCAACTCCTTGGCCCGCCGCCACAGCCTGGCATGCCACGGTTTGAAGTAGGTTCGGTACATCTCGCTCGACATCAGCGGGCCGTTGGTTCCGCCTAAATCGTCGCCGAAGAGCATGACGTCAATGTACGGACCGACCGCGCCGAGCCATTTTTCCATGCGGGGCATGTAGAAGTCGCACAACGCCTCGCTCAGGCGCACGCACGCTTCGGGACAGAAGCCCATGTGCGTTAGGTAGTTGTCGATGCGATAGAGAAATTGCGGGACCTCGAACAGATTCCCGCCAAATATGCCCAGGATCGCGCGATCGGTCGATTCGCGGAGTTTCCCGGCGCCGGAGGCCAGTTCGGCAAGCCCCTTGTCGGTCAGCGGAATATGCCCCCCGGGCGTTGGAATACCGGTCCACATCGTGTACTTAAACGCCTCTTCGATATCGGAACGCGAGAAATCCTGCTGGTCGGGATTGCGATCCGCCCACGGCCAGTGGATCTGCTCAAAATAGAGGAAGTCCTCTTTCATAATCGCCAGATCGACCCCGTCGCCGGAGACGAGAAACGAGTCGGTCCCGCGCTTCTCAACGTTAATGTAAGCGGGGATTTTGCACGGTGTTCCGTCGGGCAGCGTCCAGTTGCACCAGTCGGCGTCGTCGAGCATGAATCCCCGCCCGAGTTCCACGACATCGGCGCCGACGGCGTCCAGGACGTCCGGTTCGACAATCGCCAACTGCTGGACCATGTCGTAAACGTATATGTCGCCCGGGTCGATCCCGAGGGCCTTTTTAAGTTTCGCATACGCGATCGCCGCTATCCCCGAAGAGCGATGCCCGCCGAAATCAATGGGCGCGCGGTCCGGCTGGGTGTGATTGAGCGCCGCTGCTATCCTTTCGCGCGGGGTCATGATTCGCCTCCCGCAGCTTCGGCGTTTTCCGGCGGCAGCCAGCGGTACCAGGTGAAGTACAGCACGATCGAAGCGACGATCAACACGCCGAACCACGTGCAGGCCTGGTAGTACCAGTGCCCGATAAGGTACATGGGCCCCAGGTAGAGACCAGTAACTCCGCAACAGGCGATCGCCGTATTCCCAACAGTGCGCCACGCCGACTCGCCGGGGTCGGAAAGCTCGCGGTCAGACAGCCCGCATATATTGCAGATCGGACCCCAGGCCCCGAACGGTCGAACAGTTCGGTAGAACTTCCGCAACGTTTCTTCGTCGGCCGGCTCGGTGATCAGAGACGCCGCCAAACAGACAAGAAGCGAACCGATCGAGATAATTGGAAACTGCACGTACATGGGCATATCCGGGAAGAACAGGACCGACAACGCCAGTATGATCCCGCCGAGGGTGCCGGCGGCGTAACCCCAACCGTTGATCCGCCACCAGTACCATCTCAACACATTCGGCACAATCACGGCGCCGCCGAGGGCCATCATAATCCAGCCCCAGATGGACCTTATCGATTCGGCGTACATACCGACGACAATGCCGGCAAGTATCACTCCGACCGTTGCGATGTAACTGTACCGCACCAGATGGTGCTCGTCGGCGTTCGGCTTGAACAAAGGCTGCCATATGTCGCGAACTACGTAAGAGGCGCCGCTGTTGGCCGTCGAACTGAACGTCGACATGAACGCCGAAAGCAAACCGGCGATCACCAGCCCCTTAACGCCTATAGGCAGGTACTTCTGCAGCACCATCGGCATGACCAGCTCAGGATCGGTCACGTCGCCGATACCGCTCATCGCCAACAGCGTTATCGCGGCGACCATCATCCAGCGAACGACGAGGAAGAAAGGCCACGACGCGGCCACCTTCGCCGCATCACGAGGGCTGCGAGCCGCCAGATAACGCTGAAAGTCGTACAACTGTCCCGGCCCGCCGGCGTTGAGCATGAAGCCCTTGATGAACCATGCGATAGTCAGGAACCCGAACATCTCGTACATTCCGTTGTCGGTGCCTTTGAACTCGGAGATTCGCCAGACGGGGCGCAATGACTCCCACCCGGCCGGGACGGATTCGGCGACCATCTCGGGAGAGATTTGAGTGAATGCGACCCAGGCGATCAGCAGGCACGCAAACGACAGGACAACGGTCTGGATAATGTCGGTGACGATCACGCCGAACAGACCGCCGAGCACGACGTACAGCGTTGTAATCGCCAGAATCGCAATAGCGATGGTCTGGGCCTTGTACGTCGTAAGCAGCGTCTCGGTAACCGGGAACATCTCGACCAGCCAACCGGTCTCGACATAAATCTGGGCGAACTTGCCAATGCCCTGGAACGCGTATCCGATGAAACTCACGCACGTAATCACGGCCACCAGGGCGTAGGCCATACGCGCCGTCTTGCCGCCCAGCCCGTCGCCGAAACGCGTGAGCATCCATTCGGCGCCGGTTATTACGTTCGACCGGCGAACCCACTTGGCGACATACACAAGACCGAACGCCGGCAGCATCACGCCCCACATCCAGTGATGCCACCATGACTTCATGCCCAGAAGATACAGCACGGTGACCATCCACATCGTACCGGTTATATCGAAGTTCGACACTGCGCCTGAAGCGGCCAGAGCCCACCAGGGAATCTTCTTTCCTCCGAGGAAATAGGAATCCAGATTCTTCGACGCCAGCTTGCGAAGATAGATCCCAAGCACCGTAACAATGATCAGATAAGCCGCGATCACGCAATAGTCGACAGTCGCCATTATGAATCTCCCGGCGGCAATTCCGCTAACTGCTAATAAGACTCGGATCGACCCGCCTAAATCATTTCCCGCCCGACCAGGACGATTTCAGTTCGTTGACGACGAGCGAGTTTATCTTTATGTCCTTGGCGGCCGTGACCGACAGGCTGCGATCAGCCGGGGCGGGGACTGCGTATGTTGTCCCGACTGAGGCGCCTTCATTGACGAACAACTCCATCGACGTACGGTCCAGCAGTATGCGGAGTTTGATCTTGCCGTCGATTAGAGTCGCCGGGACCATGCAGTCACCGATTGCGATACTCTTTACCTGCTGCATTCCGTCTTTGGTGCGGTGCTTCTTGATCTTCCCGTATACCACTTTCAAACCGCGGATATTGAACTCGACCAGTTCGTTGTCGCCGGGTGCGAACTCGACTGACATGTCGATCAGTTCGCACTTGAGCTTCGCCAGAGCCTTGTTGGCTGATGCGATATTGAGATCCTTGAACGATTCGCTCTTGGTATAGAGGCTTTCAATCTCCTTGACCGGCCAGCGGATCAGGCGGATTCCGTCAGGCGTTTTTCGCAGGCTCAGATCGCACGGGAACGACATCTGCTGGTTGAACGGCGTCTTGTTGGCCAGGAATACGTTGTCCGGGCGTTTATCCTTCATCCAACCGATCTGCACGACGCGCCCGTCAGGACCGTTATTGAAAACCTGCGCAGCGTAGAAGCATCGCGGGCCCCAGTCGCCCCGGTGAGTTTCACCGGTAGACTTGAAGACCTTGCCGTCGAACTGGCCGATCTCATAATCGTAGCTCGCGTCGGCGATAACCCACTTGGTCTTGCCCTCAAACTGCAAGGGGAACAGGTCGATACACTCTGCGGCCCACTTGCGTTTAATGTCGCCGATCTTCTTCCAGTCGACCATGTTGTCCGAGCCGAAGAAACGAATCACCCGCTCCTTTCCGCCGAGGATCAGCACCATGACCCACTTTTTGCCTTGAGCGTCCCAGAACACTTTCGGATCGCGCTCGCCGTGGGAGAAGCCCTGGTTCGGCACGAGCGCCGTGCCCTTGTTGATCAGCGTGAACGTCCGGCCGCGATCGGTGCTGTAGGCACCGGCCTGAATAAAACCGTCAGGACGCGGTTGGGTCTTGGTGAAATATGCAACGATCGTTTTGGTATCGCCTTTCTGCTTGCCGAGGCTATTGTTGTGATCGACAACCGCGGTGCCGGACCAGATCGCTCCGTTGTCGTAAGGCAAAATCGCGTGAGGAAGCTGCTTCCATCGCACGATATCGGAGCTGACCGCATGGCCCCATGACTTGGGACCCGGCCCCAGCCCCAGCGCGTGATGCTGGAAATACAGATGCCACACGCCGTCGTAATAGACCATTCCGTTGGGATCGTTAAGCCAGTTCTTTCGCGACGTGAAATGGAACTGCGGGCGATACTTCTGATCGTAGCCCACATCCTTGTAGGACGCGAAAGTGCGATGGTTCTGCGGGGGGCGATTCTTCTGCGGCCCCCGGCCGGCGGGCCTCTTGGGACGGACCTTTGGCGAGGGC
>CAYMSH010000034.1:15515-25098 GCA_964392945.1 uncultured Planctomycetaceae bacterium | reverse complement strand
CGCCGGTCGCCCCGCTCGCGGGCTTGTGGGTGCCTGAGCACGCGGGCGACCCCACCGCTGGCGTTGGTGTTGTGCCCGAACGAGATAACCAGTTTGGTCCGCGGCGTATCCGAGGCGCCGATGAAGCTTCGATGCCAATACTCGCCGAACAGGTGCTCGGAGTGATAGCATTTGATCCCCTGCCCGGCGCCCACGGTGAAGTCGATAGGCCCCCAGGCGCTGAAGAACGCGGGCATCGTGCCCGCATAGGCGGACGGCGACGCCGCCTGTCCCATCGTCACCGCCAACCGCGGGAAGCCGGCTTCGTCGACCACTCCTTTGGCACGGGCGGCTTTCATTCGGTCGGCCAGCATACCAAGGGCCTGGTCCCACGAGACCTCTTTCCAGCCGGGGTCTTCGTCCTTGCCCTTCTTGGGGTTCGTGCGGATCAGGGGCGTCTTGATGCGATCCGGGTTGTAGAGCTTCTGGACCAGCCCGTAGGCTTTGACGCATATTCTGCCTTCGGCGGGGCTGATGTTCTTGCAGTCGGGGTTGGGCTCGACGCTGCGGACCAGGTCGTCTTCAACGACTACGCGGAACAGGTCCGGTCCGTTGTAACACTGATCGCAATATGACGGAACTGTTTTCCTCATTGGGCGCACTCCTGGGTGCCTGCTGTGTGGGTAAACGGGCGAATGTCTCGTGCGTACTGCAGCAGATCGGCCATCAAGCCCATCAGACCGGTCTTCAGCATGATCCGCAGCCAGACGTCGCTGATGAATTCGGGTATCTCGCCGGGCCCCTTGCCTGACTGCTGGAGAATCTCGCTGCGAAGCTGCTCGACAACTTGCGGGAACTCCATGCCGCGTTTGAACATCGCGTCGATCCTGTCGCGCTCGGAGCTTACGTTTTCAATGTTGGCTGACAGAAATTCTCCCGGAGCAGCGTCGGGCGAACCAAAGTGCGGTGTGAGTACGAGATTGATATCGCATTGTGACAGCGAATTGAGTTCATCGATGATCTGCTCGGTCTGGTAGATCGGCGGGCTGCCGGCCGGGATCAGCACTTGCCCGAGATCCGGATAGTGCAAACACGCGGTATCTCCGGGAAACAGCGTGCCGCCGGACTCCTCCAGCAGCGAAACGTGATCCCCGCAGTGGCCCGGTGTGTAGTGGACCCGCAGACCCTTGTCACCAAGGTCTATCACGTCGCCGTCGCCGATAGTCTCTATTCGATCGCTCGGTACGTCTATCGGTTCGCCGAGTTGGGCCATCATCTCCGACCCGAAGACCAGGTGCCCGCCGCCGCCGATCTTGACCGAATTCTTCAGGTAAAAGGCGCCTCGCTGGTGTGCTGCGACTTTCGCGCGCCCGGCCGGACCGATCAACTGACCGACTCCGCCGGCGTGATCAATGTGGCTGTGGGTCAGGACTACGTAGTCGATCGCATCGGGCTCGATACCGAGTTCCTTGATCGCATCGAGATTCGTATCGACGCTGCAGGCGAAACCCGGATCGATCAACGCTATACCGTCGCTGCCTGCCACAAGGTAGGAGGCGATGATACTCTCAATCCCCATTGGTTTGGTGTCGATTTGATACACACCGTCGGCAACTTGTTGCACCATTCTGCTTCTCCAAGCGGGTTTTACGACAAAAACACCTCAGCCCAACTCCCATGTATTGTATCGGATTTGACTCCAAACGCCAAACGATATGTAGATATAGAGTCCTCTCATGGTAGGCGCACTGAAAGCCAAACCCCGCATCAGACCTTAAATTTATTCTAGAGCGAAGCTTGGATGAAAAAGGGGACTGGCTCCCGAGCCGAAGGCCCAGGCGCGCCAGTCCCCTTTTTCCGGCCCCCTGAAAGGAGACACGTCAATCGAGGTATTCGATCGCTGTCGTTGCTCGGAACGGGCCGCCTTTTATGCTCCAGACGATTTTCTTGTCCTTGTCGACTTCGAAGAACGCGTACGAGCCGTGGTAGAGACTGACCATGGTGTTACCGTTTTCCAGGCGTTTGGCGGTAGCTACGTAACCGAGATTCAACCCCTTGATGTCCTTCTCGGTCAGCGACCAGACGACTTTGTCGTTCTTGTCGATTTCGACGACATTATGCCCGTACGCCCCGCCGATGACGAGATTACCGTTCTCCAACTCCTGGATCGTCGAGACGCCTCTGGCCTTGAAGATGCCGGGTTTGACGGTGCGGATCACTTTCGAATCGGCGTCGAACTCGCGGATAACGCCTTCCTGCAGGAATGCGACGAAATAGGTGCCTCGCTTGGTCTTCAGGGCGTCGCGCAGCTCCATGTGTCCGTTGCCGGCGTGCTTGGAGACTTCCTTGAAGCTGATCGTCTTGGCGACTTTTCCGTCCTTGTCAACTTCGATGACCTTGCTCTCGCCGCAGACGCTGATCAGCACGTTGCCGTTGTCCAGCGGTTGGGCCGAGTGGATCTCGAACTTTACCTTTGACTCGTGCTTGTACTCCCAGAGGACCTTCTTGTCCTTTATCCTCACGATCTTGGCGCCGCGGTTGGTGTTGAACAGGACCTTGTCGCCCTTGAGCATGAAGATGTCCTGCGCCCTGGGCGCCGGTACCTCCCACTCGATCTTGCCGGCCTTGTCAACGATGTAGACCACGCCGCCCTTGTGGCTGTAGCTCGAGCCCAGGAAACGATGCTTAACTGCGCCAGTCAGCTCCAGTTTCGGCGGCGGGCCTTTTTTCTTCCTGGCCGCCATCGAGATGCTCATGAACGAACCGCAAACGCACGCGGCGACAATACCCAGGGCGATCAGCTTCTTCATTTGATTTATCCTTGTAACGGCGTGATGTTGTGAATCGTCAAATCAGCGCAAACCTGCAGTAATCTTAACGCTGTGAGGCCGCCTCCATTGCAGCGTGGAATGGACTGAGGGCTCTTGCGAATATGCCCAGCGAGAATGCTATCGCCACTCCGTAGTTCGTCATCGGAACCCCCGCCGCTCGCGCGCGGAGCGTTCGGGTGAGCATTTCGCGGCGGTTCCACATGCATCCGCCGCAGTGAACAACCAGTTGATAGTCGCCGAGGTTTTCCGGGAAATCGTGGCCTTGAACGGTGTCGAACTGCAACTGTCCGCCTACGTACTGCTCGAGCCATCGCGGGATTTTCACGCGACCGATATCCTCGCCGATCGGATGGTGCGTGCAGGCCTCGGCGATTAGAATCCGATCGCCGGACTTCAGCGTATCGATGGCCTTCGCGCCGCGAACGAACTCGCTCAGATCGCCTTTGCAGCGTGCAAACAGGATCGAAAACGACGTCATCGGAATCTCCGGCGGCGTGTCGGCCGCGACTTTCAGGAACGCTTGTGAATCGGTGACCACAATCGCCGGCGGACGTTTCAAGCGATCCAGTGCGTCGCGGAGTTCGCGTTCCTTTACGATCATGCAGTACGAATCGCAGTCCAGCACGTCGCGAATCGACTGGACCTGCGGCAGGATCAGCCGGCCTTTCGGGGCCTCTAAGTCGATCGGGACCACCAGAACCGCCAGCTCACCGGCCGGGATCAAATCGCCGAGAATCGCCGGGGCGTTTATGAACTCTTCGGGCGCCTGGGCGATAAGCGCCTCTCGCAGATCGCCGATACCGCGCTTCTCGACTGCGGCGCTGCGAACTACAGGCACGCCGGCTTCGGTGAGTTCTGCGATTATCTCCGCCGGCGGGTCGGCGATGTCGATCTTGTTGAACACCGCTATCGCGGGTATCTCGCGCTGAACGAGCTGATCGAGAATACCGGCCTCAAACTCGCCCCACTGTCCCTCGGCGGCCACGATCACACCTACATCGGTGCGATCGAACACGCGCCTGGTCCGCTCAACTCGCATCTCGCCAAGCGCTCCAGCATCGTCTATGCCGGCGGTGTCGATGAACAGCACCGGCCCGATCGGCAGCAGCTCCATCGGCTTTTCGACAGGGTCGGTTGTCGTCCCGGCGGTGTCGGAGACTATCGAAACGTCCTGCCGGGTCATGGCGTTCAGCAGCGAACTCTTGCCGACGTTGCGGCGCCCGAACAGGCCGATGTGAAGTCGAAATCCTTTTGGTGTTTTCTGCGGTTGAGTCACTGTGGCGGCGCCTTGTCGGGGTCTGGGGTTTCAGTGGAGTTAATTATCGGGTTAGAGCCCAGTCGCATCACTCGCTGCGGAGAGACCAGTTCGTCGAACTGATCGCCGCTGAGCAGTTCCATCTCGATCGCTGTGGCGCGGATCGACTTGCCGGTCTCGGCCGACTGCTTGGCGACTTGCGCAGCGCTTTCGTATCCGATGGTCTCGACCAGCGCGGTTATTGCGGCCGTCGCGCCGTCAACATGAGCGGCGCAGGCTTTCGCGTTCGGTTCGATTCCTTCTACGCAGCGGCTCTTGAGTATCTCGCAGGCCTGGGTCAGCAGTCCCAGGCTGCCCAGCAGCGAATCGGCGATCAGCGGCATGAAGGCGTTCAGCTCCAGGCTGCCTGCGCTGCAGGCCTGGGCGATCACCTGGTCATTTCCCATCACGACAAAGGCCGCCTGGCTTACCGCTTCGGGTATCACCGGGTTGACTTTCCCCGGCATGATAGACGAGCCGGCCTGCCGAGGCGGAAGCGAAATTTCGCCCAGCCCGGCGCCCGGCCCCGATGACAGCAGCCTCAAATCGCCGGAGACCTTCAGCAGGTTTGACGCCAGGGCTTTCAGTATCCCGCTGACTTCCACGAACACGTCTGTGTTCTGCGTAGCTTCAACGAGGTTCTCGGCCCGCGCCAGTCCAAGCGAAGTGATCGCCCGGAGGTTCTCTGTGGCCTGGAAGACAAACTGCCGCGGCGCCCCGAGCCCGGTCCCGACGGCCGTCCCGCCGAGATTCACCACGCGCAGCCGTTCGTTGCATTTGTATATTCGCCATCGATCGCGGCCGAAAGCTTCGGCGTAGGAGCCCATCTCGCGGCCCAGCGTTATCAGGACCGCGTCCTGGTACTGCGTGCGGGCGACTTTCACGATATCGGCGCACGCCTTCTCCTGGCGCTGGAATTCCTCGAGCAGCGAAACGACTTTGCGTTCGAGTCCGGCCAGCATATTCATCGCCGCGACTTTCAGAGCCGTGGGATACGTATCGTTTGTGGACTGGTGAGCGTTGATGTCGTCCAGCGGACTGACGATCGCGTAATCTCCCGGGGTCTTGCCGAGCAGCTGCAGCGCGCGATTGGCGAGCACCTCGTTCACGTTCATGTTAGTTGACGTGCCGGCTCCGCCCTGGAGCGCATCGACAATTATGTGCTCGTCGAGCGACCCGTCGATCATTTCCCCGCACGCGGCCGCAATAGCGCCGAACGTGGCGTCGTCCCACATCCCGAGCTGGTGATTAGTCTGGGCGCACGCCAGCTTGACCGCACCGAATGCGGCGATGAGTTCGGCGCTGACGCGTCGGCCGGTCAGCGGAAAATTCTCAACCGCACGCTGCGTATGAATTCCATGCAGCGCGCCGGCGGGTATCTCCAGCGATCCGAGCGAATCTGTTTCTGTACGATAATCCGGCATATTGCTGTCCCTGAATCTCAAGAGCCTCCAATAGTATCAAACTAACGTTACATCTTACACCGCCAAATCCATTCCGCACAGTTTACCAGTAATGAATCCAACGACAACGGCCACGACTTTTTTCCACCACGGATGACACGGATGACACTGATGTTACGTCAAAGGCTTACGGCAACGGCTAACGACGGAGAGTGACTGGCAAGTAGCAACAAGTTTTCTGTGAATTACCGTTAGCTTCGATCAGTTGACGCTTGGGCTGAACCGGAGGGAGCCCGTAGGGCGACCTGAGGGGCAGCCTAAGCGACGGCTCGCGTAGCCGGCGGCAGATCCGCCAGATTCACATTGTCGATATTGAGAACATGTTGCACTACTCGCTACTCCAACCGTTCGCCGTTGCCGTTGTTGTTATCCGTATTATCCGCCGTGACATGCCGTTGCCGTGTGCCGTTGCCGTAACATCAGTGTCATCCGTGGTGGAAAAAGGTCGTTGCCGTTGTCGTGGTCGTTCGGCGTCGCCGCGTCAACGGATCTGCTAGCGAGTTGATTTTTGGTGATGCGAGGTGTACTATGTAGTTGTGAAAAAGTTCACAGCTAGGCGAACAACCTTAAACGCTGGACGTCTGACGATGAACTTGTGCGGGTTTTTTGACTCGTAACACCCTGTGTTGCAATGGATTGTAGAGATTTAATCGCCTAATCAAAGCGATGGGGTCTCGCATTCGCCGGAGATTTGAGACTTGGTATCCGAGAAGACAATTGGACGTTTGAGCCTCTACCGCCGACTACTGGCCGGATTGCTCGACGAGAATCGCAGGAACATTTATTCCCGCGAATTGGCGTCCCTTGCCGGCGGGACCGCGCCCCAGGTGCGGCGGGATCTCATGTCGATCGGGTATTCAGGCAGCCCGGCCAGAGGATACGATGTAGCCGACCTGGCCGAGAGCATTGGAAGTTTCATCGACAATCCCTGCGGAACTTTCGGCGCCATTATCGGGGCCGGCAATCTGGGTCGAGCGATAATGTCGTACTTCGCAGGCCGGCGCCCGAAGTTGAAACTGCTGGCCGCCTTCGATAACGATCCGAACAAGATCGGCACGGAAGTCTGCGGTCTGCATTGCTATGACATCGCCGATATCGACAAGGAAGTCGCCAACCGGGACATCCGTCTCGGCGTTATCACTGTGCCTGCAACAATCGCACAGGACATAGCCGACAGGCTCGTGTCAGCTGGAGTAACGGGAATACTGAACTTCGCGCCCAAGCGGCTTCGCGTTCCCGACAACGTATACGTCGAGCACGTTGACTTGACGACATCGATGGAAAAAGTCGCGTATTTCGTACAGTCCAGCACCCCGCCAAAGAGCCTGGAAGCCTAGAATGCAGTAAGCTACATCCAGCCACGCCGCAGAGGGCCGAACCACCAGGCCGGAACGACAGACCAGAGCACACTAAAGAGATGGATCATAAAGAGATAATTCGATGGCTGCGCCAGGAAGACCCCCAAGCGCTTGAAGAACTATGGGCTCGAGCAGACCAGGTGCGCAAGAGCAATGTAGGCGATCAGGTGCACCTGCGCGGACTGATAGAAATCGGAAACTACTGCGTGCGGCAGTGCGGATACTGTGGTCTTAACGCATCGAGAAAAGACATCCAGCGATACCGCATGACGCGTGAAGAAATCTTCGGATGCGTCGCCGAGGCCGTGGAATACGGATATGGAACCGTAGTTATCCAGGCCGGAGAAGATCCCGGATTCACCGCCGAGTTCATCGCCGATATGGTCTCGGAAATAAAATCAACCACTCCGCTGGCCGTTACGCTGTCACTGGGCGAACGCAGCGATGAAGAACTGAAACTCTGGCGAGCCGCGGGCGCCGACAGGTACCTGCTCCGCTTTGAAACGTCCAACCGGGAGTTGTTCGACAAGATTCACCCTTCGCTGCCGAATCGGCGCCGCGATCGCCAGACAATGCTGGCGGAGATGGGCCAAATGGGCTACGAAGTAGGTTCCGGCGTGATGGTGGGCATCCCGGGCCAGACCTACGAGGATCTGGCCGCCGATGTGGAGACATTCGCGCGACTGGATCTGGACATGATCGGGCTGGGCCCGTTCATCTCGCACCCCGACACGCCTCTGGGCTCGGCCGAATCGGCTCCGAGCGATCAGACTCCCGCCAGTGAAGAGTTGACCTATCGAACCATGGCTCTCGCTAGGCTCGTCTGCCCCAAAGCCAACATCCCGTCGACTTCGGCGCTGGCGACTTTGAACCTCGCCGAGGGTCGCGAACTGGGTCTGGCTCGCGGAGCCAACGTCGTTATGCCGAATCTCACCCCGCAGCAGTACCGTCCCATGTACGAAATATATCCCGCCAAGGCGTGCATACAGGAAACCGCCAAACAGTGCCAATCCTGCATGCGCAGGCGAATCGAATCGCTCGGCCGGACCGTGGGCGACGGATCGGGGGCATCACCAAACTACACAACGCGACACGCGCAAGAATCCGGAGACGTAAGATGTGCCCGATAACCTCGTCAAAGCTGAGCGACGGAGCCGTGGACTTCATTGATGAAGACCGCATCAACAGCCTGCTGGCCGGTCCGCTGCCCGATGCGCAGGAGATACGCGACATTGTCGCAAAATCTCTGGCCAAGGAGCCGCTGAGCGTCGCAGAAACAGCGGCGCTGCTGCGCTGCGAAGACCCGGCGATCGTCGAAGAGATATTCGACGCGGCCCGCACTCTCAAGCGGAACGTGTACGGCAACCGGATCGTGCTGTTCGCCCCGCTTTACATCGGAAACGAATGCATAAACGACTGCATGTACTGCGCGTTTCGACGCAGCAACGCAGACGCCGTCCGCAGAACGCTGAAGCCCGAGGAGATCACAGCCGAGGTCACGGCACTAGAGGACCGCGGCCACAAGAGGCTGATCCTGGTCTTCGGCGAGCATCCGCAATACGACGCTCAGTTCATGGCCGACACCGTAAGGCAGGTCTACTCGATCACCTCCGGACACGGCGAAATTCGCCGTGTGAACATCAACGCCGCCCCGCTGGACCACGAAGGCTACCGGATCATGAAGGACGCCGGCATCGGCACCTACCAGGTCTTCCAGGAGACCTACCATCACGATACGTTCGCCAAGGTTCACCCCGCCGGCACGCACAAGGGCGACTACATGTGGCGCCTCGATTCGCTGAATCGCGCGATGGAGTCCGAGTGCGACGACGTCGGCATCGGGGCCCTGTTCGGCCTGTACGACTGGCGGTTCGAAATGCTCGGGTTAGTCTCCCACGCCGTGGCGCTGCACGAGCGTTATGGAGTAGGCCCGCACACGATAAGCTTCCCGCGCATGCAGCCGGCCCAGGGAATCTCGCTTGGCGACTTCCCGCTGGTCGACGATGATGATTTCGTCAAACTCGTGGCGATACTCCGCCTGGCCGTCCCGTACACCGGGCTGATTCTCACCGCCCGCGAGAGCGCCGAGATCCGCCGCAAGGTCATGGAGTTCGGCGTGTCGCAGATCGACGCCGGGTCCCGGATCGAACTTGGCGGCTATGCCGAAGACCAGGGCCAGTCCCAATGCGCCAACCGCGAACAGTTCGAACTCGGCGACGTGCGCAGCCTCGACGGGGTAATGCACGAACTGCTGGAAGACGGTTACGTTCCCAGCTTCTGCACCGCATGCTACCGCCTGGGGCGCACCGGCGAGCATTTCATGGAGTTCGCGATCCCAGGATTCATAAAGAGATTCTGCACGCCGAACGCACTGACAACGCTGATGGAATACCTCGTAGACTACGCCACGCCGAAGACCCGCCAGGCGGGACTCAAGCTCGTCGAAGAAGAGCTGGCGAAACTTCCCGACGGAGCAGAAAAGCAAGACCTCTTAAATCGCCTGGAGCAGATATGCTCCAGCGACAAACGCGATTTGTACCTGTAGGATTCCAATCGCCGTTTCGCTGCGCCGATTCTGAAAACAACGGCGTGGGGGGGGGGGGGGGCGGGGGGAAGAAGAAGAAAAGAAAGGCAGGGGGGGGGAGAGGGGGGGTGTGT
>CAYMSH010000034.1:0-15505 GCA_964392945.1 uncultured Planctomycetaceae bacterium | reverse complement strand
CCTGCTAAAAACGCTATTTTAACCTTTTGTATTCCATTCGCCTTTTGGTTGGGCGTTTTTTTAAAAAAACGGGGTGCTAAATTTGCTTGCCGGAATTTTTCGCACAGTTCTCGCCGTTCTTGTAGCGACTGTTTCGTTACGTTATCATCTATAACATGAACACTCCGTGGCGCATATTACCGGCTCTGATCGTCTCTCTGTCTCTCGTCGCGCACCTTTCTGCGCAAGATCAGTCCCTCGTCAATCCCTCGTTCGAGCAGACCGCCGGCGATAGTGTCAGCGGATGGAAATCCGAAACTTTCAGCACCGATTCGGATGTGCGGTTCAGCGTTGAGACTTCGGCTCGAACCGGTAAGCGATGCGTTTCGATTAGTTCGGAAAAAGGCACCGGCGCGGCTTGGACAACCAGCGTTACGCTCAAACCGGGTTCCTACCGACTCTCGGGATGGATCCGGACCAAAAACGTCACCGGCTCCGGAGCTCGGATCGCCATCGCCAAAGGAGCCTACACAGAACCGGTCTCCGGAACGCGGGACTGGACGCGGGTGGCGACGATGTTCCAGATATCGCGCAGACCGCGGAAGATCGACATCAACTGCGCCCTGGGCGGCCGCAAGCCGAGCAGCGGTCAGGTCTGGTTCGACGATATCGCAATCGGACCGGCCGACGGCGACCCCGTCGATGCAAAGACCGCCGCCAAGATGATCGCCGCATGTCCGCCGATCGCATTCGTGCGACGCGAAAACTACGGGCTCAACGGCATGCAGTCGGTCATGTTCGCCCAGCGAACGAGCAAGGGTTCGGCGATCTGCGTGTACGATCCGGCCAAACCCGAAAAGGGCGCAAAGACGATTTTCGAAACCGCCGACGGATTCATCTACAGCATGAACCCGTCGTATGACGGAAAGCGACTGGTCTTCTCGTACAAAACTAAGCTGTCAGAACCGTTTCACATCTGGGAGATCGCCATCGACGGATCGGGTCTTCGCCAGCTTACCCGCGGACCGTATCACGATTTCGGCCCGGTCTACTATCCCGACGGTAGGATCATATTCTCATCGTCACGAGTCGAATCGTTTTCGCTCTGCCAGAACTACCTGGCGTGCGCCCTGTACGTGATCAAGCCCGACGGCTCGGACATGCGCCGCATCGACTGGACAACGCTCTGCACGACTACCCCGTCGGTCCTCCAAGACGGTTCGATACTCTGCACGCGATGGGAGTACCAGGACAAGAACATCTTCGGCTGGGGCGGGCTCTGGACGATCAACCCCAACGGCCGGCAGCTCAAGCTATACCACGGAAACACCTTCCGCGTGCCGAACATCGTCTGCGGAGCCAGGGAGATTCCCGGCACGAAGACCGCGATCGTAGTCTGGACCGGTCACCATCGCCAGCCGATGGGCGACCTGGCGATAGTCGATCGGCGCAAGGGACTCGAAACGCTCGAGAGCATGTGGAAGATCACCCACGTTACGCCGCTGCAGAAGGACCTTGCCGTCGGCAAAGAATGGCGTAAGTCCGGCGTTGGCGGGTCCGGGGCCGACGGCGGATACGGCGGGGCTTTCGCCGACCCGTTCCCGTTTTCCAGCAAGTATTCGGTAGTCTCGTTCGCAGGGCCGAAGTACCGCCGCCACGTGCTCTGGGTGCTGGATCACAAGACCGGGCGGATCGCGCTGCTCTACGAAACCAGGAAGAAACCCAACGCCAGGTTCAACGCCGCATGCTTCAGCCCCGTTCCGCTGGCGCCTAGAAAGAAGCCGCCGGCGATACCAGGCGACTGCCCCCAGGAAGCCGGGACCGGAACATTCTTAGTCCAGGATATCTACCAGGGCCTGCTGGAAAAAGGCGTGAAGCGCGGGATGGTCAAATGCCTGCGGATCATGTCCCAGAGCCCAAAGAAGTACAACACCGAGGGCTTTAGATTCTTCGATCACTACCCGCTGGTCGGCGCCGGATCGTACTACGTTAAACTGAACCACGGAACGGTTCCCGTAGACGCAAACGGGTCGGCGTATTTCAAGGCTCCGTCCAACACCGAGCTGTATTTCATCGCCCTTGACGCAAACGGGAAGGAGATCCAGCGGATGGGCTCTGTGGCGCAGATCACCACTGGCGAAACCGCCGCCTGCATCGGCTGCCACGAAGACCGCCTGGCTCCGCCGAAACTCGGGGCCGAACGAATGGCCCGCATGAAGAGCCCGCCGGATGAGCTGACGCCCCCGGCGTGGGGCTCCGGGCCGGTGGACTACGTAAAGCAAGTCCAGCCGATCCTCGACAAGTACTGCATAAAATGCCACACCGGCGCCAAGGCCGGCAAGGGCATAGACCTCACCGGCGACAAAACGAGATTCTTCTCGATGAGCTACGAGTCGCTGACCCGCGGCGGACAGGTCACATACTACTACATCAACAAGGGTCCCAACGGGATCTTCCCGGCGATGGCGACAGGTTCGTGGATCAGCAAGATCACCAGGCTGCTCGAGTCGAATCACGGCGAGCACAAGGTGAAAGTCGATGACGCCTCGAAGCGGTGCATCTACGCCTGGATCGACGCCAACGTCCCGTATTACAGCACGTGGGAGATGACCCGCCCGCACACCATCGGCGGGCGCGACGCATACGCGCGCACCGCACCGGGCAAGGGTCCGGTCTTCTCGCCCCAGAAGGACGGGCGCCTCCTGATCGAGCACTTGTCATGGGTCAAGCGATACAACGAGCTGGCCGGGGCCAGCAAAGGGAAGATCAGCAAGATCTACCTCGGCGGATCGAACCGCATGGGCAATCGCAGCATGATCAATCTCACGCGCCCGGAAAACAGCCCGGTGCTCCTGGAACTGCTTGCGAAATCCGCCGGCGGACGCGCCGACGACAAAGCAGCGTATTTCCCGAGCAAGGCCGACGCGAAATACGTCAAGCTGCTGGCGATTTTGAAGGAAGCCAAAGCCGGACTCGACGCCCTGCCGCGAATAGACATGCCCGGGGCCAAAGCAATCCCGCAAGAACGCAACTTCGGCCGGATATTCGGACTCCATTAGCCCCGCTGGCAAACTGAAGCTGTCACTCCGGCAAGCCTACTTCGCCGGACATTCCGTCGATGAACAGTCTGTCGCCGGCGTGCATAACGACGTCGCCAAAGCGAACTTCTCCGTTTTCGGCGTCTATGCGCATCGCCTGGCAGCCGACTACGCACGGCTTGCCGAGATGGCGGGCGTTGTTGGCCGCGTGCGACGTCGCGCCGCCGGTCTGGGTCAGCACCGCGTCGGCTGCGATCATGTGGGGCAGGTCCTCCGGGATCGTCGTGGTGCGCACAAGTATGGTCTTGCAGCCCCGCTCGGCGAGTTCTCGCACGCCGTCGCCGGTCAGGGCGATGCGGCCCAGAACGGCGCCCGGCGAGGCGCCCAGGCCGCGTGCGATTACTGCAAACTCACGTCCCGGAGCGTCGGCCCCGGTGTCGGGGGACCCGGCTCCGTTTGCCGCCAGATGACCTTGGCGCGTCTGGAGGATATACAACCGCCCGCTCTCTACGGTGAACTCGATATCCTGCATGCAACCGTAATGCTCTTCGAGCAGATCGGCGGTTCGGCGGAGCTCCGCCAGGATCTCCGGCATGCGCTGGGCCAGGCTGTCGAGCCCCGAGAGGATCGACAGGGGAGTGCGGCGCCCGGCGACGAGATCTTCGCCCTGAGCCCGCGGGAGGTACTCGCCGAATATCTCGCGATCGCCTGTGCTGGGGTTCCGCGTGAACATCACTCCGGTGCACGAATTGTCGTCGGCGTTGCCGAAGACCATCTGCTGGACCGTCGCGGCGGTGCAGCCGCCGTGGGGCATGTGATGAGTCCGGCGGAAGAGCACCGCGTGCGGATTTCGCCAGGACCTGAAGACCGCCTCGACGGCCGAAACTATCTGGGAATCGACGCTGCGCCAGAACGCCGGTCCGCCGGCGTCGGTCACGTGAGTCTTGATCCGCTCGATAGTGTCCCACGAGGGGCCTTGAGTCTCGAACTGATCGACGTCGGCCAGCGAGAACACAGACTTGGCGTATCCGATGAGGAACCGGATATAGAGCTCCGCGGCGACTCTTTCGCTGCGGTGGATCTCGCCCAGCGCGCCTGCGACATCGTCAGTCATCCCGACATTCAACACCGTGTCGAGCATGCCGGGCATGGACGTCAGTGCGCCGGATCGAACCGCCGCAAGCAGCGGGTTGTCACTCGAACCGAACGTCTTTCCGGTAACGTCCTGGAGCCATAGCATCGCGTCGCGGATATCGCGTCGGGCCGGCGGCTGGAGTGCGTGGGCCGCCATGTACTCCCTGCAGGCGCTCACGCCGACAACGAACCCCGGCGGGACCGACAGACCCATCCGAGACATGCCGCACAAAGCCGCGCCCTTGCCGCCGAGGATTTCGGGACGATCCTCGCTGTGGCTGATCTCGCCGCGGCTGAACCGGTAGACCCACATTTCAGGCGGAGCCTGATCGGAGTCTTCAGTCAGCATACCGATCGACTCAGAGCCGACTTTGCGATCGAAGCTGTCTACCTGCAGGCGAACGCTGTCGGCCTCTCCGCCACCGGCGTGTTCCAGGCGCGCAAGGGCGAAATGATGCACGCGCATGCTCAACTCGCCGAGATGCTGAAGCGTCGTGTCGCGGATCAGGCCGTCAACGAATTTGCTGACCTGGATATCCACGTTCTGCGCAGATATCTGCGTGAAGACCCGGCTTACGATCCGGCTGTACTGGCGGTAGAGGCCGAGGCTGACGGCGGCGATTTCGTCGTTTATGTGATGGTTCAGCACGAGCAGTTGGCTGGTCATGATCAGCCTGTCGGGCGACATGTCCGACAGCATGCCGCTGAGCCATCGCAGCTTGGCGGTGCCCTGGCCCTTGATGCTGGCGTTGAGCACCATCGCGCGAAGTGCGGCTACTACTCGCGGCAGATTGGCGTCGGTGATCTCGGCCAGTTCGTCGTGAACGACTTGACCGAACATGAGGTATCCGAGCTTCTCCAGCTCCAGATCTAGATACAGCAGGCACAAGGCCTCGCTAGCCGGGCGATGAGGGATCAGTTCCTCCAGCCCCAGGCGTCCGGCCGTGAGCGACTCGATCGCCCCCGAGCTGTCGGCGCCCGACCAGGCGGTTCCGATCGCCTCGATATTGGCGCGGATGTCGGCCGAGTCGTCCAGCTGGCAGGCCGCCAGCCAAAGCTCGACATCCTTAAACACCGAGGTCGCGTCGCCGGGATCGAAAGCGTAAATCCGCTTCAGCAACCCCTCCAGTTCGCGTGCAGTTGTTATCAGCGTGCGTTTGACGCTTTCCGGATCGCCGGCCTGGGCCAGCAGGCGATCGTGGGCCGGTATCTTCTGCGCGATGAACAGCCCGGCCAGGCCCGCCGCGTCGCCAGTCTCCAGATACGCCAGGTAGGCCTGGACCAGCGTGAGATTGCCGGGGGAGGCCTTGGAGTGGATCTCCTCGCGAATGTGCAACGTCAGCGGGCAGTCCACAAGCCACTGGATGTACTCAATCGCCGATCGCACGTGTTGCAGTTCGTCCTGCTCGGCTCCGACGTGCGGCAGCGACTTGACCAGTTGGCGATACATCACCAAACCGATCTCGTCGCGACGGGAAAACAGTTCGGCCAGATCCGCACCGATGCTCGGCAGCAGCGCGTGAGTGTCGTCGCCCCAGAGGCCAAGGTCCGCAAGCGCCGGCGCGTCGCCCTTTACGCCAAGGCGAACGCTGACAATCAACGTGGCCAGCAGGTCAACCGATTCGTCGGGACACTCCACGGCGATATCCAGAGCCCAGCGAATCTCCAGCCAGGTCTTAAAGGGCCTGCCGGTGTAACAGTCCAACGCCGCACGCAGCAGCGACAATTTCTCGGTGTCGTGACAATGATTGCGCGACAGCCAGGAGGCCGCCGATCGGATAGCCTTCAACGCCGATTGCGACTTGGACAGTTCAGCGTCGCCGGACGCGGCGATCTGTGCGTCGAGATCAGCGGCGAAAGATCGGCCGCGCCATTTGGCCCGAAGACTCTCGAGCATACCTTCAACAGTATCCGGCCAGTTGCTCATCATACTTTACAGCTTACCAGTTTCCCGCCGACACACAAGCGCCCCGGCTACTCGGTCTTCTCGGCTTTTTCGCGTGCGGCTTGTTTGATCTTTCTGCTCCTGTCGCGGTAAATCTTGGCGGTGTCGTATTTCTCCATCGTCATGTAGAGTTGCGACAGGCTGTCGAGCGTGGCCGAGACATTCAGGTGATCCTTGCCGTAGGACTTTTCGTCAATCGCCAGGCATCGCAGGAACAGGGCTTCGGCTTCCTTGAGCCTCTCGCCCTCCCAGTAGACCGTGGCGAGGTTATTGAGCATCGTGGCCGTGAGGGGATGGGTTTTGCCCATCTTGGCTTCGACTATTTTCGCGCTCTTTTCGTAACAGGCGATCGCCTTTTTCGTCTCGTCCATTTCGTAGTAGAGCGCCCCGAGGTTGCCGGTTTCGTCGGCGACCATCATGTGGGTTGGTCCGAATCGCTTCTCGGCGATCTTGATGACCTTCTGGAACTGCAGGACCGCCTTTTCATACTTCTTGCTCGATCGATAAAGGTTCGCCAGATTGCCCAACGCCCGCATCAGTTCGAGACTGCCGCCTTTGAGCTTGGATTCGAGGATCTCGATCCCCTCGACGTAGAGCATTTCGGCTTCCTCTTTGCGATCGGTGGCCTGCATGACCGCAGCGTGATGAAGCTGCACCAGCGCGTAGGCCGGATGCTCCTTGCCGGGCTTGACCGCCAGTATCGCAGTAGCCTCGACGAATGCTTTTTCAGCGTCCAGGAATTTTCGTCCCTCGTAGTAGATGACTCCGATATTGTCCATTACCCCGGCGACTTTGGCGTGCTTTTCGCCGAGTTTGCCGCGGTATATGATCACGGCTTTCTGGAAGATCGCCAGGGCCTTGTCGTTCTTGCCGGCCGAGCGATACACCCTGGCCAGATTGCACATCGTGTCGGCCAGTCCAGTTGAATTTTTGCCGCCGGCCTTGGTGTCGATCTCGATGCTCTTGAGGTACAGCGGTTCGGCCTTGTCGAACTGCCCGGTGTTTGCGTAGAGCGCCGCAAGGTTGTTGATGAACCCCGCGGTCTTGCGGGATGCGGGTCCGTAGACTTTTTTCGAAAGCTCGACAACCTTTGCGTATTCGGCGGCCGCCTGGTCGAACTTGCGGGCCTTTTCGAATGCATCGGCCCGGCGCATCATTCCAAGCATGACAACTTTGGGATCTTTCGGCGCCTTTTTCTCCTGTGCGGCCAGCGATCGGCCGGTCGCCGAAAGCGTGACGAGAAACAGGAACACAATTGACAAGACTCTTGCTGGCATGATGTAGCCTTTCGGTAATAAGTATACCGCTTAAGGATACCGCCCCTCCAGCACGTCAAGCAAGCGCCCGCCCGCATCTTCCAGGCTCGTTCCGTAAGAAAGTATTCCCTCATCGTGGCCGGCCATGGCCATTACTCGTATCTCGCGGAAGTTTGTTTCTTCGAACAGCCGCTCGATCTCGCGGGCCATTTCCGGGGTTCCGTAGGCGGCTTTGTCGCTGGTTGTGGGAATATTGCCGCACAGCGCCTCCCAGTGCCGACGCGAATGAATGTGTATGACGGCTCGCGCGTCTGGTGCGCAAGCGTAGACCGCGGCGTGGGTCATCGATTCGGATGACGCATCAATGCGCCCTTCGCAGACAACGGAGTTGCCGTCGATACTGTAGCTGCTTACGCGCGTGAAATGATTGGCGAACAGGACGGGGATGTTCCCGGTCCCGGCGCCGGTGACGATGAATTCGTTATCGAGCAAGTCTGACTTGATCGAGATGTTACCGTAACCGATATCGCCTTCGTAGGCTCCGATGTAGCCCAGCGCATACATCCGATCGCGCCACGTGTTGACCTCCTCGACAACCCACTCCGACGGCGGCGGGGTCGAGTGCAGATGCGAGTTGAATTTTATATAGCCTTCGTCAATCACAGGCAGCTCATCACGATCGTCTATAGGGTCGTCAACTATAAGAAATACTTCATCGAAACTTTCTTGTACTCGGTAGTCGAGAACAGAACGTCGTAGTTTTCGATCTTCAATTCGCTGGCCAGTGACGCCACGAGATCGCGGACCTCCTGCTCGTCACGGCCGTGGGTCATGGCGAACAGACCGTACGGAAAGCCGTCCAGCCTGGGCCGGCAGTAGCAGTGCGAGATCTCCGAGCGCTTGGACAGGAAGGCTCCGACTTCGTCCTCCCGCTCGGCCGGCACGTCCAGGACCGCCATTCCGTTGGCCCGGAAGCCGAGCCGCTGGTGCCGCACAACGGCTCCCAGGCGCCTGATCACTCCGGCGGCCAGCCAGTCTTCGATCTGCTGGAGCACTTGTCCTACGGACCATCCGAGCTGATCGGCGATATCGTCGAACGGTTTGTGCGAGTCCGGCAGCGATTCCTGCAGCAGTCGAACGAGCTGCTTCTGTTCGTCGCTGAGCGGATCGCGGGGCGCTTCGTGCGGAGCGGTGAACGCCCGGGCGTGGCTCGCGGCGGCCCGCACGGCGTCCGATGCGTCGGCGAACTTGAAGTTCACGCGTATCTTGAAGGTTTTCAGGGCCGGCATCGAGTGGATCTCGCGAGTGCCGATTCGCACGCGGAGATCTTCGAGCGTTTCTTCGAGCAACTCCGCCGATGCGCACGTCAGCGTGAACCACAGATTATATGCGTGCTCGCGCCGATAGTTATGCGTCACGCCGGTCAGTTTGCTGATCTCGGCGGCTACTTCGTCGAGGCGATCCGGATCGATTTTCGCGGCCACCAGCGTGGAAACATATCCGAGATTCTTCGAATCGAAGACCGCGCCGAGGCGCCGGATAACTCCACTGGCCCGCATGTTCCTGATCCGCTGTTCGATCTCTTCCGGATTGGAGCCGAGATACGCCCCGAGTCGTTCGTAAGGGCGC
Organism: uncultured Planctomycetaceae bacterium; assembly: GCA_964392945.1. Taxonomy (GTDB): domain Bacteria; phylum Planctomycetota; class Phycisphaerae; order SM23-33; family SM23-33; genus BS750m-G57. The sequence continues at coordinate 6,524 of CAYMSH010000034.1, read as the reverse complement.
CGATCGACAGGGAAGTTCGACTGGATCACCGACATCAGCGCCTTGTCCTGGTCGTCGAGTTGCGGCGGTTTTTTCGGCTGGTGGGTGCAGAACGGTTCTTCGCCGAGATAGTCGCCGCTGATCGCAAACGCGCGTGCTCGGCAGCCGCCGCACACTCGCCGATACTCGCAGTATCCGCAGCGCCCGTGATACGAATCGAGATCGCGCATTTCGCAGAACAGCTTCGATGTCTCCCATATCTTCTGGAAGTTCAGGTCTTCGGCCCGAACGTCGCCGCATTCGTTTTCCAGGAACCCGCAGATCTGCACCTTGCCGAGGTGCGAGATAAACGCAAAGCCCTGTCCGCCCATGCAGCCCTTGACCTGACGCGGGCCGGTCTTTACGCCCTTTTGGCGGAGAATTCTCTGGTAGTGCGGAGCGCACGTCACGCGGATCGGGATACTCTCGGCGGCCTGCTGATCGGCCAGCCAGTGCAGCGCCTGTTCGTACTGCTGCGGCGACAGCTCCTGGTCAGCCAGGTCCTTTCCGCGCCCCGTCGGGACGAGCAGGAACGGATTGAAGATCGTGGCGCCCAAGTCGATCGTGAGCTTCATTATGGCTTTGAGCTCTTCCAAGTTGTGCTGGGTCACCGTCGTGTTGATCTGAAAACTCAAGCCCCCTCGCCGCGCGGCCTCGATACCCTTCATCGCCCCGTCGAACGCGCCGGGAACGACGCGGAAGGCGTCGTGGCTCTCGGATGTAGCCCCGTCGATCGAGATCGAGATGCTGCGGATTCCCGCGTCCTTCATTTTCCCGATCGCTTCATCGTCTACGAGCATCCCGCACGGAGCCATAACAACCGGCAGGCCCAGCGAGGTCCCGTGCGCGGCGATCTCGTAGATATCCTCTCGCAGCATCGGCTCGCCGCCGGTCAGGATTATGATCGGCTTGGCGAACGACGCGATGTTGTCCAGCAACGAGAAGCACTCCTGGGTCGACAGTTCGCCGCTGTAGGGTTCGGGTCGAGCCGCGGCCCGGCAGTGCTTGCACGCCAGCATGCACGATCGCGTGACTTCCCAGGCGATCAGGTGCGGCAGGTGCTTGTTGTCGGCGCCATGTGCATGTGGATGTTTGTCGGTCATTTTGGAGCTTCTTATGCCTGTCGGGCCGACAGCAGCGCTTCGATCAGCCCGTCTATGGTGTGCGGATCGGCCTGAACGCCGGGTTCGAGACCAAAGCCGCGAATCGTTTCGGAAGTAACCGGTCCGATGCTAGCCAGCGACGCGGTCGAAGCCTTGAGGCGATCGAGGCCGACAGCGTTTACGAAGTTAGTCACAGTCGAAGAACTGGTGAACGTGATCCAGTCCGGTCCGCCGTCTGCGAACAGTTCTTCCAGCGCCTCGGGGGCCGGCGTAGCGCCTACAGTACGATACGCGGCGATATCTACAGCCTGCGCCCCGCGCGATTCGAGATCCGTTATCAGCTCCTTCGGCGCTATGTCGGCGCGGGGGCAGAGTATCTTCTTGCCGCTGAGGTCCTCGAGGCCGGCGAGCGTGCCGGTGATTTCCGAGGCCTTGTAGGCTCCGGGCTGGGCGTCCTTCTTCAGGCCGAACTGTTCGAGCCGAGCGGCGGTCCCGGGCCCGATTACGCATATCTTCACCCCGGCAAGCGCACGAGAGTCCAGGCCGGCGCGATCCAACGCGCCGAAGAACGCGTCAACTCCGTTTGCGCTGGTGAATATGACCCAGTCGTAAGATGAAATCTCGCTGACGGCCTGGTCCAGCGGAGCGGGGTCTTCCGGCGGCTCGATCTTGATCGCCGGGAGTTCGAGCACTTCGGCTCCGAGCGCGGCCAGTTGAGCCGTCACTCTCGATGCCTGCAGGCGTGCTCGCGTAACTACGATTTTCTTGCCGAACAGCGGGCGATTCTCGAACCAGCTTATCTTCTCGCGAAGCGATACGACGTGTCCGACAACGATCAGCGCCGGCGGTTTGATCCCTGCGGCCGTCGCTATTTCGGTTATGGTCTCCAGCGTTCCGGTCACGGTCTCCTGTCGCGGGGTAGTGCCCCAGCGGACCAGCGCCGCCGGTGTGGCCGGGGCCTTGCCGTGTGCGATCAGCGATGCGGCGATCTTCGGCAGGTTCTTGACGCCCATGTAGAAACCGAGCGTGCCGGGCCAGTTGGCAAGTGTTTCGTAGTCCAGATCGGATTCTTCCTTGTCAGGCGTTTCGTGGCCGGTTATCAGCGCCATGCTGCTGGTGACATTGCGGTGCGTTATCGGAATGCCGGCATACGCCAGGGCGGCGATCCCGGCGGTTATCCCGGGCACAACTTCAAATGCCACACCGGCGGCGACAAGTTCAAGGGCCTCTTCGCCGCCCCGACCGAAGACGAAGGGATCTCCGCCCTTCAGGCGGACAACCTGCTTGCCCGCCGAGCCAAGCTTGACCAGCAGCGCGTTAATGTCCGGCTGCCTCATGGTATGGGCCGCGGCCTGTTTTCCAACGTAGATCATCTCCGCGTCGGGTCGGGCTTCAGCCAGCAGGCTCCGCGCCGCGAGATTGTCGTACACCACGGCGTCGGCGATCCTGAGCAGGTCCCTTCCGCGAACTGTTATGAGTCCCGGATCGCCGGGGCCCGCTCCTACGAGATATACGCATCCGTCACTCATTCGTTGTTCTCCAGATCATCGTCGGCCAGTTCGTCAAGTTCGTACATCTTTCGAATGGTCTCCACCGCGAGCAGTTGATCGCTCACCGATGCGCCAGTCGATAGTGTACGCAAAAACGATATGGGACGATGCAGTATTTTTTTGCACAGACTTTGTGTGAAGCGTTCGAGTTGATCGCGATCGGCGTCGCTGAATTTGCCGCCGTAGCGTTTTATTTCGGCGTCCCGGAGCAATGCGAACCGCCGATTCAGCAGCGTTATTGTAGAAGCCGACTGCAGCGAGTCGTACCACTGGGCGAACTTGTCTACTTCATGAGCGACTATCGCCTCGGCGCGAGGGATCTCCTTGCGGCGCCGATCGATGTTGCGGGAGACCACGCTGTCCAGGTCATTGAGGTTGTGAAGGAAGACGTTGGGCAGATCGCCGATCTCCGGCTCCACGTCGCGCGGCACGGCGATGTCAACGATGCACAGCAGTTTGTTGCGGCGGGAGATAATGTCGCCGAGCGCCTGGCGCGTGAGTACGGGCTCTTCGGATCCCGTAGAGCAGATCACCATGTCGACCTCGCCGATGACTTCGACGATCTGGTCCAACTCGATCGCCTTGGCGCTTATGCCGTCGTCCGACGGATCGTCCGGGCCGCCGGTTCGAGCGCCGGTATGGCGCAGCACGCCGGGGCAGCGAACCGCCTGGTCGTCATCCGACTCTTCGGCGCTCATGCCGACGAGTTGCTCGGTAAGCTCTACGGCTCGCTGCAGCGTGCGATTGGCGACTGTCACGCGTTTGACCCCGGCTCCGATCAGGCCCTTGGCGGCGGTTTGTGCGGTTTGGCCCGCTCCGACGAGCAGCACTTCTTTGTCGCTCATGTCGGAGAATATCTGGCCCGTAAGATCCACCGCGGCGCTTGCGACGCTGACCGAACCGCGACCCAGCTCGGTTTCGCTCTGGGTTCGCTTGCCCACGCGGAACGCGCGATGCATGAGTTTGTTCAGCAGGAATCGAGCGGTCCGCTCCTCGGAAGCTACGCGGTAGGCTTCTTTGAGCTGGCCAAGTATCTGGTGCTCGCCGACGATCTGCGAATCAAGCGCCGCGGCGACTGCGAACAGGTGTTCGACGGCCTGGCGAGCTTCGATGCGATAGAAGGCCGACTCGTCTGGCCTCTGGTCCAGGCCCTTGAGCTCCCTGATGTGGTCCAGGAAGTTTTCCATGCAGTCGCCCCGCCCGGTCGACACGAAGTACAACTCCGTGCGATTGCACGTGTCGAGAACCATCGCCTCTTCGAACACGTCTTCCAGGTGCGCGGCGCGGAGGAACCTGCCGGCCAGTTCGCCGGTAAGCGCGCAGCTCTCCCGCACCTCTACAGGCGCCGTGCGATGGCTGATTCCTATTATGGACAGTTTCATAGGCGACATGCGCTATTGGTTTCTCAGGAAAGCGCCACGCTTGTGACGAACAGTGCGGCGACAATCAAAAATCCGGTCAGGGCCACCCCGGCGACTCGGGAGATCGACCACTTCAGCACGTATTTCCCGAACAAGTCAACGGCGCAGATGAGCCATGCCGCCGTCCCGATAATAATCTTGGCCATGAGCTTGGGGTCCATTGACTCAGCGGCGTGAGGCCGGAGCTGGCTGAACAACACGCCGGTGATAATCGTGACAGTCATGAACGCAAATCCGACTAACAGCGACTGGAAGCTCATTCTCCCCAGCAGGTCCAGCGGCGGAAGGCGATCGAAGAGCAGTCCGATGTTATGATGCTTTATGTTCCGCTGTCCGATCAGGTAGAGCGTAGCGTAGATGGCGGCCATCGCCATTGCGGTGTAGGCCAGCGCCGCCGGTAATACGTGCAGGCGTCCCCATCCGTACTGCGTGCTTTCGACGAGACCGGCGGCCTGTTCGAGCAACACCGGCAGCCGGATCGACGAGGTGTACTGCAGCAGGAATATCAGCAGGAAAACGAACACCCCTGCCCGCCGATCGCGGGTGACCAGTTCGATCGCCCAGTAGACCGCCGCCGACGCCAGTGCGACAACCGACAGGATTTCGTAGTTGCTCGTCAGCGGCAGACCGCCGAAACGAACGCCCCAGAGCGCCAGAAACGACGCGTGAAACACAATCATCAGGATGACCCCGGGATTGCGAACGTGCGTCCTGTTGCGCAGGATGAACGTGGCGCCGTAGTCAATCGCCAGGGCCAGGTAGCCTAGCGGCAGGAGCCAATTCAGTATCAAAAGTAACGTATCCATGATCACATTCCCTGAGTAACCGTTCTTGCGGCGGAGATAATCAGAACCAACCAGAGATTATCCATCATAGGCCCGTAATTGGCAATGGGCCCGAACTTGTCACTAAGACATCGGATCGCCAATTGGCAATAACCACAATGTCCCACTGTAGTTGCATCGTCAAACACCATCCGGCACTTTCCTACCTAATTACGAGGAAATGCAAATGATCGCGGCGCAACATACTCAAACGCCTGAAACTTGCGTTGATCGAGGGCTCGCGGCTACTGGTCTTCCGGCGGGTCTTCGACGCGGTAGTGGAGCGGATCGCGGTACCTGCCTTTGCCCCTCTGGAGGAACCAGGACATTTCCGCGCGGCATTTCTTGAGCGCTTCGACGTCTTCCAGGAGCCGTCTGGACCTCTCGCCGGGATCCTTGACGTAATCGAACAGATCGTCGTATTCGCGCCCCAGGCGCAGGAAGTAGTGCAGATTATCGGTTCCGACGCGGTAGTAGCAATCTTCGAACGAGTTGAGTCCGAATATAACGCGAGGGGCTTTTCTCTCGCCGCGAAGGATCAAAGGCCACAGATCCATCGCCTCGTAGTTTCGAGCGGCCAGCAGTTCCGGAGCGGCCAGGTTCACCATCATCGGAGCCACGTCGAACAAACCGACAAGCGACTTGACGACTTTGCCTTTGACGCCCGGGACGCGCATGATCAGCGGTATGTGTATCTGTTCGTAATACGGATGGAAACCGGCGTACTTGCCATGATCGCCGAGCCCGGTGCCGTGATCGGCGGCGATGATGATGATCGTTTTGTCGAGCAGCTTGCGTTCCTTGAGTCCCTCGAACAGCTCCCATGTCGCCTCGTCGGTGTAGGCTATCGACGAATCGTAGACATCTTCCTGGCGCTTGCCCCAAACCGGCGCTCCTTCGCGTCGGATCCAGGGGAAATGGGTTTCGACCATGTGCATGTAGGCGAACGTGCCGGAAGCCCGACCCGGGTTCTTGTCGAGGTAGTCCAGAAATACGCGGATCTTGTTCTGCGGCTTCTGTTCACCGTAACAGATTACGCGCCGATCGGGCTTCATGCCGCCGGCCTGGGCTCGCATCTCTTTGGCTCGCGCGGTCCATTTCTTCAGCGGAGCCTGATTGAACGATTCCTTGAGGTACAAACCGGCTCGCTCGACCTTAACGCGCGCCTGCATATCGTCAGGCATGTCGCGCAGGAACGCCACTTCCGATATTCCGTTGTAGTCCGAGCCGACGATATTCAGGTGCAGCGTGTGGTATCCGCCGGCCAACATCTCATTGGTGAAGAACGGGCCGATGCCGGTCTTCTTGAGCATGTATCGCGAGGAGTACCTTCCGGTAAACAGGTGTCTCATCGCGCAGCTCGTGCCGGTGCCCTGGGAAAACGCGTTGTCGAACCGGATCAGTTGGTCCTTCATTGCATCGAGCCTGGGGGTGGTGGGTCTTTCGTAGCCGTGGAAGCTCATATGGTCCGGCCGGCACGCGTCCCAGATGATGAATATCACCAGCGGCTTTTCCTTGCGGAAGGCCTCGAGTATCGGCGAATCCAGCGGTTCGTCCGGCGGTGTTACGACAGGCGCAATCGGTTCAGGCATCTTCCAACCCCACCCC
>CAYMSH010000033.1:4286-25291 GCA_964392945.1 uncultured Planctomycetaceae bacterium | reverse complement strand
CGAATCAAGCTGAAACGGCTATACCCAAGGATTCAAAACTGACGGTACACTAGCGGGGGGGGGATCGCAAATCCAGATCGACAACCAATGTCATTGGTGTTTCTATTCGGTTTTAATTCTATTGTTATCCCGATCGTAATCGGGTTTGATCTCAAAGGCAGCGAGACGTAAGTTGCTCAGGCCTACGTCATCGCCCTTCGCCTTTGATGAAAGTTTCCACCGCTAAGTGACGCTGCGGCGGGATGCTCTAAAGGAGGAGAGTTAGAGCTTCCAGCAGGCGCTCAACTCCGCTGGCCCGTCCAAACAGCAAAAAACTTTCATCGGTGAGAGTTAGTGCGTATTGACGATGGGTAAAGGAGGAGAAACGCCCATTCGTCAGCACAGAACTCTCGTTTCGGAAGATGACTACGTGTTCCACACGCCCAACGAGCTTCATTCTTTAACAAGCATAGGAGCACATCGAGCCATCGACTTTTTCATCACTCTTTATTATTCTAAGTGTCGTCTATTAATCTCCCGGCCTGGGCCGGGTTTGTTAGTAAGGGGGACGAGAGGCAACCAGCTCACAGTTGCCTCATCGCCCTTCGCCTTTGTAGAGATACCCTCAGAGACTCCGCTCCTCTGCGTTCCCATCTCGGATGACGAATCATCCGCAACACATGGCGGGCTACGAACTCCGCCAACAAAACGCAGACTGGTAACTAATACCTCTACACTCCCAGAAGCCGCCAAACGATACCGGTCTAAACGTCTGGAGGGACCGGTTGATACGGGCTATCATCTCCGCATCATATCGCCCTTGGAGGGGGCTTCTGCTGTTCGGCACATCGCCCTGCCTTCTCCAAGCGGGAACCCTCCGGTACCCGTCGGAAAAATCAATGTTCCGTTGATACGACTCGCCGGTGGTCATGAGCCCTCCTCATGCCGCCGGAGTGTCTGTCCTGCTCGTTCGCCTCGTGGCGAGACTGACCAGGGACCTCCACTGTCCGCCGTACGCCGGATAGACGAAATACATCGCTCCGCCCATCCTGGCTTCCAATTCCTGTCTGCTGTCGCCCGGGGCTCCGACGACTGCCGTAGCGACGCCGGGCCAGTAATAGCTCAGCCATCGCAACGTGTCGGCCGTTGCTTCCAGACTCTCGCGATCAAACAGTATGAACAGGTCTATTTCGCCAGCCGGCGGATTAAGCCTCAGTTCAGTCTGATGATCGTAAGTAAGCAGACTTCCTGTATTCTGTTGTTCGAGCGACAACGCGATCGGTTCGGCGTCGCTCAGCTCCGCACACACAGCAACTATGCGCGGACCGTCCATATTGGTCGGCCCGTAGGCCGACATATCTTTCGGCTCCCTCACGTCCACAACTAGGCTCCTCGGTCAAATTCCCTTCTAGGCTTTTAATAACGACAACGTGTCCGCAACCGTAGCGCTATACGTTAGGGCAACCCCTCGCCCATACGCGGCGCCTACCAGATCGACATATGAAGAATACTCCAAGACGCGAATCGGCCGTCCCGACAGATAGTCCCGGGGATGTCCTTACCTCCGGCTAACTACAACTGCAATGTGCTCTCCAGATAAGATCCTCACCTCATTCGGCTACTTTAACACGTCCTACATATAGCAACCGCGGCGCCAAACTCGCGAACAACCAAAAAAGAAATTGCAAAAGACCGTTTGTGTCGAGAAAGCCAGAGCCAAATTGTTTTACAGCAATTCCATGTCAATTGAGCCCTTGCGCCAAGCGCCGCATGCTGCGCTGCAATGTGCGACAGCAGCGCAGCAGATAGCAGCAGTACTGTCGCACAGTACGCGACACCGGTTGGGGATAATCTGTTGAAAACAGTCGAGTTGTCAACAGGGCCAATTGAAGCTTCGACGGCGCCGAAACAGTGGCGCAGACTGCGGATTGTCGGACTTGAATCGAGAACGCCGATTGGCCAACTATTCGGGTTTTGAAACTCAAAGTTTTTTTGCCGCCGGATTCACTTGAACTAAATATTTCAACTGCTACGATATATAAGGATGTAGGACGTCATTTGCACCCCGGCCGGCCGATAGTCTGATGGAGCAGGTTATGAGCGAAAGTGAAAACTGCGACCAGGGTGAACCCATTTTGCAAAGAAAGGGTTTTCTGTCACCCGTTGTTGATATTTTCCTCAGTCTACGTCTGCGCCCGCTTTTGATCGTATCTCTATACAGCTTCCTGGTTTTTCCGCTGTTTCGCGTGCTGGTCTTTCTTGCCAGCCGTGAGGCTGTCCAGGACACGACGGTCTGGGAGATCGGGGTCTGCTTCGGCTACGGGTTCCAATTTGACGCCGTGGTTGTCGGGTATGCTCTGCTTCCGATGGTCCTGGCGTTGGGGCTTGTCCCGGCCAGATCGTTGTCGAATAGGATTTTTCAGCGATCGGTCACGATCTATGCGATGCTGGTGATGACCCTTGTCATGGTCGTCGAGATCGTCAACGCCGTGTTCATGGTCGAGTTCCGCCGCCGGCTTAACTGGGCCTCGCTGAATTACCCCAAGTATTATCACGAGACCGCCAAGTTCATCTGGGAAACGTACCATTACTGGTTGTTCCTGATCGCCCCAGCACTGGCCGGGGGGATATACCTGGCCTATCGCCTGTTGCGCAGCTATTGCTGGCGCGGGAGATTGACCTTCAATTCACCTCGAAAGCGACTGGCGCTTACCGCTGTCACCGTGGCTCTTTGCGTTGTGGCGTGCCGACCGACACTGGGGCGGTATCCGCTTCGACCCGGTTCAGAGGAGCATTCATCCAACAACTTCGTCAACCAGGCGTCTACCAATTCATGGTTCTCGCTGTGGCATGCGTTAATGTCGTGGTTTGAAGACGGTGAAGACGAGGAGAAGTACTACGAGCTTCCCTCGGTGGCCGAGGCGCAGAAGGCCGTTAAATCTCTGCTCTTTCAGCCGGGTGACCAGGCTGCTCAGACGAGGACAAGACCGCTGCAGAGGCGAGTTGTCACCGGTCGGGAAATGCGGGACATGAACGTTGTGGTCATTATCATGGAAGGGCAGTCCAACGAACCTGTCGGAGCCCTGGGTTACGGCCAGTCGCATACGCCGGAGCTTGACGAGATATGCGCCGGCGGAATGTTCTTCGAGCAGTTATACGCTACGGGCGCTCGGACCTCCCGCGGCGTAACGGGCGTGCTGGTCGGCCATCCGGACCTTGGCGGGATAAGCCTGCTTGAGCGCAAGGAGGCCGTCGGGAAGTTCCAGACGCTGCCTGGAGTGATGCGAACTCGCGGACACCGAACGATGTTCATAACCGGCGGCAGTCCGGATTACGACAACATGAAGGGTTTCTTCACCGCCGGAGGAGTCGAGACCGTCGTGGGCCAGAAGCAGATCGGTCCGCAGCACGCCGGAGCGTTCGGCGTGCCGGACGAGATGACCTTCCGGAAGGCTCACGAAATGTTCGTGGCCATGGGCGACGAGCGATTCTTCGCTGCGATCCTGACGATTTCGAATCATCAACCGTACACCATTCCCCGCGGCCGGACCGAGATGCTGCCGGAAGATTCTGAACTCAACGCAATCCTGAACGCCTACCGATACGCCGACTGGGCGCTGGGCCAGTTCTTCCGTGAGGCGCGAGACGCCGATTACTTCGACAACACGATTTTTGTCATCGTCTCGGATCATGGACACGGGGAGTTTCTCGATCGGAAACTGGCGATTGACGTTCCGGGCTACAGGATTCCGTGCGTTTTCTACGCACCGGGGATCATATCGCCGCAGACTGTATCGACTATCGCCTCCCAGACCGACATTGCCCCGACCCTGCTGGGCATCCTGGGCGGCACGTACGAACACAGCTTCCTGGGCCGCGATATCCTTCGCGTAGACCCCGGCGACGGGTTCGCGCTGCTCCACGAGGACAGGCACCTGGCCTTCGTGCGGCCCGGTAGAACCTGGATAACCGGACCGATAAACAGGCGCGACACGCCGAGAGCCGTTCCGAAAATGCACTATCTCGACGCATTCGGCATGCAGCCGATCCCCGGCGATCTGCAGGATAGAACCGATACACAGAACATGCGACGGGATCTGCTGTCGCTTTACGGTGTTGCGCTGTGGCAATACCTGGACGTCAAGAAGAAAGGAAACTAGTCTTGAACATCGAGGAATTCATCCGTGACGTGCCGGACTTCCCCAAACCCGGAATCATTTTCAAGGACATCACGCCGCTGCTGGGGGACATCGAGGCGCTGCGACAGACAATCAAAATGCTAGCCGATCCGTATCGCGACAGCGGTGTGGAGATCGTCACTGGTGTGGAGGCGAGAGGATTTATCTTCGGGTCGATGCTGGCCGACGAACTCGGCGTCGGGTTCGTGCCGATCAGGAAGCCGGGCAAGCTGCCGGCCGAGACAATATCCGAAAGTTACGAACTGGAGTACGGGACCGATACGATCGAGATTCACGCCGATGCGATCGCCAGCGGACAAAAAGTGCTGATGTGCGACGACCTGATCGCCACTGGCGGAACCGTTGAAGCTGCGTGCAAGCTGGTCCAGAAACTCGGCGGCGATATTGTTGCGGCCGTGTTCGTGCTGGAATTGAGTTTCCTGCCCGGTCGAGCCAAAATCGAAGCGCTCGGGATCGATACTTTCAGCCTGGTCGACGTCAGCGGTGAATAACGCCCCGGGCGAGCAATGATAAAAAACGCGGCCCGTCCGGAGAATCGGACGGGCCGCTTTCATGTCCGCTACGTAGCGTGGGGATGCGGACCTGAAGAATAACCTGTGTCGGTCATCTGTTTGGGCCGGGTCAGAGCAATGGAAGCTTACGATTCATTTCCCGCCGGGCAAATCAGAATATCGCGTAAATGAACGGCGCTAAGGCGCTGTTGGCCGTCAAGAGCACCAGAATGCTCACCAGCAGCAGGACGATTATGATCGGGGCGAGCCACCACTTCTTGTTGTGGAGCACGAAGTCCCACAACTCGCGCAGAAAGGAGGGGGCTTTTGTGTCGGCTTGCCGGCTGAAACTCTCGCCGCTTTTCTTGGTGTTTGATGTCTTTTTGCTCATGATTCAGAACTGTCGGAAATATTGATCCGGCTCGGGTTGTTCTCGCTTTCGCCAGTAGGTGTCGGTCTTCGGGTCGGGGCGCCGCTGCATGGGGTCCCGCCCCAGCAGCCGCATTATCACGCCGATCGGAGTCACTACAATATAGTATACAATCCCGAGCACTGTCAGGGAGATAACTATTCCGATCGGGGCGGTAAGGCAGCTCATCGCCAGATACAGCCATTTGACGAAAGTCGGTCTGGCTAGTCCGACCAGCGCAATCGCGGCGCCGGCGGACCAGATCGCGGCGATTGTTGTCCACGGGCCTCCGCGGGCAAGCACAAGGCATCCGACGATCGCTGCGAAAACGCCGAAGGCCAGCGAAAACTGGCGTAGCGTGCGGGGCGACGGATTTCTGTTTATCTCGATCATTGTTCGTTAGTTAGTCCAGGTCGAATTTCGCCAGGTAGTCATCAACGTCGTGGGTGCGTCCCTGCGGCTGATCGGCTTTGCGGAGTACGAATCGCTCCAGCACGAGTACGTCCATGTTTGTGGCCATGAAGCAGGCGTAGGCCTCAGACGGCGTGCAGACTATCGGTTCGCCGCGAACGTTGAAGCTGGTGTTGACCAGCATGGGGCAGCCGGTCTTGCGCTGGAAGGCCTTTAGCAGCGTGTAGTATGTCCCGTGGCGCGACTCGTTTACGGTTTGGACTCTCGCCGAGTAGTCCACGTGCGTGACGGCCGGGATCTCCGAGCGGACCGCGCCGCGAAGGTCCAGGCCCGATGCGGCGATGTCGTCTGGCGACGGTTCTATGCGTTTGTCGTCGGCCAGGGGCGCTACGATCAGCATGTACGGGCTGCTGCAGCCTCGCGGCATCTGGAAGAATTCATCTGCCCGCTCGGCCAGCACTGACGGGGCGAACGGTCGGAACGATTCGCGGAACTTTATCTTGAGGTTCATGACCGACTGCATTGTCGGGCTCCTGGGATCGCCGAGAATGCTCCTGGAGCCCAGGGCCCTGGGCCCGAACTCCATTTTCCCATTGAACCAACCGACGACATTTTCAGTCGTCAGCAGATCGGCGACTCCATCGCAGAGCGACTCATCGTTGTCGAATGTTTCGTAAACCGCGCCGGTCTGTTTGAGGAATGCTTCGATCTGGTCCGGGGCGAAAGCCGGGCCAAGCAGCGAACCGGACTGGCTGTCGCCGGGCAGGGGTGTTCGCGGGTTGTCCAGCAATTGATGCCAGATCAACATCGCCGCCCGTGGGGCGCGGCGGGGGGCGCGGGGGGCCGGCTGGATCCAGATTCGCTCGAACGGTCCTTCGGCGAGCAGGCGCCCGTTGGCGACGCAGTTAAGCGCCACGCCGCCGGCCAGGCAGAGGTCCTTCATGCCTGTCTTGTCGTGAACGTGGCGTGCGATTCGCAGGAGTATCTTTTCAGTGACTTTCTGGACCGAAGCGGCGAGGTCCATCTCGCGCTGGCCGATAGGCGTTTCGGGCTTTCGCGGCCGGCCGCCGAACAACTTTGCGAACTTCGACGAAGTCATTGTCAGACCGCTGCAGTAGTTGAAGAACGACATGTCCATGCGGAACGAGCCGTCGGGTTTGATGTCGATCAGGTTCTTTTCGATCAGGTCGGCGTACTTCGGCTCGCCGTACGGCGCCAGGCCCATCAGTTTGTACTCGCCGCTGTTGACCTTGAAGCCGCAGAAGTACGTGAACGCCGAATACAGAAGGCCCAGCGAATGCGGAAATCGCAGTTCGTCGGTCAGCGTGATCCGATTTCCGGCGCCGGTTCCGTAACTGGCGGTGGTCCACTCGCCGACGCCGTCGAGCGTGATTATCGCGGCGGTCTCGAACGGGGATGGGAAAAACGCGCTTGCGGCGTGTGATTCGTGATGCTCCGGGAAGATGTATCGCTTCTTGTAAGCGTGCTTGAGTCCGCGATTGAGCTGGCCCCTGGTGTGGAGTTTTTGTTTCAGCCACAGCGGCATCGCCTTTGCGAAGCTGCGAAAGCCGAGCGGGGCGAACGCCAGATACGTTTCGAGGATTCTCTCGAATTTCAGCAGCGGCTTATCGTAGAAGCCGACGTAGTCCAGATCGCCGGCTTCTATCCCGCCGGCGGCCAGGCAGTAGTCCACGGCGTTGGCGGGAAATGACTGATCGTGCTTCTTTCGCGTGAAGCGTTCTTCCTGAGCGGCCGCGACGATTCTACCGTCGACGACAAGCGCCGCGGCCGAATCGTGGTAAAACGCCGATATGCCAAGTATTGCAGTCATGTGTACATGAAGATTATCGTCTACAACCGTCTGTAAGATACGCAAAAAAAATGTAATTCGTCGACGGCATCCCGTCAAACGATCTGGGCGAGTTTATAAACGCTTGGGTTTACGCAGATAACTCTCTTATCATGTTGCGGCGGACGCTGGCCGATAAAAGTACTTACCGGAGAAGGTGTAACGGAATTGAGCAAAGGCGAAAAGAGAAAGAAGGTCGACCCGAGTAAGCCCAGAATCCTGCGAGGGTGGAAGGCTTGGGTCCTGCGATTGGCCATGCTCGTGCTGGCTCCGGTCCTCTTTCTGTTACTGGTTGAACTGGTTCTGTGGATAGTCGGATTCGGCAGGCCGACGGAGTTCTTCATCGAGCGTGAATCGCTCGGCCGGACAGTCTATACAACCAACGAGGAGTTCTGCCGGCAGTTTGTCGGCGCCAGTCTTTCTCGCGCTCCGGCCGAAACGGTCCTGAGCGAGGTAAAGGACGATTCGACGGTTCGCATATTCGTTCTCGGCGGCTCAGCCGCTGGAGGCGATCCGGACTCGGATTTCGGTTTCTGTCGCGTCCTTGAAACCATGTTGAACCAGCAGTCTCAAGGCCGATCTTTCAAAGTGATCAATTCGGCGGTGACTGCGATGAACTCCCACGTGGCCAGACGAATCGCGGCCGACTGCCGGCGACACTCTCCCGATGCGTTTGTAGTGTACATGGGCAATAACGAAGTCGTAGGCCCGTATGGTCCGCGATCGCTGCCGAAATGGTTGTACCGAAGCACCAGTGTTGTTCGCGGCATTATTGCGATCAGTTCGAGTCGAACCAAACAACTCATAGCCTCGCTGGGCAAAGATCCGCCGGCCCGGAGATGGCAGGGGATGGAGGCGTTCCTGGAACAGGAAGTTCCGTTCGATGATTCGGCGCTGTCGGACTGCTATGGCCATTTCGAGGAGAACATTGGCGATATCATCCGCTATGCACGAGACGCGGGAGCCAGCGTTGTTTTGTGCACCGTTCCGACTAATATTCGTTCCTGTCCGCCGTTCGGTTCGCAGCACGCACAGAATCTGAGTGAGCCCGAGCTTTCGCGATGGAAGGAACTCTTCGATGAGGGACGCCGGCTTTACAAGGACAAAAAGTTTGTCGAAGCGATGGGGAAGTACCAGGCTGCTTCAGATATCGACGATCTTCCGGCGGTGTTGGCGTACGCCAGGGGCCAGTGCGCCCTGGCCGCCGGAGATGTCCAGGCCGCATCGAAATACTACATTCTGGCCAGAGATCGCGATACGCTGCGATTCCGAGCCGACAGTCGAATCAATGCGATTATCCGCCAACAGGGGCGAACTGGTCGGTCGGAATCAATCTCGCTGGCCGATCTTGAGACGCAACTCAGCGGCAATGCGCCCGGCGGTCTCCTGGGAAGCGATCTTCTGCACGATCACGTTCATCTGAATTTTCGGGGCAGTTTTCTGGCCGCCCTGACCGCGGCGAGATCTCTACGCGACGTACTGCCGGCTTGCAGGATTTCTATCCCGAGCGAACCCGGTGAGGTTCAGAAACTGGAAACGAACCTGCAGAAGCGTTTGGTGTATGACCAGCGGGCCCGCTACGATCTGGCGGTTACAATGTACCGGCGAAGGGCTTTGCCTCCGTTCGTGGGACAACTCGATTACGAAGAGCAAATGGATACCTTGTGGCGGGATCTTGTGGAACTCCGCAAGACCGTCAAGACAAAGGTCCCGGGCGATATCGAACGGAACTACCTGGCCGCTATCGCCAAGGCTCCTTCGGACGCCGTTCTGATAAGGCGCCTGGCTGACTTCCGAATGAAATACGGACGAATTACCCAGGCCCGCGAGCACCTGGAACGTTCCCTCAAGACCACGCCGCATTCCCTGGGGCTGCGGAAGAAACTCAGCGTGGCCGCGGCGATCCACGGGCCGAGCGACGAGGCGGTCGGTATCCTGACTTCATCGGAGAATCCGTTTGCATGGGATGAGAAAGCCGCACTGGCGCATATCGGAACGGGCTTGATCCAGAGCGGGCATCCCATGAGATCCGAGGGCGTTTACAAGCGACTGCTCGAACTGGACAGCGACAATATCGACGCCCTGGTGAACATGGGAGCCGTTATGAATCGCAAAGGCGAGCCTGAACTCGCTCTGGAGTATTTGAATCGCGCGATCCAGATCGCTCCGCACAGGGTCGATGCGCTGGGTAACATGGCTAACGCCTACATTAAGCAGGGTGACAGCAAAACCGCGGGCCAGTGGCTGGCCAAGGCGATGTCGGCGGATCCATACGACGACATGATCCGCCTGTCCCTGGGCGCTCACCAGGTGATACGAACCGGCAACTCATCCCAGGGCGTCGAGAATCTGAAGCGTTGCGTCGAGCTGAACCCAACGTCGTTTATGGCGTATCAACTGCTGGCGAAAATCCATATGGCAAGCGGTGACCAACACCTGGCCGGGAAGTACAGGGGGCTGGCTGAGTTGTTTTCCGGCCCGTAGGTAAGGTTAGTCGCCTCTTGCCGGCCGATTCGGCGTCTTGACTGACGGATGTAGGCGGCGCGAGTTGGGATTGACACAACTCCATAGTGTGGTAGAATTAAGGTCGATGGAATCAGATCACGTCAGAAAATCTGAATCCGGCAAATCTTCGACCTCGCGTGTGTTTGTCGGATGGCGCAAATGGGCGGTGCGCTTGTTAATGACGATTCTCGCCCCTGCGTTGTTTCTCGTCCTGCTGGAGGGCGCGTTGCTACTTTTCGGCTACGGTTACTCGACGAAGTTCTTCGTAGAAAGCGACACAGCCGACACGTATATCCACAACGAGAAGTTCTCCTGGCGATTCTACCGGACTGAACTATCGAAAGAACCGCTTCCGTTTTCGATCACCACGCCGAAGCCCAAGGGCGTTTTTCGTATCTTCGTTCTCGGCAGCTCGGCCGCCTGGGGCACGCCGTCTCCTTCGTTCAGTTTTCCGCGCATCTTGTCGGTCATGCTTCGCCAGCGATTCCCCGACACGAAGTTCGAGGTGATCAACACCGCGATCATGGGCGTCAATTCCCACATTGTCCTTCCGATAGCCCGCGACTGCGCCGATCACGAGCCGGACCTGTTCATCGTATACCTTGGCAACAACGAGATAATCGGGCTTCATGGCCCCAAGACCCATCCCAGCGGGAAGATGCCGAGCCTCGCGTTTATCCGCGCGGGCTTGTGGGTCAAGACAACCAGAACCGGCCAACTCGTCGCTTCGCTAACCGGCGGGTCCGATTCGCCGGGGGACGCGCGAAAGTCACAGGACCTGGAGTACTTCCGCAAGCACAGCGCCGCCTTCGATGATCCGGATCGCATCGCCGCGCTGGCGAACTTCCGGGCTAATCTGGAGGAAATATGCGATGTCGCTCACAACAGCGGCGCCGCGACGCTCGTTGCTACTGTAGCGGTTAACCTGAAGGACTCGCCGCCGTTTGTTTCGCTGCACCGGGCCGATCTGGCCGGCGCGGACCTGGCCAGTTGGAATACCGCCTATGACGCGGCGATAACCGCCGAGAGATTCCAGCGACACCCCGAGGCCCTGGCCGGCTATCTGGCCGCGTTGAAGATTGACGACAAATTCGCCGATCTGCATTTTCGCCTGGGGCGGCTGTACCTGGCCATGGGCCGCATCGAAGAGGCCCGCAAGCATTACTCATTGGCCCGGGACCATGACGCCATGGCCGGGCGAGCCGACAGCCGAATCAATGAATGCATTCGCCAGACCGCTTCGTCGATGGGTTCGCAAGACGTGGAGCTTGTCGATGCGGCCGGTCAGATGGCTCGATCCGATCTGTGCGATAACGGGATCCCGGGGGCCAATCTCTTCTACGAGCACGTACACATGAAATTCGCCGGCAATTACGAACTGGCCAGGGCCATGCTGCCGTCAGTTGCGCGAGCGGTCGCCAGGCGGCGCCCCGACCAGCGGGAGATCAAGACTGCGGCGGTCTCCATGCAGCAATGCGCCGATGCGCTTGGGCTGAGCAAGTTTCGCCTCGCAGGCATGCTGGCGTCGATAGTGAAGTTAACTTCCAGGCCTCCGTTCACCGGGCAAATAGACCACCGGCAGCGGCAGCGGAAAGCCGCCAGGGAGCTCGCTGATCTCAGGGCCTCGATCACAGAGGCTGATCTCAAGCACGCCGTCGATGTCGATCGCAAAGCAATTGCCGCCTGGCCCGACGACTGGCTGCTGCATATGAATATCGCCGAGTTGCATGGCAGGATGCGGAACTACCGCGACGCGGTCGATCACCTGCGAACTGTCTTGGAAATATTTCCTTCGCATTCTGAGGCTCGCCTGGGTCTGGCCCATGCACTGGCAAACGCGGGTGAAAACGACGAGGCGATGAAGGCTTACCAGAAGGTCTTGCTCGCCAGTCCCGACGATGCGGCCGCACATTTGGGGCTCGGGGTGGTCCTGGCCAAGGCCGGGAAGTTCGATCGGGCGATTCATCACATTAACGAATCATTGCGGATCAAGCCGGACAATGAATCAGCTCGCAGGGAATTGGAGACCGTCAAACGGATAATGGCCGAGAAGTGACCTTCGCCGAGCTTCCGTGCGGAACTACTTTTCGGCGGCTTCTATGCGTTGTCGGATGTACGTGGCGCGTGTTTCGGCGCGTTCGAGGGGCTCCATTTCGCGTCCCAGCATTTTCTGCAGGTGAGCCGGCTGGGTCATCAGGAACAGTTCGTTGACAGTCGCCATGTCCAGTTGGCTGCAGCGGCCTAGCGTTACGCCCATGCGGATCAGCGACAGCAGGTACATCGTTTCATCGGAGCTGATGAGTTTGGCGGCTTTGAGAACGGCCAGGGAGCGATCGACCCTGTCGTCAATCGCGATCGCCCGCTTTGTCAGCAGCACATCTCTGGCTTTGCGTTCGTAGTCGATTATGTGCGGCAGGGTGTCTACGCAGAATTCGCTGATGATCTGGTCTTCGGCTTTCCCCAGCGTGGTCTGGTTGGATATCTGGAAGAAGTCGCCAGTGGCTTCGGTTCCCTCGCCGTACAGACCGCGAATCGCCAGCCGCATGTCGTGGGCCGCGCGGAAGACTTTTTCGATCTCGCCGGTCATCTTCAACGCCGGCAGGTGGAGCATCACGCTGATGCGAAGTCCGGTGCCGACATTTGTCGGGCATGCCGTCAGGTACCCGTATTTCCGATGGAATGCGAAGCTCAGCGATTCTTCGAGCCGGTTGTCGGCGGCGATGGCTTCTTCCACCGCCTGATCCAGCGCCAGTCCGCTGCGAAGGACCTGGAGTCGCAGGTGGTCTTCTTCGTTGACCATGATCGCTAGGGTTTCCCGCTGGCTGAACGCCACACCGCGTTTATGCAGGCTGTTTGCGTGCTGTCGCGAGATCAGGTGTCGCTCGACCAGTAGTCCGCGATCGATTTCTTCGGATCCGGCGATGTCAACGTAGTGCGTTTCGTCGGCGAATCCGGCTCGCAGGATGCAGTCTCGCAGGCGGCATTCGATTTCGGCGGTCTGTTCGTCGCTGCATCTGGCCAGGAAGGGCATTCCCGCCAGGTTGCGCGCCAGGCGCACGCGCGAGGATATGACCACGTCGCTGATATCTCCGCTTCCCCTGAGCCACTCGGTGGGGCGTTTGGCCAGATCCGAAAGGTCCATCAGGTTTCAAGCTCCTTGATCTGGTCGCGAAGCGCCGCGGCGCGTTCGTAGTCTTCTCCGCTGACGGCGCTCTTCAGCTCGGATCGCAGTCGCAATATCGCAGTCTGTCTTTTCTGGACGTCGTCGGAGCCGAACGGGACCTTGCCTATATGGCGATCGGCTCCCTCCTGGGCCCTCTGGAGCATCTCCGACAGTGCGTGCTCGAAGACGTCGTAGTCGTTGGGGCAGCCCAGCAGACCGCTCTGGCGGAACTCCTCGAATTCCATGCCGCAGACCTCGCAGGCCAGTTCAGGCTGCTGGTCGTCCTGGCCGGTCTGGAGCACGAAATCCTCGAGCAGTTGTCCGATCGGGACCTCGGCCTGGATGGTGATCCCGTCTGTCGAGGCGCAGTTCTGGCAGAAGTGCTTTTCGAGTTTGTCGCCATCGACGATCTCAGTTAAGTGTATCGTCGCCGGCTTTCCGCATTTATCGCATTTGAAATTCATAGTTGTTACCTCTTCATGGTAGGCAACCAGAACCGCAGGGTCAAGCGTGCGCCATTATTCCTCTATGTTTGCGGGAATCGAGCGGTTGTCATCGGCGGGGCGACAGCCCGCGGATCGCCGTCTGCGGGCCTTGTCAGGCGAATTGGAACGTTTACGGATTGTTGGGATAATACGCCGCGGTGCAGCCCGGCGCCTCGGTGACTGAGACGCGATACAGGCCCTCTGCGCCGGGTAATGTCTGTTGGAGTTCGGCGGCGATGTGTGCGGCTACGTTTTCAGCCGAGGTGGTCGCCGGCGTGAATGCATCCAGCGCGTTGAGGTCCTCGGCGTCGAGTCTGGAGGCGATCTTCTCCAGTGCGGCCCGAACGGCGACGAAATCGATCACGACTCCCATTTCATTATCGATGGCGGCCGATCGAAATGTCGCCGTGGTCTCCCATGTATGCACGTGAGAAGGCTCCATGCGCCCGTCGCCTAGCGGCAGAGCGTGGGAGGCCTGGAAACTCACGCAAACGCTGACTTCATAACTGCCCATGATGATAACCAATGCTGAGTGGTGAATGATGAATGGTGCAACGACAACAGCATACGGCGCGCCTCGTTTGGCAATCGCCGCCGAGTCTGGCTGTCGCTCTGGTCGCTATTCCGCATTTCTCACTGCCGTCAGATTCGCGCCCTGACGCTGTCGAGGATGTTCATGTAGTTAATGTACGCCTCGTACGGCGATTCGTACGGGTTGAAGTACTTGTGAACGTCTCCGTCGGCGAAGTATTTAGTGCTCATGTAGTAAAAGTGGTCCGAGGACTGCAGCAGCCGCCACTGGTGGATCAATTCGGCGTCGCCGCTGGCCAGGACCTCCTGGGCCATGCCGTTTACGTCGTGCAGGGCGTTGGCCTGCATCGAGTTGCCCAGCCAGGCCGAGATGTCCCGCTCGGTGTCGGCCCATGAGATCATGTGGGGCACGTCCATCTCGCCGGCTGACGGGTAGCGGTCCACGGCTTCGGATATTGTCAGGAAATCGTTGTCGCCGACGTCGAATATCGCCTGCGGAATCGCCTTGAGGAACTTGAATATGCCGGTCTCGGTCCACTGGTGCTCGCCGAACGTTTCGTAGTCCATGAACAGGTTGCAGACGAATCCGTTTCCGTTTACCCGATTGACCCATCCGGCGAATTTCTCGGCCGTCAGTGGCCACTCCGGCCAGTCGCGATTCGAAAACCGAAATGCGATATCGTCGCTGAGGCGGTAGTTCTTCAGGAGGATATGCAGATTCTCGCACATCGGCGGATGGTACAGGAAGTTCGGGCTGCGGTACCCCAGTATGTGATCGGCTCCTTCAGTCAGCACGGAGCTGTAACCCAGATCGCTTACGACCCGGGCCACGTCGTTGTTGTACGTCAGCTCGGTGTTTCGGAAGACTTTGGGCTCCTGGCCGAACAGTTCTGAGATCGTCTGGTGGTGTTTGCGGGTCTGTTCGACGAACTCCTGGCGATTGTAGAGGAAGACCAGGCTGTGGTAGTAGGTCTCGGCGATGAACTCGACGCATCCGGTGGCCGCGAGCTTCTGGAAGCTTTCCAACACGTCGGGGCGCCATTTCTTGAACTGCTCAATCGCCGTTCCGGTAAGCGAATAGCTCACGCGGAACTTCCCTTCGAACTTGTCGATCAGTTCGCAAATGGTCTGGTTGGCCGGCAGGTAGCACTTGTCGGCGACTTTGGAGCATATCTCCTGATTGTGCACGTCGTCGAAGTAACTGGTGTCGGTGTCGAAGATCGTGTACCGACGCAAGCGGAACGGTTGGTGGACTTGAAAGTAAAAAACTACAGATGCCATAGGCGCTATTCTAGCGACATCGCGCCTAAGACGCTACTTCGCGGTAAATTTCACTGAGTTCCTTGGCGCTGTCGAGCCAGGAGAGTTTCTGGACTTCGATCTGCCCGTGCTGGCGCAAGGTTCGCTGCAGCGGGTCGTGTCTGAGAACCGCCAGGATCTTGTTGGCCATTTCGTCGGTGTCCCAGAAGTCGACCTTCAGGGCGTGGGTCAGTATTTCCGAAACGCCGGACTGCTTGGATATGATCACCGGCACATCGTGCGAGATCGCCTCCAGCGGGGCGATTCCGAAAGGTTCCGAGACGCTTGGCATCACGTACAGGTTGGCCATTTTGAAAACTCTGGCCACGTCGTCGCCGCGGAGGAAGCCGGTGAACGTTACGTAGCGTCCGATCTTCATGTCGGCCGCGAGTCTGACGCAACTGTCGATCATGTCGCCGCCGCCGGCGATGATGAACCTGACATTGTCGAAGCGGGTGATGACTTTTCGCGCCGCCTCCAGGAAGTACTCCGGTCCCTTCTGCTGGGTCAGGCGCCCCAGGAACAGGACGATCTTCTCGTCTTGTTTGATCGGTTCGGGTACCTTCGAGACGTTATTGTTCGCCGCGGCCACCGCGTTGTAGACCACGCGGATCTTGTTCGGGTCGACCTGGTATCGCGAGATCGCCGTGCCCCTTGTAAGGTAGCTTACGCAGACCACTCGCCTGGCCGCCTGCATGCCGGTCCGTTCGATTTCGTATATCTGGCGGTTTACGTTCTCGCCGGACCGGTCGAACTCCGTGCTGTGTACGTGGACCACGAGCGGTTTTCCAGTGGCGGCCGCTACGGCCTGGCCAGCGGAGAATGTCATCCAGTCGTGAGCGTGGATCACGTCGAATTCTTCGTGAGCGGCAAGCTCCAAAGCGAGCCTGGCGTATTTCTGGACCTCTGTCATCAAGTCGCCGTCGTAGTGCGTCCCGGCGCTGGAACTGGACTGGTTTTCGCCCTGGGGCTCGTCGGCGCCGTCGAGTCCCTGTATGGGAATGCTGGTCGATTCGTGGGTTCCGGGGTCGGGGTTGGCGCCTGGTCCGGCTCCGCCGGCGTCCTGGAGTGATCTGATTGCAGGTTGACTTCCGGGCTGGGGCTGGCGATACGGCTCGAGCCGGGCCGAGACCTGGCGAAGTTCAACGTGGCGGGAGACTCGTTCCTGTATCGTCGGGGCGTCTGGCGGGGGGTGCGGCATCAGCGGGTCGGGACTCGGGGCCGCAGGTTCGCCCGGGCTCGGGCGGTTCAGCAGCGGCAGAGTCGCAGGGCTCTGGAGCTTGACGTGGCTCGATGAATCGACAGGGACAGCAGTCGGCACCACGAAGACAACGTCCACGCCGACCTCGTCGAGGCCCTTAGTCAGACCGTGACACGCCGTGCCAAGTCCGCCGCTGATGTGTGGCGGAAACTCCCAGCCTAGCATAAAAACTTTCATCATTTGTCCCCAAAATCTGCCGCATTCGTCCGGACATGGCGACGCGGGGTTGGAAAATAGCAGGAAAACAACGTTCAATTTGTATTATATGCATTCAATTTGTGCGAGCAAGCACGGCCGGAGAAATGCGTCATCTTTTACGAAATTACCTGATCGCTGGCGGCTGGACAGTTAGCTCGGATCCTTGATCGGGCCATCAAACCGGGCGATTCATCCGAGTTTTCGGAGAACCCTCTGGATCGCATCGTATTCATTTCTCATTTCTTCGAGTTGCTGGCGGTGCCGATCGATTACCTCTTCAGGCATCTGGGCCAGGAAGTCGTCGTCGTTGAGCCGCTCGGTCAGGAGCGATATCTGTTCTCCCAGCAGATCGAGCCGCTGGCGGAGAAGGTCCAGCCGAGCGTTCTTGCTGGCCGGGGGGTTCAGGACTGTTTCGAGCACTTCCGGGGCCACGTAGATCGGGGTCTCGACGGCCACTCCCACGGCGATGGCGTCTGAGGGTCGCGAATCGATAACAATCTCGCCGGAAGCCGTGGCCAGATGCAGCTTGGCGATGAACGTGTGATTTCGCAATTCGCTGACGACTATCCTGGTGATTTTGGCTCCGAGTTTGCCGATGACGTCGGCCAGGAGATCGTGTGTCATCGGGCGCGGAGTCTCGATCCCCTTGAGGCGCCGATCGATAGCGATCGCTTCGTTAGTTCCGATCATGATCGGAAAGCTCCTGTCGCCGTCAACCTCGCGCAGAAAGATCACCTGCTGGTCGCCCAGCTCAGTGATAATCACCCGCGACAACTCCATACGTATATCCATCAGCGGCGTCCCTTTCACTCGACGATCTATTGTAGGGCCGCAATTGCGTGCGTACAACAAGATACGGGATAAAGCGCGGTTTAGACCACGGACGGGGCGGTTGTTAACGACAACGACGAACGGCTTTTTAGCCACGGATGGCACGGATAGCACGGATGGAAACGACGAAGGGCAACGGCTGCGACGATACACGCCCGACATTCCCAACTAGCCGTCATGGGACCTGGAAAGACTGTTGCCGCAACATTTCTCTCGCCGTTGTCGTATCCTTGCTTATCGGTGGGAAAGACCATTCTCGTCGATAAAGATGGTCAGACTCCGGTTTCTGCTTGCTCAACTCGCTGCATCCGATACAATTGCGGTGCGAACCCTGCAATCGTTTCAGGCGCAACGTTATTTGGGAAATCTCGGTTAAGAGATCGAGACGGGTTTACGCGAAACCGGGGTCGCACCTGTCTATCGTACGTTAGTGGGCAATCGAGTTGACAATATCAGAGTAAGGGAGTCGGTCTATGAAGAACCATGTAAGATACGCAGGTCTTTTCGTGTCTGGCATTATCACGATTTTCGCAGCGTCGCCAGCGGCGTTGAGCGCTGACAAAGTCTCTATAGTGTCGCTCAAGGCTAATTGCAGCAGTTTCGCGATTAATCCTGATACCGGCGATGTTATAGGCGTCGATTCGACGGCCGAGACCGCCTGGCTGTATCCCAGTGCGTTCGTGGGCGGTAAGTCCGCTACCGTTGTCGGTCCGGTCAAGCTCGGGCTGGCTCCCGCTTCAGTGGTCTTCAAACGCTACAAGACCCAGTCGTACTTTGTCGTCGGCTGCCGGCAACAAGGCGCTGTCTTCGTTCTGGCCTCCAAGACGCTGAAGATCATAAAGAAAATCACCGTGTCGTCCGGAGGGGTGGGGTACATGAGCACCAGCAGAGATGCTGACGACCCGCGCGGGTTGTTTTCGCCACCGCGCGGGCCCCCGCACCCCATATGCAGCTCGGTGAACCATGCAACAGGCAAGCAGGAGGCCGTGATCGGCGCCTCGGCCACGTGGCCCCTGGAAGCGATCACCTCGGCCGACGGGCGCTGGATGTACACCCGAAGCTCCGGCTCGCCGTCCGGTTTTAAGTCGTTCAGACGCATCCCGACCCCCGGACAGGCCGGAACGAAATGGGAGGCCGTGACCAGCGAACACCGTACCTCGGGGCGGTACTACCCCGACCCGTTCGGTGCAGTTACCGCCAACAGCCGGATGATCTATAGCGCTGATCTGGCCAAGGTCGAGGCGAGCCTGAATTTCACTCCGATGAGCTTCTTCACCACTAAGCCGGTGATTGTGGGCATATCCGGCGGCGAGCGCATGGCCATACGCTCCCGCACGCTGCGAAAATCGAGTAGCGAACCGGCGATCATGCTGCATGCGGCGTCCTACAACGACTTCAAGGCGTTAGGTTCCGTTGAACTTCCGCTGGAGTCCATGACAACTAAAGAATCTACGACTTCGAGACGGTCCCCGTCCCGCCTGTATCGCGTGATCGACCAGTTGAGCGTAATGCCTGACGACAAGCAATCCCGCGTGATCGTCGGCAGGCAGTCGGTCCTTGCAGTCGTTAAACTCAAGACGCTGGGTTACGGCGGCCAGCCCCTGATGCTGGCCAGGCACAATGCACCAGCCAACGCCTTTGTCGGCCAGAAGCTCAGGATCGCCATCGTGCCGTACGATCTGAAGTGCAGCGTCAAACTGAAGGACGCCCCGAGCGGCGCCGTCCTGTCGGGTAATGTTCTGCGATGGACCCCGACGCCGGAAAACGCCGGCAGCGCCGCGATTACGCTGGAATTCACCGACGGCAAGAGCAAAGCGATTCAGGTCATTCCCATCGAAGTCACTCAGCCGTCGGTCAGGTTCTCCTTCACGCCTACGGCGATTGACATAAGCCCCGACGGGAGTTCCGCGGTGGCCTGGGGTACGACGAGTAGCGGAGCGCGGCGATATCCTCCCCATTCGTCGTCGAGTATGTCCCAGCAGTTAGCCGTGGTTGATTTCAACGATCCGAGCGCCGTACGAATGCGGACCCTGCCGTACCGCATTGCCGACGCGGCGGTCTGCGGAGATCACGTCTACGTCGCGCCGATCGATTCGGACCGCATTATCTCGCTGTCACGCAAAGACCTCAGCAAGACCGGTTATGTCGCCACAGCGTCCCGGGTCAGCTATATGGTGATCGCCTCCGACAAGAAAATGATAGCCCGGTGCAGATCGTCCCGACCGGTTATCCTGGATCTGCCTTCCCTGAAGTCGCGCGGTAAGATCAAACCGTCCACGGGATCGTCATCGGGATACGGCTCCCGCGACATGGCTCCGTATGTCGGGAGACAGTATGGGGATTTGACGGGTGTCAAACGGCTGCAGTCGGGATGGTGCATAAGGGGAGTGCTCTTCGATGGGGACCTGACCAAGGCGCGGTGTCTGGCCGGCGTATCGAGCATGCTGAGCCTCGGCCCGTTCAAAATGTCAACCCCGGCGCCTCTGCCTTGGGACCGAGCGATTAGCGGAACGTCCGTGCGGACATCGCGAAACCATCGCATCACCACGCTGCCTACAGCCCGCAGTGTCCTGATGACGGACTATCCGGCGCTTGTCTCGTTGGTGTCCGAGCCGGACGGTTCGAACAAGTCTTACGTGACGTCGCTTTCGATAAGGGACGCGGTCGCCGGCGAGAACATTGTGACTATTCCTCTGGCCAAGACCGCCAGGCCCATCGCCCGCCTGAGACACCAGTACGGTTACAGCCATCACGCCACCACGCACCTCCTGGACCGCGGTAACCACATCTACGCCCTCGTCGGAGACACGATCTACGCTACGGCGATCCCTGAAACAACGCTGGCGAAGTTCGCCAAGCCGTTCCAGGTGCAGTGGCCTGACATCAGCGTCTCGCCGATCAGCACCACGGGCGTCACGCGAATCGCACACAAGACATCGGGAGGCAAGGGCGCAGCCCGGTTCGAACCGATCACCGCAGTCGAAGGCCTGAGCATGTCGGCGAAGACCGGAACGCTCTCGGTTGACGGCGCCGTCTTGCTGAAGGCCGCCAGGGCGAAGATCCTGGATTTGATGAAGGCCAAGACCCGATACTCGTCAAAGCTCCCGGACGCCGGCGCACTGGTGGCCAGCACGGCCGCGCACGCGCGATCGACCTACACAGAAGCGACAGGGCTCGAGATCAAGGGCATACCTATAGGCGTCCCTGTCACCGTCGCTGCTTCTGATGAGAAGAACCATACAACTGCGATCAGCTACCAGCTTGTCGTGTCGGTTCCGATGGACGGTCTGGTCAAGGCCGTTGCGGCCCAGTTCGCCGAGACGGCCAAGGAACGCAAGGCGGCCGCGGCCAGGTCCGCCGCTCGTGCTCAGCCGCCGCCTCCAGCCGCTGAAGA
>CAYMSH010000033.1:0-4276 GCA_964392945.1 uncultured Planctomycetaceae bacterium | reverse complement strand
GGGGGCCGCGGCCAGGTCGGCCGCGCTGCTAACGCAGGGCGGCCAGGCGATGGAGCGGCGCGTCGAGTCACTCGAGCGAGAGGTTCGTATGATCAAGGCGATGCTCCGGCAGCTTCTCGAGAAGGAGTCCAAGCAGAAGTAATTGGCGTCGTCCGGACCTTCTTCCCGAAACCAGAACAACCCAGGCCGTCGCAGACGCTACTTCTTCTTTCGGCGTTTTCCGGCATTGGGGTGTTTCGGTGCGCCGCCTGTGTAGCGGTATTTGTCGAACTTGTCGCCGCCGCCGGTTGCTCGCGGATCGCCGGTGAGCTTGAGGTTCTCCATGAGTTTGTCCGACAACTTCTTCCTGATCTCGGCGTATTTGGGATCCCCGGCTACGTTGTTCAACTGTTCGGGGTCCTTCTTGCAGTCGTACAGCTCCTCTTCGGGCCGCTTGGCGAAGCAGAGGTCCCAGTAGCGTTTGTGTGCGGCGTCTTTGTCCTTGTTCTGGGTAATGTACGACTTTGTCGGACCGTTGTCGCAGTCGGCCAGCCATGCCCCGCGGATGGCCGCCTTCTCCCAGTTCGGCGTTCCCGCCGGCCAGCGGTCCGGCTTGAAGTTGCGGATGTATAGATATCCGTGCAGGCGGATCGCGCGGCAGGGGTAGCCTCCCATGTGTCCTTCCTGCCCGGGGCAGTGGCGCTCCTTGCCGTACATGACAAACTCTCTTCTCTTGGGTTCTACGATCCCTTCTTTGTCGCTGGTGAGAATGCTCAGCAGGCTCTTGCCTGTCATGACTTTCGGAATCTCAACGCCGGCGGCCTGCAGGTATGTCGGGGCCAGATCGCAGAAGCTCACGAAATCGTGAACGGTCCGCCCGGGCTTGGCGATGTTGGCGCCCCAGCGGATCGCCAGCGGCACGCGAGAGCCGGAATCGTAAAGGTTGCCCTTGCATCGCGGGAACGGCATGCCGTGATCGCCGGTCATCACGATGATCGTGTTCTCCAACTCGCCGATCTTCTCGAGCTTGGCGATCGCCTTGCCCACGTCGCTGTCCCATCGCTGAAC
Organism: uncultured Planctomycetaceae bacterium; assembly: GCA_964392945.1. GTDB lineage: Bacteria > Planctomycetota > Phycisphaerae > SM23-33 > SM23-33 > BS750m-G57. The sequence goes on along the minus strand of CAYMSH010000033.1, from coordinate 3,229 downwards.
TTCGTAGTAGTAGTCGGCCACGTCGCCGCGTACTTCCGGCGAGTCGGGGAAACAGTCGAAAAGTTTGATCTTCGAGATGTCCATACCGCTTGCGGCTCCGGAGCCTTTGCGGTATCCGCGATGCGGATCGCTGGTCCCGAAGAAGAAGCAGAACGGTGCGTCTTTCGGCTTGGCGTCAAGGAACGCGTCGAACCCTTTCCTGATCGGCGTGCCGGCGGGGTGATCCTTCCAGGCCTTCAGGCTCCCGGGTCCCCAGCTTTTTCGCCATGATCCGACGGCGTATCCGGCCTGTTTCAGCAGCAGGGGATAAACCGGCGTGGCCGGGTCCAGCGAACCGTAGAGGCTGGCTCCTGTGTCCAGCCGCCAGTGATACTGGCCGCTCAGCACGGCGTTTCGCGACGGGGTGCACGAAGGCGAGGAGATGTAGGCGTTGGTGAACAGTACGCCTTCTTTGGCCAGTCGATCGAAGCTAGGCGTCTTGACTACCGGGTCTCCGTAAGCCCCGGCATGCGGCCAGCCCCAGTCGTCGGCCAGGCAGAACAGCACGTTGGGACGTTTCTTCCCGGCGTTCTGGCCGGCAGAAGCGGGCCTGGCTGACGCCGACACGCCGGCGCCCAGCACGCCAAGGGAACTGACTGCGGTTGTTCTCAGAAAATCACGGCGCCTCATAGTGTTATGCTCCCAATTGATCGGTGTGGTTTTTCGATGAGGATTGTCAGTGCACATGCCCCGGATGGTTGCATTTCGAATGGTCCTGCTTCTCCAGAGGCGGGGGCGACTTTATGTCTTCGATCGCCTCTGAGGCGGCCTGGCGAACCGCCCGGTGCTTGTGCTTCATCGCTTCAGTCAGCGCCGGGATCGCGGCAGTGGCCGGCGGTCTGAGCCGGCCTAACGCTTCGGCGGCGTACATGCGCACCGAATAGTCGGCCGGGTCGGTCTGCAGGGCCGCTACAAGCGCCGAGATCACTTTGGCCTCTCCGTGGGCGATCTTGCTCAATGCAAACGCCGCCTGGCCGCGGGCCGATTCGGCGCCGTTCTTCAGCAGCACGATCAGCGGATCGACAGCTTTTGCGGCCGGGTGCCCGATCCTGGCCAGGGCCAGAGCCGCGTGGCCGGGGCGCGTGTTCTCTTTGTCGCTGAGCGCATTGGTCAGCGCATCAACAGCCGGGGCTCCCAGTTCGCCGAGGACCTGGGCCGCGGCCTCGGATATGGTTTCCTTCGGGTCGTTGAACGCTGCGATGAGCGGGTCGATGACGATCACCGGGTCGGGACTGATCCTTCGCAGAACGTAAATCGCCAGGGCGCGATGGTCGTCATCACCGGTCTTGAGCATCTCCAGCATCGGCTCGGCGGCCTTGCTCGCCGCTGGTCCGAACTTCGAAAGCGCCAGTGCGACATATCGCTTATGTTTGACCCGCGAGTCGCTAATCGCCGAGATCATCGGTTCGACCGACGGCTTTCCGATCGCTGTCAGCGATCTCGTAGCGGCCTGGCAGACGTTGGTGTCGCTGTCTCGCAGGGCGTTGAGCAGGGCGGGCAGTATCCTGTCGGGTTCTACCGTGATCCGCCCGAGCGTGTCGGCGGTCATCGCGCGGGCCTCGGGGTCTCCGCTCTTCAGCGAGGCCAGGAGCGTGTCGATGACTGACTGTGACGGCGGTTCGACCATCGCCAGTGAGCGTGCGACGTATTGGGGCCAGGGGTGGTTCTTGTCGGCCAGGGCTTCTTTGAGCGTTTTGGCCGACGGGGCTCCGATAGTCATCAGCACCTCAGAGGCCCGCCGGGCCAGCGTGCGGTCTTTGCTTCGCATCGCTTCGGCCAGCGGGGCGATCGCCTTTGTCTCCATTCTGGCCAGGGACCAGGCGGCCTTGATTTGCGTGTCGGGATCGCTGGACCCAAGCTGCTGGATAAGCGTCGCGGTGTCGGGTTTCGATGCGTTGTCGCTGCATCCGCCGGCGCAAAGAACCGCCGCGAGCAGCACTGAAGCTGCAATCGCGGCGGTATTGTGTATGAGTGTTTTCATACCGCTTATCATAATGATTGGGCGGCGGCGAACAAGCAGTTTTGCGTCGCGGTGAGCCGGCCGGTCAGGCGGCTCGTCGCTTGCGAATGATCGCCAGTGCTCCCAGGGCCAGCAGCGAAATCGTTGTCGGCTCCGGCAGGATCGGATTCTGCAGGGTCGAAGTCGCTGTCGCGGGACCGCCGAACGCGGCGGGATCCGGCAGACCGCTGGGCAACTGGGCCCCGATAATAAACGGCGGATCAGTCGACTCGTCGACGACGGCGCCTTCGATGAGCATTGCCGCATCGAACTCGTTGATCACCGTGCCGTCGGGAAGAATAACAAACTGGCGGTTTGAATCTCCGGCGCTGAGGCTGGCCAGGGTGATCTTGATCTTGTCGTTCTCACCGTTTCCGTTTATGTCGCCGCCGAGCGGTATTTCAATCAGGAAGAACCCTATCAGAGGGTCATCCTCCGGCGGGGGGAACAGCCCGAAGTTCGGTTCGTTCTTGTCGAACGCCGCCTGGTATAACTTGCTGATTCGCCCCGGCCCGTTGTCCTGGAGCGTGAACGACGCGCCGTCAGGCTGGCCGGCGAAGTCGCGCCCGGGACGATCGTCAACATCAGTAACCGTGACGTCGAAGAACACGTCGAAGAAGCTGTTTACGAAGAAGGTCTGTCCGTCGAGAGCATCGGGGTCGATCACCGGCAGGGCCAGCGGCGGGGGGTTGACCGGCGCAGCTCCGGCCGGTGCGCCCTGCGGATTCTGGAACGCGATGACCTGGCCGAGGCTTGGCGGGCCGGGGCTCACACGTTGCGACGAAAGCGTCAGCGAGACTGCGGAATCCACGAACCCATAGCCTTCTACGCTGTCGCCAAGCGCATTGCCCGGATCACTGGCCAGCGGTATGGGAAACGGTCCGCCGCTGAGGTCCAGGTACGTCCATGCGGTGTCAAAGTGGATTTCGTCTGCAAGACCATTGGCCCGCGTCTGGGGCGAGCTCAGGGCCAGTACAAGCGTCGCGGCGACAACAGAAACGAACAGTCCTTTCCGTGTTGACATTTTAAGCATGATCACATCTCCTTTTCAAACTGGCTGTCGGGGCGGCGATAGTGAGCGCACTAAACGCGGCCGTCTCAATTGAGTCAAAAGACTCCAGATGCCGGGGTCCGCGCAACCTGAGCATCCTTCCTTGTTTACCTGCGTATCCTTTGAGCACCTCCGGCGGC
>CAYMSH010000032.1:0-25586 GCA_964392945.1 uncultured Planctomycetaceae bacterium | reverse complement strand
ACCGTGCCCGCAATTATTCACGGTCGCAAATGAAAGTTTTTCAACGGACTGCTAGCGTTTCGAGGGTTTGCGATTGACGTCGTGGTAAGTGCCGACTCTGTTCTTGTATACTTCCCAGTCCTTGGCGATGCCCTTGATAACGATCTGCCTTTGGGCGGACGGATCCTTGGGCTCGAATTTGTACTTTCGACCGAATATCTTGGAGACTGCGGCGTGTGCCGAGACCCGTACGCCGAGATCCTTGTCATCCATCGCCTTCAGCAGCGAGGCCATGTTGTTGTAGTCATAAATCCTGCCGAGCGCCGAAGCCGCCGCTGCTCGCACGGCGGGGACTTCCTCGTTTTCCATTGTATCGACCAGATCGGCGGTCATCTGTTTCGTGATGGGCTTCTCAACGCTGGCCACCGACTGGACCACGTCGGCGATAGCATAGGCGGCTTGTTCTCTGACCTCCGGTCTCTTGTCCTCTCGCAGGATGACTTTCAGTCTGGGCAGGGATTTGATGCCGATCTTCCCCAGCACGCTTGTCGCCCGCATGGCGTCAACGGTCTCGTAGGTCGTAACTTTCTCCACCAGCCCCTGCACATTTTCGTTGATCATGTCTTCGCGGATGGCCGCCTGCCTGACGGTCCGGCTAGCGGCCGAACCGCTTCGGTATGAAGCGATTCGCCATATGGCCAGCGGTATCATTACGATGGCGACACCAATGAGAATACGAAGCCGCATGGGGATGTTGTTCACTTATTGTTGCTCCAAGATGGGACTTTTACGTTCGAGCCTACCGTCAGGGCGTCCAGTAGACCTCTCTGATACTGCTGTTCTGCGGGTTGATTTCGTACGGGTCCATCGGTTTTACCGATCCGTCGACAAACAGCGTGTTAATGAGTTCCTTGTGGCGAGCGAATCTCGGTATGCTGCTGTTTAGTGGATGTCGGATGTCGTCGTCGGACCAGTCGTCGCCTGAAGAGGCCATCACGTAGTGATAGTCCAACGCCATGATATTGCCCGGCGTGTCCAGCGTTGTCGGCATTTCGATATTCATTCCGTAGCTGACTATGCCCCCGGCCGCCTGGATGGGTATCGCCGGCTTGGAGCCGAACGCTGTCCTGCTGCCGATGAACTGCAACTCGTTATAGTCCGGCTTATCGACGATCCAGTTACTGTGCCCTGTGGACCCCGACATGCATTCAAGGAGATATCCGGCTCCGGTGACAGTTACTTTCACCATGACGTCTTTCTGGTCCCAGTCGTTGCCGTGGTCTTCCAGGCACAGCCAGTAAGGATTAGCGTTTTTCTCAGACCCATCCTGGTAGTTAGCACGTGGGAAGTTGTTGCCGGATTCGACGAGCCATCCGTCGGCCCTGGCGCGATTCCAGTTTGCATCCGAGAGCTTGGCTACAAAAGGACCTTCGCCCATGTCCTCAAACCATCTGTTATTGACCCTGAACGCGGCGAGCTCGCTCAGCGGCGGGGGGACCAACGCGACATCGGCTGGAGTTTCACCACGCTCGCGCAGAATGCTGGCGTATTCCGGGCAGATGAACGTGGCCGTGTCGTCGCCAAGATACTTCTTTAGCGTAGCCTGCCACATCATCGCCGTGATCATCTCTCGCCCCTCCTGGGCGTCGGCGATTCTCACAGCCTTCCCGATTTCCTTGAGTTGATTAGCGCACTGGGTTGACCTGACGCCCACAAATACGCTGCCCAGCGTAGGGAACATCATTATCGCCAGGAGTGCGAGAATAGTGATGACCACAAGCAACTCGACGAGTGTGAAAGCTGCTGGGTTTGGACGCATGGTTCGAGGCGAAATACGATGGCGAGAACGGATGGTATGATCTGTTTGTGTTTGTGATTTCATAATGCTGGCCATAGGAGCCACTCCTATTAATCCGCTAAACAACCTACTTTGCATTGTATGGTTTTTTTGCGGTCCAGAGCAATGTAAAAACTAGCCGGTTCCTTCAAAGTAGCCGGTTTAGTCTGCCAAAACACGTATTCAGTTGTCGTTGGCCTGGAGGCCCTTGGGCTTCCCCGTGACTTCGACGCGCTTTGGCGATTTCACTTCTCCCGGCAGGGCGAACAGGACCGAGCCGTCCTTGAGCCGGGTAATGTCGCCGATAGCCAGCCCGGCGGCGTTCACCGACACCGTTTTTCCCCATGGTCCGGTAACGTGAAAAACGGCGTTGAGTTTCCCACCGGCCGGCGGGTGGAAGGTGAACCGGCAATGACCGGCGGGGTTTGCGCTCAGGCGATAGCAGCCTGCGGATTCGTCGAAGTGATCTTCGTTTGCATCGCCGGCTGAGGGCGGGGCTTTGCGTCCCATCTGGATTTCGATGCGCCCGGGATTTATGTACTGGTCCATGGCGATTTTCTGGTCAGGGCCGGGCCCCGGCGACATGTAATTCCATCGTGCGATCGGTCCGGTGAAGTTCGAGTCGATTCTCTCGCTGGCGACTGTCCCGGCGTCCCACGCGGCTTTTCGGTCCAGGAACAGGCCTACTTGTCGTATTTCCGATCCGCCTGCATTGTTGATTTCTACGTTGGTTGTCCAGGCTCCGTCGGAGTAAATGGCGTGGGTCCATTTCACCTGCCTGATCGCCAGTGAGGCCCACTCTCCGGCACGGGTTGGGAAGTACCACGTGTTGGTCAGTCGGATTCTCTGTGTGTTGTGTTCGAGAATCTCGACGCGCCCGACTTTACGCGGGCCCATAACCGCCAGGTCTTCGTTCAGGCCGGTCAGTTTGTCGGGGCTTGAACTCAGTTGCAGGATGTTGCGCCGCTGGGACAGGCGCCAGAGTCCGTCAGAGCTTTGGGTCAGCGAGATCGGTTTCTTGGCCTCGGGCATAGTCAATTCGTAGTCCAGCCCTCGTTTGAGAAGCACAATCCCCGGCGGAGTCGGTTCGATGCGCCTGCGATTGTCTATGAGCATTATGTCGTCGAGATTGAATGTCACGTCTCCGATGGCGTCGGCGAACCCGATGCGTATTTCCCTGACAGACGTTGTGCTGAAGCTCTTGCTGTCGGCCAGGCGCTGGATGTCTATCAGCACGTTGTTCCATCCCGGCGTGACGAGGGTTCTTCCACTGGTCCAGCGTCCCTGTCGCGAGACCAGCGTAACCTGCAGATCGTCGCGGAGTGCTTCACTGTACAACGCCATGGTAAGGAGCGTGTAGCCCGTGAAGTCGTGTATGTCGGGGCTGTCGAATCGTAGTTGCGCCCCAGGTCCGAGAGTGGCTTCCAGCGATCCGGCTCCGGTGCGCGTGATATTGACGACGAATTTCCGCCGGCCGGTCCTGTTGGGCGGAGTAATGGCGAAGTTCTCGACTTGCGTATGTCCCTTCTGGCCGTCCGAGGCGTCTTCAAAATCCGCCAGCGACACGAACAGTCCTGTTACGGTCTCGGCGTAAGCATGAGCCTGTTGGACCGGCAGGGGGTCCGGGGCGTTAACCGGTTTGGGTGCGGGCTTTGCGACGGGCCTGGAGTTCGGACACCCGATAAGCAGTCCGCAGAAAGTCAGGATGGCGAGAGTTCGTTTCATCGCCGGGGATTATACTCTTTCGTCCGGTCCCCGCGAAAGAGCGCATAAAACGGCCCGGACAGGTTTTCGTCCTGTCCGGGCCGATGGTGCTGTGCCTAAAAGCTCGTCGATCAGTCCTGCTCGGCCGCTACGCCGGCTGTTCTGGCCACCAGCGCCTTCCTGATGCCCATAAGCAGCGGGCTGGCGATGGCGATCGAAGAGTACGTTCCGAAGAGTACGCCGACCAGCAGTGCGAAGCTGAACGGTCGGATCGCATCTCCGCCCCAGACGTACATTATCACGACGACTATCAACGTCGTCGTCGAGGTAAGGAGCGTTCGTCCGAGCGTTTGGTTGATCGAGGCGTTAAGGGCCATGACCGACACGCTGGACAGTTTGCCGCGATTCTCTCGGATCCGGTCGAACACCACGATGGTGTCATTGACGGAGTAGCCGATGACAGTGAGGATAGCGGCCACCATGGCCAGGTCGATCTTGAACGATCCGACGCCGAGGATCCCGCCGAGCCATGTGTCGGCGATCCAGAGTGAAGCGGCCAGCAGTCCCACTACGATCACGACGTCGTGAATGAGGCAGACAACAGCCGCCAGGCCCCAGCGGAAGGAACCGAATCGCACCCAAACGTACAGCACGATCGCTATCCACGACATTATGATAGCACTGATCGCCGACTGTGCGGCTCCTGATGCGATAGCCGGATCGAAGTTAATCGCCACAATTGCTTCGTCTCGCGTTAGTGACTGGGTCACCAGACTCTTTAGAGAGCCATGCAGCGCCTCGGGGGCCAGCCCGGCGTTTCCGTCGGATTCCGAAGCCCGGGAGAATATCGCGAAGTCCGACTGGAGGGGTTCTGATCCCGCGCCCAGGGCGACTACTCGTACGCGGTTCTGGACCTCGTCGGCGAAGTCCACCTGCATCTGGGTGTTTTCGATTCGCTCCTGGAATTCGCGAGCTGTCATCTTGGGCGTAAGTCCGCGCATCGCTATGACGACGCCGCCGTTGAAGTCCTCCAGGGTTTCGGTGTGCGCCGTTGTGCTCCTGGGGCTGACCACTGCGTAGCCTTCGGCTCCTGCTTCGAGGTCCAACTCCCGGATCATCTCGGCCGCCACGATGGCGTATCCGTCGGCCTCGTCGGTCTTCTCAGTGTAGCTCACGCGCCGCTGGAGCGACTCGCCGAACGTGCTGGTCGCTACGCCGCTGATCTTCGGCACCGACTCATCAGTCGTCGTTATCTGGTACGACGTGTCGGGAAGCTTATCCAACTCCGCCGTGTCCAGCGTGTTGTCGGAGTTGGCGTCAAGAAGCTTGAAGAACTCCGCATTGGCCAGCGGCAGTGCGTTGAACTCTTTCTTGCTTATCTTCTTGTTGTTGTCGGCGTCGCGTTTCCTGACGAATTCCGCGATTTTGTTGTAGTTGTATCTCGCTTCAATCCTGGTCGTCTCGGCCAGTTTGCCGTACTTGGCGTAGTCAGTCTTGACCAGCTTGTTGACTTCGGCCATATAGCTCTGCCGCACGATTTCGGCGTCAGGCAGTTTCCCGTCGATCGTCGCGTCGTCCTTGAACGTTATGACGGCTTGAGTTCCCGCCGAGAACTCGATGCCCAGCAGGTTGGAGCCTTGTCCGGCCATCGAGAGGATTCCGATTACGACCATGGCTACTGACAGGACCCAGAAGAAGTGCCTCTTGGCCATCCAGTTGACCTTCGGCACGCCGACGGCGTGCATCATCTTCAACGGTTTGGTGATGATGCCGCGATCCAGCAGGATCTGGAAAACCCAGCGTGTCAGGACCAGTGCCGTGAACATCGAGAACATCACGCCGAACGACAGCGTCACGGCGAATCCACGGACTTCTTCAGTGCCGAGCCAACCGAGAATAAGACAGACTATCAAGGTTGTGATGTTTGCGTCGAAAATTGCGCTGAAGGCGCGTTGGTAGGCGTTGGCCATGGCCCGCCTGACGGCGGTTCCGCGTGCTTGCTCCTCGCGGAGTCGCTCGAATATAAGCACGTTGGAGTCAACTGCTATGCCGACAGTAAGGATGATGCCGGCGATGCCCGGCAGTGTGAAGACTGCTCCCCAGAGGCTCATGGCGCCCAGGACCAGAACGACGTTCAGGACCAACGCCAGGATGGCGATGATTCCGGCGCCCCTGTAGTACAGGCACATGAAGCCGGCTACTGCGATCAGGCCGATGATTCCGGCACGGAAGCCCATGTCTCGATTGGCCTTTCCGAACGTCGGCCCGAAGGAGCTTTCAGCCACGGGTGTTTCGACGAGCTTGGCCGGAAGCGAACCGGCTCGCAGGATCTTGATCAGGTTGTTGACTTCCTCGGAGTCGAACGTTCCCATCGTTATGATGCCGCTCGACGATATAGCCGCCTGGATTACCGGAGCCGAATAGACTTCGTTGTCCAGGAGGATCGCCATGTGCTCGCCCATGTTCCCGCTAGTGAGGGCATGCAGGAGGTTTGCTCCGGCGTCATTCATGCTGAATCCGACTGCGGGCAGGTTTTTGGAGTCCGAGGTGATGTAGGCATTGGTCAGGGCCCATCTCTCTGCGTCGCGTCTCTGCAGGAGGGTCTTGCCTTTGTAGTTGGCCAGCAGGATGTACTTCTTGCTGTTGTGGGTCAGGGTGACGACGCGGCCGTATCCGCTCTTCTTCTCGCCGCGTATCGGGAACCACATGTACCTGTCGGTTCGCCTGCCCAGACCCTGGGGGCCTTCCTTGTCCAATGTGTTGCGAAGGATATTGAAGTACTTGTCCTGCTCGGTTTGCGACAGGACCAGTTGGCCTTCCTGGGCCATCGCGGCCGAAGACATCGGCGCGATTCGGAATTCCAGGGCTCCGGCTTTGGTTATCAGACGCTTGAGGTCCGAGGGGTCCTCCAGTTCCTGGCGCATGTCGACCCATTTGGTGTAGAGTGCGACAATGTTCTCCAACGCCTCGAACCTCTGGGCATTGTCCTGGTGCTTTTCGAGGAAACTGGCGATCGATGTGTCGTAACCATCCCGTCTGGCTTTCAGGGCCGCCAGGGCCTTGGGCTGGTTTCTGACCTTGTCCAGGTCAGTTTGCCTGACGTAGCCGGCCAGTTTGCTCCTGAGGTTCTGGATCGCGACGTTGTACCTCAGTACGCTGGCTTCAGCCTGTTCCCAGTTACTGGTGCGTTCCTGGATGTTCTGGTTGGTTGCGGCTTTGAGTTCGGCATGCGCCTTTGTCAGATTGCCCAGCAGTTCGATGAGCCTGGTGTCGTCGCCAGCGAGTTTGGCGATGGTGGTGCGCCCATTTTCGAGGCTGCGCAGGCTGCTCTTCTCGATATTCCGCCTCTCGAGATCCTGGATGGCGCGACGGAAGTTGTCTTTGGCCTTCTGGGTCTCGGGATTGCCCGCGGGCATACGGACCTCGAAGCGGTTTGCGCCGACGGGGCGCCATTCGAGCATTTTCAGGCCAAGCGGGTCCACTCGCTCTTTGAGCACGCGGATCATGTCTTCAGCCAGCGATGCGTCGGACAGCGCATCCCTCATAGCCTGGGCCAGATCGACTTTGAGGCGATTGGCGGTTTCGACTAGGAGCTTCTTCTCGTCTTCATTTGTCGTCGCTTCGATCTTGGCGGCCAGTTCAGCCTGCCGGATCTTGAGACGATTAACTTCGTCTGCATTGCTGCGGATCCTGAAGGTCAGGCTGTGTCCGCCGCGCAGATCGATGCCCTCCTTGAGTCCCTTTACGCACAACGAATATATGCAGACGGCCACTACCAGTGACAGAAAAGCAAATTTAAGCGGTAAATTCTTAGCGTTCATTCACGGATACTCCTGATTGGAACCGCGTATTGTCTGTGAGTCAGTCTTATCGGTCAAGCTAAAGTTCGACCTTAGCCGCGTTTTTCTGTGGTTTTTGGATAGCGCCTTGCGGCGCTTCGAGTCGCCGGGTTGGGTGGGTGCGGATACACTACCGCCGTACTGGGCTTTAGTTACGTTGATTTACCATCGACGGACTAGTGGTTGAAGTGCCTCGTTCCGGTAAATATCATCGCCAGTCCCAGTTCATCGGCTCGTTCGATTACATCCTGGTCTTTCTTCGATCCGCCGGGTTCTATGACCGCAGAAGCGCCGGCTTCGACGGCCCAGTCGAGGCTGTCGGGGAACGGGAAGAAGGCGTCTGAGGCCAGTACGCATCCCTTGGTGTCGACTACTCCGCCGCCGCCGTAGCTCTTTGCGAGCATGCCGGCCAGGCGTGCGGAGTTCACTCGGGACATCTGTCCGGCTCCGGCGCCCAGCAGGGCCTCGTCCTTGGCCAGGACGATCGCGTTGGACTTGACGTGTTTGCAGACCAGCCAGGAGAATTTCAGGTCGATCATCTCCTGCTCAGTCGGCTGGCGTCTGGAAACTACTTCCCAATCGTCTTCGTTCAGGCCCAGCAGATCGCGGTCCTGAACGAGCACGCCGCCGACGACGTATTTCACGAATTTCTCTTTGTTCCTGACCCCGGTCAAATCGCCGGTTTCCATCAGGCGGACCTCGAGTCCCCATCCCTCACGAGCGTGGATGATATCGACCGCTTCGTCTTCGAACGACGGTGCGATTATCATTTCGGCGTAGAATCCGCCGGCTCCGGCGGGTTTGCCCCATCGCTTGTACGTTTCGACTATGGCGCTGGCCAGATCAGCAGTGACCGGGCGGTTAACGGCGATAATGCCGCCCATGCAGGCGTTGACGTCGCCGAAATAGGCCTTGCGGTAAGCCTCGACGAGATCATCGTCGATGGCGCATCCGGCCGGGTTGGCGTGCTTGATTATTGCAACCGCAGGCTCCTGGAATTCTTTAACCAGTTCCAACGCCCCGTTTCCGTCGAAGTAGTTGTTGTACGATACTTCCTTGCCGCCCAGGAGCTTTGCTCGTCCGATGCAGGGTTCAGTCGCATCGTCGCCGACGTAGAAACCGCCTTTCTGGTGCGGATTCTCTCCGTAGCGAAGTTCGCACATCTTGCGATAGGAGAAGCTTATCCGCTCGGGCAGATCGTCGTTTGACTCATCGACGAGGTAGGACGAGATAGCCGTGTCGTAGTGGCATGTCAGTCCGAAAGCCTGGCGTGCGAGCCTCTGTCGCAGTTCGGCGCTGACTTTTCGATCATTGGCCCGCATCTCGTCAAGAATCAGGTTATACTGGCTCGTGTCGGTTACGACTGAGACGAATTTGTGGTTCTTCGCCGCCGCTCGTATCAGGGTGGGCCCGCCGATGTCGATCATTTCGATAGCGTCGGCCAGCGTGCAGTCGTCGGCCGCGATGGCCTGTTCGAACGGATAGAGGCTCACGCAGACCAGGTCCACGGGCTCGAGTTCGAATCTCTCGATGTCCGCTTGGTGTTCCGGATCGTCTCGAAGGGCCAGGATCGCCCCGTGCACCTTCGGGTGAAGCGTTACGACGCGGTGTCCGAGCATTTCGGGGAAGCCGGTCCATTCCTGCACGTATCGGACCTTGATTCCCGCGGCCTCGATAGCCTTGGCCGTGCCTCCCGAAGAGATGATCTCTACGCCCATTTCAACGAGGGCCTTGGCGAATTCCTGAATTCCTGTCTTGTCGTATACGCTGATTAGAGCGCGTCGAATTGCGATTTCGTCCATTTTCGCCCTTTCGTGAAATCGAACGGATGGTTTCGTATTTAAATTGACCGGAGTTTTCTGTTCCTATTACTTCTTCAGCATCTCGGCGGTGATGTGGCCCGCGCTGAGAAGTCGTATGCAATACACGTCTCCATCGCTGGTTGCGCCGTATATCGCCGGAGCCGAGGTGTTGGCCGTCAGCATGTGGTCCCTGGGCATCTCGATGGTAGCCTTGGTTTCGCCCAGGATCTCATCGACCTGGAGGATCCTGTTGGCGCTGTCCTGCAGATATACGTTATTATCCATTGCCGCCAGGACCTTGCGGGCCTCGGCTGATTTCCATCGGAGTTTGCCCGAGACCAGGTTTATAGCGAAGAACTTGCCGCCGCGAGCGTACTGGAAAATGCTGACGTCACTGAGTTGCGGCGCGTCAAGCAACGGTTTCTTGCATTCGAAGGCTTCCCACAATCGCTGTCCCGTCGCGGTGTCGAAAGCGTGGAGGCGTCTGTCCATGCACGGGACCAGCAGGTGGTCGGCCGTGGCCAGTATCGGCGCTTCGATTCCGCCGGCGATTGTTCTGGTCCAGACTTTCTTCCGTGCTTCGAAGGTGTTGGCTACCTGGAGGTGGCCGGCTTCAGTGGCTACTACGACCTTGTCGGCGGTGTATTGCGGCGAAACCTTGATGGCGCCTTTGAGATCCAGAGACCAGCTTTCCAGCATTTCATGCATCAGCAGTGCGTGGTAGCGTCCCCTGGAGTCCGGAACGAACAAGAGCCTTCCGTTGGAGCACGTGCCGGCTGAAGCGGCGACAGGGAAGCCGTACTTGATGTCGCGGATTACGTCTCCGGTGTTCCGATCGATGACCAGCGCGTTGGTTCGCGTGCTGATTATGACCAGGTCTATTCCCTTGATCTCGACGCCGGGGCGTCGCTTGGGCTGCAGGATTTCCTTCCGTGTCGGGGTTTTCCTTGTCAGCAGGGCGTCTTTAACGTGCGTCGGCTCGAAGACAGTTCTTCCGGGTTCGGCCACGTGCACCCATTTGTTCCATCGCAGGGAGCCCCTTTCAGCTTCAATCGCCATCAGGCGATTCTCGCTGGTCAGGCAATAGAAGTTTTCGTCGATCAGCCATGTCCTGACGACTTTTTCTCCGCGATTGAGAAGTCTCGGAAGGCTGTCGCATCTCCAGTAGTACTGCAGACCGGCGTCCTTGAGGGTTTTGGCGTGCATCGCGGCTCGTTGGGCGGGTGTAATCGCCTTTTTCGTCGAAACGGATGTCGATGGCGTTTGGCACCCAAGAAAGGCGCCTGAAACGATTAGAAGGACTAGTAGTTTTGTGAAACCACGCATGAACTGCTCCTCAAAATCACGGTCGCGGCCTCGCCGCCGCCGGTTGCTAGGGTTTTAACTCGATGTGATCGCTCAGGTCCACGTCGTTTTCCCGTTCGAACTCTTCGAGCCGTTTTATGCGGTCAATGTCATCAGTAATTCTGTTGGCGAGTTTGAAGATGTAGGGCTTGTTATTCAACCTGGCCTGCAGGTCTGCAAGCATTTCATCCCAACTGCCTTCGTACAGTTCCTTTTTCAGCACGACAAGAAGACGCTCCTCGCTGGGCATAGCATTTATAAACGCCCGCGTCTTTCGGGTCTTCTGTTTGTCGGGCTGTGTCACTGTCTACGCCTCGAACCTCCCGCCGCCCGCCGTCGGCGAACCACAAGGGTCTCGACGGTCAATACTCTAGGGCTCGTCGGGGGTTTTTGCAATGGTATTGTTAAGTCCGCACTAGTTGCCAAGCTCGCGACTCCGTTTTGCGGCCGCTCGCACGGCCTCGGTCAGGACTTCCTGTACGCCCGAGTTTTGCATGACATTCAGCGCCGCCTCAGTCGTTCCGCCCGGCGTAGTAACCTGGCGTCGCAGCGCAGCAGGGGGCGTCTGTGTGTGGTGCAGGAGTTGTCCGGCTCCTATGCACGTTTCGACGGCAAGCAGCTCGGCCACATCTTTGTCAAGCCCTTCGGCGACTCCCGCGGCGGTCATCGCTTCTATCAGATAGAAGAAATACGCCGGTCCGGAGCCCGAGACGGCGGTGACCGCGTCGATCATTTTTTCTTCGACGACTACGGTCTTACCGCTGGCGGCGAGTATCTTCTGGGTCCACTGTATGTCGTCAGAAGTCGCCCTCGGGCCGGCGGCGAGGGCCGATACGCCCCAGCCTACGAACATCGGCGTGTTGGGCATCACTCGTACGAGTCGTCCCTTCCCGCCGAGAACCTTGTCCATGAATTCCGTAGTCACGCCGGCGGCGATCGATATCACGGTCGTTTCATCGCTGATAACCCCGGCGATCTGCTCGAGGGCTTCGGGCATGACCTGGGGTTTGACCGCCAGCAGCACGTGCGGACACGAGCCCGGAACGGTGTTGTCCAGAGAGCACATGATGCTCAGGTCCATCGCCAGGATCTGCTGTCGCTTGTCCAGCGGATCGTATGCGACGATCTCGTGGGGCTTGAGGCAGTCATCGCGCAGGATTCCGCGCAGGATGGCCTCGGCCATGTTGCCGGCCCCGATCACGCCTAATTGATACTCGATCATTGCTCTAACCGCCTTCTAACAGTTCAGGATTCTCCCATGAAAGTGTAACGGTAGTCCGTCGGAGGTGCAAAAGTCTCTTTCATTGTTCTTGGCGAGAGCCAGCGAAGCATGTTGAGCATGCTTCCGGCTTTGTCGTTGGTGCCGGAAGCTCTCGCTCCGCCGAACGGTTGCTGTCCTACGACGGCGCCAGTGGGCTTGTCGTTGATGTAGAAGTTGCCCGCGGCGTTGGTCAGGGCCTCGCTGGCCTGCACGATCACGCTGCGATCGCGTGCGAATATCGCGCCGGTCAGCGCGTATGGCGACGTGCTGTCGCACAGTTCCAGCGTTTGTTCGAACTGGTCGGCCTGGTAGACGAAGATCGTAAGGACTGGTCCGAAAATTTCTTCGACCATCGTTTTGAAGTCCGGCGTCTTGGCCAGGATCAGCGTCGGTTCGATGAAGTAGCCTGTCGAATCGTCGCATCCGCCGCCGACGAGGATTTCGGCGTCGTCGCTCTGTCTGGCGTATTCGATGTACTCGCTGATGCTGTCGAATGCGGGCCGATCAATCACGGCGTTGATGAAATTCGTGAAATCTTCCGGTGAGCCCATCTTCAACTCGCCGATCTGTGTTGTCATTATTTCGCGGACCGAATCCCAGATTGTGTCTGGGATGTATGCTCGCGAGGCCGCCGAGCACTTCTGGCCCTGATACTCGAAGGCGCCGCGAACCAATGCCGTGGCGACTTGCTGCGGATTGGCCGATTCATGGGCGAACACGAAGTCCTTGCCGCCTGTCTCGCCTACGATTCGCGGATAGGAGCGGTACTTGTCTATGTTGGCTCCGACTGTTTTCCACATTGACTGGAACACGCCGGTCGATCCTGTGAAGTGGATCCCAGCCAGGTGTTCGCTGTCCAGTGCGATCGGACCGACGGCCGAGCCCTGACCCGGTATGAAGTTCACAACGCCGGGAGGCATGCCGGCTTCGATCAGCAGTTTCATCATGAAGTATCCCGAATAGACTGCCGAAGACGCCGGCTTCCAGAGGGCTACGTTGCCGAGCATCGCGGGAGCTGTCGGCAGGTTGCCGGCGATCGACGTGAAGTTAAACGGGGTCACAGCCAGTACGAATCCCTCCAGCGGGCGATACTGCATGCGGTTCCATATCCCCGCCGCTGAAGCCGGTTGGGAGGCGAATATCTCCGTGGCGAAGTAGCAGTTGAAGCGGAAGAAGTCGGCCATTTCGCACGCCGCGTCGATTTCGGCCTGAAAGGCGTTCTTGCTCTGGCATAGCATTGTCGCGGCGTTGAGGGTGTCTCGCCACGGGCCGGCCAGGAGATCGGCGGCTTTCAGGAAGACGGCGAATCTATCCTGCCAGTCCATCGCGGCCCATTCTTTCTGCGCCGCGATCGCCGCTTCGATAGCCATCTGGACCTCGGCGGGGCCGGCTTTGTGGTACTGGCCGAGCACGTGCTGGTGATCGTGCGGGCAAGTGCACTGGGCGGTCTGTCCGGTGCGTATCTCCTTGCCGCCGATGATCAGCGGGATGTCGATCTGCTGGGCCTTCAACTCTTCGATTTTGGCTTTCAGGGTGAGCTTCTCGGGGCTCTGGGGTCCGTAGGCGTTGATCGGTTCGTTGGCGGGTTTCTCGATCATGAACTGTGCGTTTGGCATGGCGGCGTCTTTCTGTGTTGGGGTTTGCGGCGTATTATTTGTTGAGTTTGGAGTTCTTGTCGGCTTTCTTGCCGGCCAGTTGTATAGCTAGTTGGATTGCGGCTTTCATGCTCGACGGATCGGCCAGGTTCTTCGCTGCGATGTCAAACGCCGTCCCGTGATCCGGGCTCGTTCGTATGATCGGCAGGCCCAGGGTCAGGTTGACTGCATCTCGCCAGGCCAGCAGTTTAACAGGGATCAGGCCCTGGTCGTGGTACATCGCCACGACGGCGTCAAATTCGCCGTCGAGGGCCTTTAGGAATATCGTATCGCCGGGCAGCGGGCCGACGGCGTTGATTCCCGCTTCGTTGGCCAGGAGTATCGCCGGCGAGATTATTCGCTGCTCTTCGTCGCCGAATTGTCCCTCTTCGCCGGCGTGAGGGTTCAGCCCGGCGATTCCCAAACGCGGATTTTCGATCCCGAACCAGTCCCGCAGCGCCTCGTCGGCTAGGTCCATCGGGTTGAATACGCAACCGATCGTAAACGAATGTCGGATGTCGAACAGCGACTGGTGAATAGTCGCCAGCACGACTTTGAGTTTCGGCGAGACGAACATCATCGCCACGTTCTTGGCTCCGCATCGTTTGGCCAGCAGTTCGGTGTGTCCCGGGAACCTGTGATGACCTGCGAGTTTCCAGGACGCCTTGGAGATCGGGCCGGTTACCAGTGCGTCGATCATTCCTCTCCGTGCGGCGGATATCGCATCTTCGCAGAACGCCATAGACGCTGCTCCGCC
This sequence comes from uncultured Planctomycetaceae bacterium, assembly GCA_964392945.1. Lineage (GTDB taxonomy): Bacteria > Planctomycetota > Phycisphaerae > SM23-33 > SM23-33 > BS750m-G57. The sequence continues at coordinate 11,429 of CAYMSH010000032.1, read as the reverse complement.
GAGTTTGCTGGCCCCTCGCGGCATTGCGGCCGGGGCGGAAAACTCGTCGTAGTCCAGCACGGTTATGTCGTGGTTGTATTCGCGGATGTTCTCGTGATGATCGCGGTGGAACACGAAGTCGGCATCCAGTCGGTCTGCGGTGTAGCTCATCTGCTCGGAGAAACCGAAGACTATGAACCTGGCTTCTTTACGCAGGTCCCGATCGGCCAGGGCCTTGATTATGATCTCGGCTCCTATCCCGCAGGGGTCGCCCATCGTTATGCCGATTATCGGTCTGTCGGTCTTCACGATCCGCCGGGCTAGATAAAGCCCGCCTCCCGCAGTTTGTCAAGGGTCACTGCGCCCGGGCCTGAGCCCTGATCGATCATGCGCCTCAGGAACGTTGCGACGTACTTTCCGATAATGTCGGCCTCTATGTTGACTGTGTCGCCGGGGGAAAGATCGCCCAGTGTCGTGTCGGTAAGTGTAGTTGGGATCAATCCCACGCTGAATCGGTCCGCAGAAATGTCGATAAGCGTAAGAGACACTCCGTCAATCGCCACAGAGCCTTTCGGCGCCATCAGCGCCGCCAACTCCTTGTCGCACTGGAGTTCCAGGATGCAGGGTTGACCCCGATCGATGCGTCGGACCGTCGCCACGGCGTCTATATGGCCTTGCACGATATGCCCGTCCAGCGCGTCGCTGAGTTTCATCGCCGGTTCGAGATTGACCTTCCGTCCCGGGCGAAACCCTCCCAGTGCAGTTCGCTTGAGCGTTTCGGCTATCGCGTCGAATTCGGCGGTCTTGTCTGAGCAATCATCGACTGCGGTAAGGCACGCGCCGTTGACCGCGACGCTGTCGCCGCGTTTCAGGTCGCCTGCCAGAGGTCCGACATCAATCGCCAGACGCGCTCCGCCGTCGGTGTTTCGAACCGCTCGAACAACGCCTACATGTTGTACTATTCCAGTGAACATACTCCTTCATCCTAGTAGAAAAACGTCGTTCTCGCCACGGAAAATCGGATATCGCGTCGAGGCGGTACTGTTGTCAGCCTGTCAGTTAGCCGAAACATGAGTATAATGATGTAGTTGATGACCGGCGGGTTGTCCTTCAAGGCGCCGATCGGGGGTGAGTTGGCCAGGAAATCCTGAGCATGAAGCCAAGCGTATATAGAACGGTCTTGATTCTGTCCATGCTGACGACAGGGCTGTGTGCGTCATTGGCGTCCGCCGAGATACGCGTAAAAGGAACGCTTTCGACGGGGCGGGAGTTTGACGGGAAACTGCTCAGGGACGACGGGCGTCAATTGAGCCTCCAGGGCAAGACACAGATTTTCACGTTTTACGCCGCCAATGTGGTCCAGTGCACCGTCTGGCTGCAGGATGAGAAGATCCCGGAAAACTCGACAGGACGAATGCCCCTGGGCCGGTACGCCGAATTCCTGTTGAGCAAGGGCCATGGTTTCCTGGCCGAGTCGATGCTGCTGTGCGGATTGACCCGAACGATCAGAATCGGCTCCGACGGCGAAATTGCTCTGATGTTGTGGGCGATGGAGAGCGTGCTGGCCAGGCGACCGGTTACCGATCCGCAGGGGAGGGCCTACAAGGCGCTGTACGCTAAAACCCGCCGCAAGCAGCCGGTTCGACTCGGCGGGGCGAAACCGCCCGCGTGGCGAACGAGACGGTATCAGTTGCCTTCGCCGCGGGATATCAAACTCGCCGCAGCCACGAGGGACCGCTGGGCTCGAGAGATGAAGCTGATCGCCCCGAAGACCCACAAGATCGAAACACCGCACTTTTTCATCTACTCGGCGTGGGCCAAGAGCGATGACGCGAAGCTAAAGGGCATCTATGAAAAGCTCTATGCGGCGCTGTGCAAGCAGTTCGACGTGAAGCCGACGGAAAACATCTGGATCGGAAAGCTGTCGGTCTACGCCTTCTGGGAGAAACGCGATTTTGTGAAGTTCAGCACCCAGGTGGCCGGGGTCCGCGAGGAAAGGGCCGAAAAGGCCGGCGGATTCGCCGGGCATCGAGGGCGGTTTCAGTACGTTAATCTCGGGCCTGTCATGGTCAATGGAATGAGCAAGGCTGATGCGCGAACATGGTTCTACGAGATTCTGGTGCATGAATCGACGCACGCCTTCCTGGCGCGATATATCAGTCGGGAGGATGTTCCCAGTTGGTTGGGCGAAGGCCTGGCCGAGATGCTTTCGGCTACGTTTGTGCCTAAGGGCGGCAGTTCGCGAAAGATGCGGGCCGCCCATGCGACAGTCAAGAACGGCAAAGCCGAATCGTTCCTGTCGATGATGGCCGACGAGCACATCCCGATCGATCGCGTATCCTACGGGGCGGCCCAGAGCCTGACGCGGTTTCTGGTGTCCAAGGGCAAGCCGAAGTTCACTGAGTTTATGTACAAGATCAAGTCTGGCGTGGACGGCGAAAAAGCGTTGCAGGAAGTCTACGGCCTGACGCACGAAAAGCTCCTGCAACAGTGGGCCAGGCGAGTCCGCTGAGCCTGCCTGCTACTTCTTGCCTCCTTCGATCCTCTTTCGGACTCCGGCTTTTTCCCGCTCCCAGGCTTTCTTTTCCTTTTCGTACTTTTCCTTGTTGGCGTCGATGAACGCCTGGGCCTCTTTCAGGCGCCGCTCGGTGTCCGCCAGGCGAAGCTCCTTCTTGGCCTGCCAGTGGAGCCTGCGAACGTAATCGCGGGTCGGAATGTTCTTTTCCCAAATGTACTTTTCGGGCACTTCCTCCTGCTTCCAGTCATCGCTTCGCTGGGTTGCAAACGGGACGGTTGTGTGATCGGCCCGTACGAGATTGCCCATCGGGTTGCGTCCCCAGGCGTAGCGGAAGTGGATCGGCTTGGCGATGTGCTTGCTGGTCAGCACTACGGCGCGGCGATCGTATTGCGGGCGATTGTGGCGGTCTTTGCCCCTTACGAACCAACTGGCGTCGGCCGGCTGGAATTTGCGGTCTTCTCCGGCGATGGCGAAGCCCTGGATTCCCGCATCGTCAAGTTCCCTGAGCCACGTGTCGAGTTTCAGCACGATGCGCCCTTCTTCGACCTTCATCTCCGTGATCATCGGCGGCAGCCAGGCGATCTCCTTACCGTACTGCGTCGCCAGGGCCCACGCGGCGGTCTTCTCGCCGACGGGGACTTTCTTCTGCGGATGGTACCACGCGCGACGCTGATCGAAACTGCTGACAAAGCCGATGTTCTTGTCGCCAGCTTTGTAGAAGTCGATGAACGTCTTGTACTGTGCCTCGCGGATGTAGATGCCGTCGTCGAGCATCCTTTCGAGGTAGTCGTCGCGTGTCTGGGGCTTGCCCCCGGTGCAGAGCGAGATTATCCCGAAGGGCATGTCCTTGTCGCCGAACGCAGATCGCCACGCGGTGATCATCTTTCCGAATATCTGGTAGTACATTTTTGAACCGGCCGTTCCTCCGTTGGCGTTGTTATAGCCCTGGTGGAAGATCGCGCCCTTTACCGACAGTCCGGCGATCGGGTCGATCATGCTGCTGTAGCAGTTGCCCGGTCGGTTCTGGTCCATCGACGGTCCGGGTCGCAGGTCGGTGGGGGCCTTCCGGTCGGCCGGGATCTTTTCGCCTCGCTTCTTACTGTCGGCCACCCAGCGATGGAAATTCTTGATGCGGTTTTCGAGGTCCTTCTTCGGATCCCATTCGGCAATCTTCTTGTCCCAGTCGGCCAGTTTGGCCTTCACTTCAGGCGTGTCGATCTTCTTCAAAACGCTCATCGGGGTCCATGTCTCGACAGTCGTACCGCCGCGCGATGCGTCGATCACGCCGATCGGGATTTGCTCGGTCATCTGGATGCGGCGTGCGAACACGTAACCTATCGCCGACAGTGATTGGACCGTTTCCGGCGTGCAGACGTCCCAGTCGCCTTTGCGGAGATGGCGGCCGAACCAGCTTGACCACTCGTGCAGACGCGGGAAGCCTTTCTTGGTTTTCGGGCCGTTCTGTGCGGGAATTGTGAGTATCCGGATCGTCGGAAAATTCGCCGATATGATCTCGATCCGTCCGAACTCCACGTTCCGGATCGGTTCTTCCATATTGCTCTGTCCGCCGAGAATCCAGACGTCGCCGACCAGCACGTTTTCAAGCGTGAGGGTTTTGCTCTTGCCCTTTACGGTGAGTTTCTGCCCGGTGGAGTTGGCCTTCATTGCCGGGAGAGTAACTTCCCACGCGCGATCCTTGTCGGCGGTTGCGGTTTGCTTCGCGCCGGCGAACGTCACTGTGACTTTCTCGCCCGGCGCCGCCCAGCCCCAGACAGAGACCGGTTCGTCTCGCTGGAGCACCATGTTCGTCTGGAACAGATTATGAACGCAAAGTCCCTTTCCGACCGATGGGAATTCGATAACGTCTTCCCGCGGCATCTTTTTCTTGTCTGCAGCAGGCGCCGCGGCGGCGATTAGTGCGACAAGAAGGATCCCCAGGGCGTTAAGCAGTGTTTTGTGTATTGTATTCATGGTGTGCTCCTGTACGGTTTTCGCTAGCGGTCGTCGCTAGCGGTCTAATGATGTTAGCAGTGGCGGCGCAAAACACAAGTTCTGCTCCGGTCCTTTCTTGCTCGCAGGCTTAAGACCGCGTAGGATTTGCTTTCAGCTTTGATGTCTTCGGGTCCACTACAGGCGTGAGGAGATTGATATGGTTATGAGACTGAGATCGCGGGTTTGGATCGCCGGTTTGCTGATAACGCTGGGCGTCGCTGTGACTTTGGGCGCTCGTTCGACCAGCCGGCCTCGACCTGAGGCCAAACCGTCAGGCAGCAGCACTCAACCAGCGCCCGATTCGGAGTTGAGCCTGAACGCCGCGGCCGTGGCCGATCACAAAGGCGACGGTCCAGACGGCAAGGGGAATACCGCCGACGACACCTGGGGCTTCTGGTTCCAGTTGATCCACGCGAAGAAGGAATACCGTCGTCTCGATATCGCTACTGCGGCGATGTCTCCGAAATTGAAGAAGAGCGGAATCAGACGCAAGGTCCACGGACCGATTGGAAGCATGCTCCCCAACCCGAAAGAGACCGAAGGCTGGATATACCATTCCGACTGGGACGGGCGATTCGAAGGCTTCTGGGGCGACAGCAAGGCCGGACAAGTGCTCGCACATCCGTACATGGAAAAGACATCCGGCGGCGCCGTGGCGGTTACCTGCAAGGTCCCGGCCGACGGGACGTATCGAATTTCCGGAAAAATCACCGATGTGAACGTCGCCAAGATCAAACATCGCGCGCTGACAGGGATCAACTGGTCTCTGGATATAGTCGCCACGAAAGGTCCAAACGCGATCGTCAAAGTCACCAAAGCACTGAAGCGGGGCGGTCCCGTCGGCGACACGCTCGGCCCGCCGTCTGCGCAGTTTTCCATCGACGGCGTGACGCTGAAAAAGGGTCAGTTGATCCGCCTGGTGATCGATCCCAACAAGTCGTGGGGCGGCGACATGACGCGGATCGACTATTTCAAGATCGCGCCGCAGGCAAACCGGCCCCGACCGCGGAAAAAGCCCCGTCGGTAATCGATCCGATTCGCCCGGATCCCCGGGCGCCGGCATTCACGCGGCGTTTGGCCTACTTCAGCGTGACGTTAAGGTAGACCGAGTGTCTTCCGTATGTTTCAAAGAACGGCTTGAGTTCCGCGTCGCCTATTTTGAAACGCAGAGTCGCCGGATCTCCCGTGATTGACTTTCCGATGTCCTCGGCGTCCAGAGTCACCTGGCGCCACTGGGGCATGGCTCCGGGCTCCTGGACTGCAAGCAGGACCGGCCCGTAGAAGATGCTGGCGATGTTGGGTTGATCCATGATCCTGCTCAGTCTGAATCCAAACGGCATCTTGATCTCGACGGCGTCTTTGTCCTTCCAGGTTCGCTTCAGCGCCAGGTAACTGCCCGGTGTAGCGTCAACCTTCAGGTCCTTTCCGTTGATCTTGACGGAGAAGCCGCGAGTGGCCCATTTCGGGACACGCACTTTGACGGTGAATTCGCCCCCGCCTTCGATGGTCAATTTCGTGGTGTCCGCATAGGGGTAACAGGTGCTCTGTGTGACGCTGACTTTCTTTTCCTTCCAGGTCAACGTTGACGGTACGTAAAGATTGACGTACAGCGTCGAGTTATCCAGGCTCTTGAGGTAAATCGAATCCTGGAGCTTCGTGCTGGACTCGATCGCCGTTCCGTTGCAGCAGGTGAACCCGGTCATGTGCGGGTTTCCGAAATGCTTTCGGGCTCCGGGATTCAGCGGTACGTGGTAGGTGTTGGCGGCGCTGTTTTCGGCGACCGAGGCCAGGATGTGGTTGTACAGGGCCTGCTCATAGTAATCCATGAACTTGCCTTCCGGGGCGAACATGAACAGTTGGCGGCTCAATTTGAGCATGTTGTAAGTAGCGCAGGTTTCGTTCTGGCCGCCTTTGGCGAATCCGTTTTCGAATAGCGAATTGGGTTGCGCGGTGAAGCACTCGGAGTTATTGGGTTTGCTCGCCCCGGCCACGCCGCCGATGCTGTAGGAGTAGCAGTTCGTTGCGAATCGCCAGAAGTTGTCGGCGACACGGTAATATTTCATATCCCTGGCGCCTTTGTAAGTTTCAAGCGCCCCGGTGATCTGCGGGATGTGCTGATTGGCGTGCTTGCCTCGAATCGTGTCGATGTTCCTGGCCAGTCCGCCTGAATGCTCGGCGTCGCCGAAGAAGAAGCTGATGTTGTCAAACAGTTTGGCGCACTGGAGGTACTTGTCTTTGCCCGTGAGCGTATGCAGGCGGGCCATCACTTCGTTCATGCCGCCGTACTCGCCGGCGATGTACCGGTTCCACATGCTGATCCGAGTCTTTGTCGGGAGAACCTTGAGCCGCAGGTAGACCCATGTGCCCATGCCTTCGGCGATCTTCAGCGCCTTTTCGTTTCCGCCGACCTCGTAGCAGTCAAGCAGTCCGGCGATAATCTTGTGCAGTGTGTAGTACGGAGCCCAGATCTGGGTGTTCTTTCCGCCGTACGTGGCGCCTTTTTCCAGCATTATGAACTGGTCCGGCGGGTATCCGCTGATGAAGCCCTTGCCCCAGTTCCAGTAGTCGGTCCTGATCCCTTCTTCGCTCAGGTCCGAATCGTAGTCCTTCTTGCCCGGTCCCTTCGGAACTGTCGCCGGGTTGGCGTTGCACGGGCCGCCTTCTTTCGCCGGCGTTCCGGACAACTGCGACAGGGTGTAGAGCGTGTCGATCAGGTACTCCATTTTCTTCATTAGGACCTTGCGCAGATCCTGGTCGTAAGTCGCACTGGCGTAGGCTTGCGCGACGGCCGACAGGTAGTGGCCGCTGCCGTGTCCGCGAAGGCGGGTCTTGCGGCTGTCCCATACACCCAGGGGCTTGACGCCTTTGGGCTGGGTTTGTCCGAAAGCGTCTCGGAAGTTGAACAGGAAACTGTCGGGGTCCGTTTTCGCCAGGGCCTGGAAGAACTTGTCTCGGTTCTTGATGAAATGCGTGTCGCCGCTCTTGGCGTTCTTGTTCAGGATAACGTCGCCCAGGGCGAACGGCGCCATCCCGAGCTTCGGGGCGCGAGTTGTGTCGGCCTGGTCCTTGACGGTTATTGTGGCTTTCGGAGCCAGCGTAGTTCCGGGAACCTTTCCGGTTATCGTGTACGTCCCGAGTTTTCGGACGACGATGTTGTCCCTCGGCGCCGGCCAGATAACTCTGAGCGCAGGGCCTTTGGCTCCGTCGGCGTACAGTCCGGCAACATAGCTCGGCAGGTGCGGCAGATGTCCGATTTCGGTGCTCACGCTTACATCGGCGACGCCCTTGAGCATTGCGATCTTCGGCAGGGCTTTGCGAGCGTCGGCGGTCCTCTGTTTGTCTTGTCGGGGCTTCCTGGTGTCGGCTGTTTAGGTCTTCTTTCCCGAGATCGCATTGCTGCGTATAACGTCCACCAGCTAGCTGGACAGGGCCATCCTGTAAAACCGGACGACGCGAATCATGGCGTTAAGATCGGCGTGTTTGCCTCGCCCCTGGCCGATAGTCAAGTTGTTGCACGACGCCTTACGCTGGTGGAATATTTTTTCAAGGGATGCGTCAATGCCTGCGGCGCCGGCGAGCTTCTTTCCGTCTACGTAGCAACTCAGGGTCTTCTTGTCGGCGTCGAGGACCACCGCCATATGCACCCACTTCTTTGTCGCGATGCGCGGCGCCTTGAGGCCTTTTTCCCCGGTCGGTCCGGTCGCGGTTATGCCCGCCGAAACGCCCTGGCCCGAGCCCGTGCCGCTCAAGGCGCAGTAGAACTTTCGATTGTCGTCCCGGACGAAGTTGAAGAACATCTGTCCCGGCGCATTGTTTCTCAGATAGACCCATCCGGTAATGCTCGTCGAATCTGAGCCGATCATGACCTGTCCGGGGATTCGGACGAATCCGCCGTTTTCGCCGCCAGGGAGCGAAAGCACCGGGCCGAACTTTGCGTCCTTGACGTAAGCTGACTTGCCGCCTTTGACCGCGGCGTGGGAGTTGTTCCTGGACCAGTCTTCTGAGTTTCCGTTGAACGGGTAACGGGCGACCAGGGCGGTCTCTCCGATACCGTCAAGAAACTGATCTCCGCCCTCGGCCCACGTCTGACTGACCGGAGCTGACAAGCCGCCAAGCACGACAAAGACCGACACTCGTAAGAATCGCTTATTAATCATGTTTCACCTCAAAGGTCCATTGGCGTTGGAGACTGATTCTCGCAAAACCTCGCTGCATCCGCGAACACCGCGGACTGCGGCCGCAATCCTATTTGGATTGTCGAGCATCCGCAAGTCATTTGCCCCACATTCTTGCTTCCGTTAGCAGGCGGTCTGTGTATTATGGTTGTGACAGGAGAAACGGGAAATGAACAGGCAATTCTCATTGGGTATTATTTGTGCCGCGCTTGGGGTTCTTGGCGTCGGATGTTTGCAGGCGGTGGATCCGAAGCTGGAGACCATTACTGACAAGACGCTCGTCGGATGGGTTCGCCTGGCCGGCGTTAAGCAACGAGCCGGCGCCGTAGTGACCCTGATAGACAACGCCGAGCGGTTCGACTCGATCGTGTTCGGGGAAGTCGCCCCGGGCAAGTGGATGGCCGGCAGTGATTTCTTCAGGCGCACTGAAAAGGATCAGAAGGCTTATCCCAGCGAGCCGGCCGGCGGTAAGGCGTTCGTTCAGATGGCGATTTCGTATCGCGGCAACGAGGTGACGATCTACCGCAACGCAAAGCAGCAGGCCAGGTACAAGATAAAGGCGCCCCAATCGTTCAAGCCCGGGTGCAAGGTCCTGATCGGTCTGCGATTCACGGGCACACAGGGACTTGTCGGCTTTCTATCCGGGTCGATAGACGACGTTCGGATCTACGATCACGCGCTGAGCGGCGAGCAGCTTTCCGGACTGAAACCCAACAGCGACGAGGGTCACAAGTCGTTAAAAAAACCGATCGCCTGGTGGACTTTTGAGGACGGTTCGCCGGACTGTTCAAGCAAGGTATTCGGTCCGTCTGAGTTGAAGGGAAACGCACGGATCGCCGATGGGAAACTCATCCTCGACGGTAGGGACAGCTACCTGATCGCCTCGAAACCGCCTCCGCCGTTCAAGCCGGAAATCCAGTCGATGTTCTACAAGGCCAAGCACCCCGACACCGGTAATATGTGGGATACCTGGCTGTATCTGCATGACGGGACGTACTACCTGTACTACCTGGCCAACAAGGGCCGCCGCTGGGACAACATCTCGATGGCGACAAGCAAAGACGGAGTCCACTGGAAAGAGATCGGACAAGTGCTCTACAAAGGGCCCGGGGTGACCTGGATGGGGACCGGGTCCACCTGGAAGTCGCCGAACTTTGAGACCGACGGCAAGTTCTTTATGAACTTCTCGGAATGGAAGGGTCCGCGGCAGACGATATTCTTCGCCGAGTCGAAAGACCTGATCCGCTGGAAGCGATTGAGCGACGCCGATCTGGAGTTCAGGCAGGATGAGCGATGGTACAAGCTCAGGGGGCGTTGGGACTGCATCTGGACCATACCCCGCCGGGGGGGGGGGCTCTGCGGCTACTGGACCGCGACGCCGAAACCGGAAACCGGCGGGCGGTTCGGATTCGGCCAAACGCTCGACGGGATTCACTGGAAAGCGCTGCCTCCGCCGAAGGTGCATGGCGTAAGCGGAGGGGAGGTCGGGGCGATCGAGAAGATCGGCGACAAGTACTACATGATGTTCGGCAATCACATGCGGATGGTCACCCTGACAGCCGACAAGCCGCAGGGGCCGTTCCATGCGGCAAAAAAGAACCTGAGTTTCCTGTCGGGGCACACGTATTTCTCGCGTCTCCTGAGAACGCCTGATGGCGTTTTGGCCAACCATCATTCGATCGCCCGCAACCGCCAGGTGTCGTTTGCGCCGCTGAAGTCGGTGATCATCGACAAGGAGGGCACGATGCGCCTGGGCTGGTGGAAGGGTAACGAGAAAATGAAGCACCGTGCGATCTCCGTCAAGATGCTGGCGAACATCAAAGCCGGCCCAACGGCGCCGACTATGCTTGAAACTCTGTTCGATCCGAAATCCGGGGTGATACTGGAAGGGACTATTCGCCTGCCTGAGGCTGAATCGTCGCCGAGCCGCGGTCTTTACGTCGAATACGGCCAGGAAAAGGGCTCGGCGATCCTGATCGATTCAGCCGGGCGAGCCCAGCTCGGTCCACTGAACGCCGACGGATCGGGCTTCAAAGCCGAAAAGAAAGTCGATAGGGAGATGACATTCGCCGCCCCGGCGAAATTCCGCCTGTTGCTCAAGGACGCGTTGCTGGAATTCTATCTCGATGACATACTGATAGAGTGTTTCAGTCTCCCGGGCCAGGCGACGGGGCGGATCGGTCTGGTCGGCTCGAGCAAGAGCAAAACCTTCGCCAATCTGCGCGCCTGGCGTTAATGGAATGTTGCTTTTTCGGCTCCTGCGCGGTAATCAAGACGTTTGAGAATCAGTCAATCGAACGAGGTATGACATGCGCGTTGCACTTATTGGTCCGCCCCAGTCGGGCAAGAGTACGTTATTTAAGGCTATAGCAACCGGGAGCGGGTCCGGCGCCGATATGTCCCGCCTGGATCAGCCTCATCTGGCTACCGTCAAGGTCCCTGATGAGCGACTTTACTGGCTCTCTGAGCAGTTTAATCCCAAGAAGACCACCCCCGCTGAACTGGCGTTCCTGGACCTGCCGGGATTCGATCTGACCGCAGACGCCGGACGCCAACGCGCCAAGACACACTGGGCGGCGATGCGGCAGAGCGAAATGCTGGTCTTTGTGGTGCGCGGGTTCGACGATGACGGCGTTGCGATGTATCGCGATCGCGTGGACCCGGCCGCCGATGTCGAGGAGCTCCTTACCGAGATGATTTTCGCCGATCTGGAGCAGGTGACCAATCGGATCGCCAAGCTCGAGGCCTCCCTCAAGAAGCCCGTC
>CAYMSH010000031.1:16424-25998 GCA_964392945.1 uncultured Planctomycetaceae bacterium | reverse complement strand
GTAATGTCGCGGGAGCCCTGTTCTTTTGCTGCGTTCTATACTCTTTGTTGTGCCGTGAGTTACGGCATGGCATTTCGGGCTGTCCGGTATTATTAAGATCAGAGGCCTATAATTCCTTGCGCTTCGGACCGGCCGATTGCGAGCCGAAAGGGCAGTTGTAAATAACGCAGATTTGGGGTGGGAGTAAGGTCATGTTCCAAACCACGCCTAACGGATTGGCGGGGGCTGTCGTTCTGGCGATCGCCACGGCCGCAGTGTCGGCGGCTGGAATTCCGACTGGCGCGCAACGCGTCGGGGCGGGGTTCAGCCGCCCGATCTTTGCTACGAGTCCTGTCGGCGACTTCGATCGCTTGTTCGTGGCCGAGCAGCACACCGGGCGAATCCGAATACTCGATCCCGACACCGGGACGATCAACGCCACGCCTTTTCTTGACATCAACTCGCTGGCCACAGGCAACGAGCAGGGGCTGTTAGGGATGGCGTTTGACCCCGACTACGCGACTAACGGTTTGTTCTACGTTAACGTGACCGTCAGCGGCGGTACTACGCACATTCTCCGCTACCAGGTGTCGGCCAATCCCGACATCGCAGACCCCGCCAGCGCCAAGACCGTGATGACCTACTCTCAGCCGTTTTCCAATCACAACGGCGGGTGGATGGGCTTCGGGCCCAACGACGGGCTGCTCTATATATCCAGCGGCGACGGCGGCGCCGGAAACGATCCCGGCGACAACGGCCAGGACATCACGAACAACCTGCTGGGCAAAATGCTGCGAATTGATGTAAGCGGCGACGACTTTCCCGCAGACGCGGGGCGAAACTACGCGATTCCGGCGTCCAACCCGTTTGTGGGCGTAACCGGCGACGACGAGATATGGTCCTACGGTCTGCGGAACCCGTGGCGAGCGAGTTTCGATCGCGACAATGGCGATCTGTACATCGCCGACGTTGGGCAGAACAATCGCGAGGAGGTCGACTTCCAACCGGCCGCCAGCGTCGGTGGTGAAAACTACGGCTGGCGTCTGCGAGAGGGGACCATCGCCACGCCGACGGGAGGAGTCGGCGGCGCCGCTCCGGCCGGGGCGGTCGATCCGATCTACGAATACACACACGGCGGCGGCGCCAGCGAGGGCTTTTCCGTTACCGGCGGATATGTCTATCGGGGACCGGCGGCGGATATTCAGGGCCACTACTTTTTCGCCGACTACGTTACCGATCGAATCTGGTCCTTCCGCTACGACGGTGTCAATCTGACGGAGTTCACCGATCGCACGGTCCAGTTCGCCCCGAACGTCGGTTCGATGCAGGACATCTCGTCTTTCGCCCAGGACGCAGCCGGCGACATGTACATCATCAGTCTCAGCGGAGAGATTTTCAAAGTAGTAGGCCAGCCGCGAACGCCCGGGGATACCAACGCGGACCACGTTGTAAACGACCTGGACTACAACAATCTAGTGGCTCAGTTCGGCGGCCCGCCCGGCGCCCAGAGCGCCGACTTCAACGATGACGGAGTAGTGGACCTGAACGATTTCGTAATCCAACGCGAAAACTTCGGCATCGCCGCCGCGCCATTTCCAACGACTGCAGCAGTCCCCGAACCGTCGACACTGATCCTGCTGCTGGTCGCAGGCTTTGGGCTGGTGGGGAATCGCAAGCACAAATCGCGATGAGGACCCGTATCAGGCTGCAATCTCGATCCAGACGCGGCTGCGGGGTTGACGAAGCCGATGTGCGGAAATTACCATAAGCATCTAACGGGTTCGATCCGTTGATGTTCCGATCCTATCGGTGATCCATAGCAGGGAGCAGATTATGGCGGCAAGTGGTCTTCGGGCGATAACGGCGTGTGTGCTGTGCTGTTGGGTTAGTATGTCTTACGGAGCGGAGGCGGCGACTTCACGTCCTGCGTCAGCGGACTTCCTGGTCGCGCGAGCTGTCGAACAGGCTTATGACACAGGCGACGCGAGTCCGCAGATGTTGGCCCGCGCGGTGGCGATGTACCGAACAGCTGCTAAGAGCGGCCACGTCGAAGCAATGTACCGGTTAAGCGTCTGCTATCGGTTCGGCAAGGGCGTAAAACCCGAGCCCGCCGAATCTCGACGCTGGTGCGCCCTGGCGGCCTGGGGCGGACACCGGCGGGCCATCGAGTTGACTACGGACTATCTGATCGACGATCTGCTGAACGGTTCAGACGAGGCGAAATCCCACGCCGCGGTCTTGCTGAAGGAAAAGTGCGTCCCGGCTTTGGTGAAGCTGAAATCCAGCGGCGCCGCGGAGGGCAAGCTCGGATATGCGCGGTGTCAGCAGTCCGGGATCGGCGGTTTGACCAAAGATCCGGCGGCCGCACTGGCCTGCTACAAAGAGCTGGCCCAGGCCGGACATGTGCCGGCGATCTTCGCTTTGTCCATGCGCCACTGGAACGGGGAATGCGGGTTGCAGAAAGATCCGATTAAGGCCTGTAAGCACCTGCAGACCGCCGCCAAGGCCGGACACGCCGAAGCACAATATCTACTGGCGCTGACGTATTTCACCGGCGATCAGGCGATGGCGGTAAAGCAGGATTACGACAAGGCCAGAGGCCTCTTGACCCAGGCCGCAGAGGGCGGCGAATTCGAGGCTATAGGCACGCTGGCGTGGATGCTGCACGAAGCCGTCGGTTGCAAGCCGGATCCCGATGCCGCGGTTGTCTGGGCTAAGCGCGGGGTGAAGCTTGGCGATTCTCAGAGCAATTGTGTGCTGGGAGAATGCTATCTGGAAGGCCTGGGCGGGTTGCAGCGAGCCCCGTTCCAGGCCGTGCAGCACTTTCTCCGGGCCGACAAGACATCAAAAGCATGGATGCTCCTGGGCAAGTGTTTCCGCGACGGAATCGGGGTTGACGCTGACCCCGTCGAGTCCATGACGTGGCTCACCAAAGCCGCCGAAGCCGGCAACGGCGAGGCCCTGTACCTGCTTGGGCAGTGCTACCGATACGGGTCCAACGGCGTGAAAACCGACGCCAAGAGAGCCTTCGAACTGTTCGCACGGGCCGCTGGGCGGAGCCATCCGGCCGCCTGCACCGAACTGGGAAACGCATATGTCCTGGGTGACGGTTGCAAGGCGGATTATCTCCAGGCCAGCAAGTATTACATGCGTGCGGCGTCACTTGGCGATCCTGGCGGGATGTACTCTCTCGGCGCCGCGTATGACCGGGGTGCGTTCGGGATCACCAAAGACCGGGCCAAGGCGGTGCATTGGTACATTCGCGCCGCCCGCGCCGGACGCCCCGACGCTCGCAAGCGCCTGGCCGAACTAGGCGTGTCCTGGAAGCAGTAGCGCGTTGTTTACTTCGGCGGGGCGTCTGCGAGCTTTCCTTTGGCCCACCATGTACCGGTTTCTTTCGCTCCTCCGCTGGAGCCGGAGTAAGTCCCTTTGAATTGTGCTCCGGTGTAGTTGGCCTTGATCTGCACCAGCAGCGTCACCGGCGTGCTCATGCCCTCGACCCGCTGGGTTCCGCGCACCGTCGCGCGCATCGTTCGAGTCTTGCTGTTGTAGGTTCCGCGTAGCGTCGCGGTGATGTCGTAGGCCCGCACATTACCGGTGACCTGCGCTCCTTTAATGGTGAAGTTGATCGTTCCGCGGTTAACCTTGCCGGCGAATCGACCGGCGAAGCTGCCGTACCCGCCTGGCGTTTTGGGCGGGAGGACCGCCACTTCGATCGCCGCGACACGATTGATATCCTGCCTGCGGATGCCTGCGTCGCCAAGGCTGGTGGCTCCGACCTCTATCCTGATTTTCACGCCGCTGCGATACTCTCCGGGTTTTGGCGCCGAGACCACCAGTTCCATGTCCGTGCGCCCGGGCTTGCCCTTGGCGGTGAACTTAACCGTTGTGGCGATGTAGGAGCCCTTGACTGTCAGGATGTTCAGGAGTTCCCGCATACGCTGGTAGATCTTGGGCATGTCCGTGCCGGGGTACATCGCTTTCAGTTTCAGCAGCAGCGGCTTGCCGTCGGCGGGCATGACCGCCGGATTAGGGGAGTAGACCAACACCAGCGGCGCGGTGCGGAGCTTGTTCAGCAGGCGAATGTACTCGCGGCGATACTCGTCTCGCTTTGCTTCCCATTTCTTGAGAATGAATGGAAATGTCTTTTCGTAGATTTGCGTTGCGACTTTCTTGTCCGCTTCGCCAGTGGCGTTTCCGGCCTGGCGGGCCGACGCCTGGTGGGCGCGAATGCTGACGAACGCCTCCAGCTTGCTCCGCGTCTTGTACGTTCGTACGAGTTGATCGATACTGCCTATGTCGTATTTCTTGCCGGTGCGTCCGAACGCCTGCTCCCGGCCGCGAGCGGTGTAGACACCTGCTATCAGATCCATCGCCTTTTGATTGTTGGCGACCATCGTGAATCCGGCGGCTTTGGCGTCCTCGAGGCAGGCGTCGGTTATTTCGACCATTAATCCCGGCACAAGTCCCGCCAGGTCGGGGATCGCCTTGGCAAGCGCTTCTGTAATGCTGCGCTTGTTGGCGGTGTCGGCTACGGAGTACGCCATGGCGCTGATGATCAGCCCGTCAAAGATAGCGCCCACGGGCGCCTTCTTGGCGGCCTTGCAGATAAGCTTCCAGGCTTTGCCCTTCAACTCAGCCGACTTCATGAGTCCCTTCAGCAGAGCCCTCTGTGCCGGGCCGGCGTCGTCGAGCCGCTTGAGGATCGCGGCCTCAAAACGCCCGCGGCGCAGGACGTCGTCGATCCGCCCGGTAAGAGCCTTAATGTTGGTGCCGGGCTTTTTCAGATCGTCCACCAGCGACTGGACTTCTTTGCGGAACGACGAGTCGGATTTTATTCGGGCCAGGTCGCGGCCCTTGTGCAGATCGCGGTCTATGCGTTCCAGGTGCTTGGCCACCGCGCGGGCGTCGCCATGTTTCAATTCGTCGGCCGCGTGCTCCACCCACCCCATCGTGGTGTTGCCCATTCCGCTTGTGGTGTACTTCCCTCTGCCTTCGACGGCGTGAACCATATCCGTCGCGCCGGTGTACGCCTTTCCGTTATGACTGAAGAAGACTCGACCCTTGCCGGCCTCGTAGCTCTGGGTCCAGACTTTGGATCCTTTTCCGTAGAGTCCTTCGGAGTATCGCCCGGCCTGGGTGGCGCTGACCGGGCCGGAATGGCTGAGTGTGGGTACGGCCTGGAGTTTCTGAAATCGCCTGGCCGCGTCTGACGAGTCTTCAACGGCGGTCATCAACTGCGATGGCGCGTAGAGGTTCGTTTTTCGCAGCACCTTGCTGGCGTCCTTGCCGAACTCCTCGATGATCATACCCCGCAATTCGTTTCGGGCTCGCTTCCATTGCTTCTCGGCCACGCTGGCCGGCGTTCCCGGCGGCGAGAACATCCGCATGTCGAAGTCGCTGGTCCCGCCTTTCAGGACATCGCTGAACTTACCCTTGATCCACGAGCCGAGCCCGACGACCTGCACGCCGCGCGGTTTGTTGCGGATGAAACGCTTGAGTACTTTCTGCATTCGCAGATTGCTGGCGGTCTGCGCCCGACAAACTGTTGCGGACATCCCCATGATCAGTACTACAATCAGTGCAAGGCCGGATTTGCATCGCATGTCCGCTTCCTCTTACAGCGTAATTGCTTACCAGAGATTATCGAACAGAATCCCCGCCCGTCAAGGCCGCGGTTTATGTTGCTGTGTAGATTTGTCAAACGGATCGTCGGCGCGCCACGGCGACAATGGCGGACGGCCCAGGCTTCACCCTCGCCCGGCGTGATCCGGATGTGCGGGCGCATGCATCAAGTGCGGACTTCGGCTTTCAGGGTTTTGGCCAGGGCTTCTACTATTGCGGCGATCTGCTGGTCTACTTGTTCGCTCCGGAGCGTTGCTTCGGACGATTGGTAGACTGCTGTCAGTGTTACGCTCTTCTTCCCGTTCGGGATGGGCTTGCCGCGGTAGGTTGTTACGTATTGAACGTCCGTTCGGAGGGGTTGGTCGATGCCTGCTATTACTTCCTGGATCTGGGCCCAGGTTGTTTCTTCTTCTACGATCAATGACAGGTCGCGACGCATCGCCGGGAAGCGGGGGACCGTTGTGTACGTGCGTTCGAGATTCGCGCAGGCTTTCAATACATCCATTCTGAGGCGGGCGGCCGCGATGGGGCGTTCTATGCCGTAGTGCTTCAGGACCGCGGCGGATACCTGGCCGATCGAGCCGATTGCGTTTCCGGCCAGGATCATCTCGGCCGCCGCGCCGGTGTCCATTCCCGGCTGGGCTGACGGTTTGAGTTCCAGTGCAGCTCCGCAGGCTACTTGCTGGCAGAGAGCTTCTACCGCTCCACGCAGATCGCGGAGTTCGCCGCTGGTGACCATGGCGATTTCCAGGTGTTCGTCGAGTTGGTTTTCGCCGCCTGCGGGCAAGAACGCGGCCGCCAGTTCGTACAGGCTTATGTCGGCGTTTCCGGAGTCCTGATTTGCTTTGCACGCGGCCAGCAGGCTCGGCAGGAGCGTGGGCCTCAGGGCGTTGTTGGTCTTTCGGGTCAGCGTGTCGGCGCAGGCGGGTTTGTCGACTCCGAACAGTGCGGCCTCCTCGGCGTCGATGTAGGTGAACGTGATCGCCTCGTCGAAGCCTGACGCCGACATTACCAGTGCGATGTCCTTGCGGATCTTCTGCGCGTCGTCGAGCCCGACAACTTCGTGAGCGATCTTCGTGGACATCGGGATCTTGTCGTATCCGACTATGCGTGCGACTTCTTCGATCAGGTCGGCCTCTCGCGTCAGGTCGGCCCGGTACGGCGGGATCGTGCAGGTGATCGTCTCGCCGTCGAGCACGGCGGCCAGGCCGAGTCGATCGAGAATGCTCGCCTGCTGGTCCGCGGGGATATCGAAGCCCAGCAGCGCCGAGCATCGCGCCGGGCGAAGCGTTACTGTCGGAGCCTGGTACGGATCGGCCCACACGTCTACTGAGCCTTCGGCAAGTTCGCCGCCGGCTAGTTTGACGATCAACTGGCAGGCTCGCAGCGAGGCTTCATCCAGCGCCACGGGGTCCACGCCGCGTTCGAAGCGGAAGTTGGACTCGCTCATCAGCGCCAGTTTGCGGGAGGTGTGTCGAATGTTCAGCGGGTCGAACCGTGCGGCCTCGATCAGGACGTTGACTGTTCCCTCGGATACCTCGGTGTCCAGACCGCCCATTACGCCTGCTATGGCCACGGGCTTGTCGGCGTCTGCTATCACGAGCATCGATTCGTCTAGCACGCACGTGGTCTCGTCGATGCTGACTAACTGCTCGCCGCCTTTGGCCCGGCGGACGACTATGCGGTTTTCCGCCAGCTTGTCGTAGTCGAATGCGTGCAGCGGCTGGGAGTATTCCATGAGTATGAAGTTCGTCACGTCGACGATATTGTTGACGCTTCGCATGCCGATCGCTTCGAGCAGTTCGACCAGCCAGTCGGGGCTCGGTCCGACCTTCACTCCGCGGATAACGCGTGCGCTGTAGCGAGAGCAGAGATCCGGGTCCAGAACTTCAACGCTGGTAAGCTTGGCGGCCTGTCCCGATGTCGGAACATCCTCCAGCACCGGAGGCGTGAACTTCTTGCCTGTGGCGACTGACAGTTCGCGCGCCACGCCGAGATGTCCCAGGCAGTCGGGCCGGTTGGAGGTGACTTCCAGATCCAGCACCAGGTCGGCCGGCGTTTCGGTAGTGCCTTCATGGTTCAGCCCTATGCGCGTGAAAAGCTGCTCTAACTCAGCGGTCGGCATGCCGACTTCAACGTACTCGGTAAGCCAGTTCAATGATATATTCATGGTTCTTCCAGTAACTGCGGATTATCTCTGTAAGGCCGAACATAATAGCGAAACTGCCCGCAATTTGCCACGATTTCCCTGCGGCGTCCGCCGCGCCTTGCGGTTATAATCGGCGCCATGACGAAAGATTGCGACAGTGAATCTCAGTACGCTCGTTGGATGGAAGCGGCGATCGCAGAGGCTCTTGCGGCCCGGGCCGAGGGCGATGTGCCTATCGGCGCGGTGATCGCAAACGCCGACGGTGAGATAATCGCCGCGGCGCACAATCGTCGAATAATTGACGCTGATCCGACGGCTCACGCCGAGATGCTGGCGATTAGAGCGGCCGCCGAGTCGATCGGCGACTGGCGCCTGGGCGGATGCACTCTCGTAGTGACTCTCGAGCCGTGCTGCATGTGCGCCGGGGCGATAGTGTTGGCGCGCCTGGACCGCGTAGTATACGGGGCGACGGATCCCAAAGCCGGCGCCGTCGGCACGCTTTACCAGATATGCGACGACTCGCGACTGAACCATCGCTGCGAGGTCGTAGCCGGCGTAAACGCCGAAATATGCGGACAACTCCTGACCGATTTCTTCCGAGCCCAGCGGGCCGCGGGCAAAAAGTAACTCCTGTGCGATCGGAATATACCTTGTCAGTACGGCGATTATGGGTATTATGTATATAGTTGTCGACTCGATATTACCGGCTGTGATTTACGCCCCTCACGGCCGGGTGAAATAGGGTCGCACCGGAATTTCGGGCGGTTTTTGTGGAGTTTATTCAAACGTGGACCCACTTGTCTGGGTTGTTCTGTTGTGTACGGGCCTTTCGGGCTTCTTTGCGCTTACCGGGTATTCGCTGCGAGCGTTTCGCCGTTCGCGCCTCGAGGAGGTCCTTGAGGATTATCCGGGAAAGGCTCGCCTGGAAGTTCTCGATCGCCATCTCTGGGCCCTGCGGCTCAACGCATCCCTGTGTCGCTCGATGAGCAACGTAGCGCTCGTTGTTGTCGTCGGCCTGCTCTTTGACGGAAGTGTTCTGCCGACTGTCGGAGTTTCAATCGGCCTGATCGCACTGTTCGGCATAGCCATACCGCACGCCTGGGCGGCTTACGCCGACGAGCAGATCCTGGCGGCGACTTTTCCCGTGCTGCTGGTGCTTCGACACGCAATGAGCCCGGCAATATGGCTGATGCAGCGTCTTGACCTGCCGATCCGGCGTCTTACCGGTATAGCCGAGACCGAAGCGAGCACCGAAGAGACCGCCAAGCAGGATATCCTGCAGGCCGCCTCAGACGGCCAGGCCGAAGGCGCCGTAGACGCCGAAGAAGTAGAGATGATCGAATCGGTGATGGAGTTCGGCGACACTCACGCGGCGGAGATTATGACGCCACGGACCGATATCTTCGCCCTGGATTCCGAAACTCCGTGGAAAGACGCCGTTGAGAAGATCGTGGAAGCCGGACACACTCGCGTGCCGGTCTTCGGCGGCGATATAGACAATATTATCGGCGTGCTGTACGCCAAGGATATGCTCCGCCTGATCGGGGCCGGCGAGTCGATCGCCATCGAGGACCTGATTCGCAAACCGTTCTTCGTGCCTGAGACCAAGGCGCTGGACGATCTGCTCAAGGAGTTCAAGGCCCGCATGGTTCACATCGCCGTGGTGCTCGACGAATACGGCGGGACCGCCGGCATAGTGACTATCGAAGACGTGCTGGAGGAGATTGTCGGCGAGATCGCCGACGAATACGATCAGTCCGAAGAGGATCTGATGATGCGCATCGACGATAAGACGATCGAGGCTGACGGACGGATGTATAT
>CAYMSH010000031.1:0-16414 GCA_964392945.1 uncultured Planctomycetaceae bacterium | reverse complement strand
GGAAATACCAGAAGACGCCGGCTACGACACCGTCGCAGGTCTGGTGTTTTCCGAACTGGGCTACATCCCGCAGATCGACGAAACCCTCCAGGCGTTCGGGGCGGATTTCGCCGTCCTGGCCGCCGACGAACGAAAGATCACGCGGCTGCGCATCAAGGTCAGCGAAGGCAAAGCCTGATCGCCGGCGGGCGCTAAGAATTCATATCTGAAAAATCCGGAACTTCTCTGGTCTTGCCGCGTCAAAGTGGTATACTGCTTACTCCTCAATACCGGGACCCTCAACGGACACTCGCGTACATGAAACGACTTGTCGCCACAATAGCGTTTCTTGTTATCTCTCTTCAAACGGGCCTGCTTTGCGCCCAGGCTAAAACTCCCTCCGATCGAATCGCGTTGATCAACGAGATAGTCAATCGTTCGCGGCTGCTGGAAGATGCGCATTTCCGCGTGCCTCGTTCGGTGTGGCGGCGGTTCGTTATCGACGAAGCCAAAGGCCCGATTTCGGCTCCGGTTTCTCACATTGTCACCCGCGGCGATTACCGCTTAAAAGCTGATGAAAAGGGCGCTGCGAGCATCGATGTTGAGATTCATCTGCTGGTGTTCGATGCTCGCCGGTCCGGTCCGATCGCCGTGCTGAGCGATTCTCTGGCCTGGTCGAGAATCACTGTCGGCGATAATTCTTTCAAGCCCGCGACAAAAGGCAAATGGCTCGTGTTCCAGCCTGCAGAGCCCGGGTCCTACGTGATTCGCGCACGCGGTCCGGTCAAGGCGTTCAAAGCCACAGGCGGGGTATTTTCCCTGCCGATCGCCCGGGGTGTGCGGACCGGTGTCTCGCTGGACTCTCCCAGAGCGTTTGAGGTTACGGCTTCCGGTGCGGCGCGGACAGCCGTCGGCACGCAGGTTTCGCTGGCGCTGAGGCCGACATCGAAGCTGGCGATCGCCTATCGACCCGTACAGAGCCGGACCGATCGCCAGCCGACGTACCAGATCGGCGGGGCGGTCGCGTGGAACTTCGGACCGGCCGCCCAGCAAGTGTCAGCCGATCTTCGCATCGCGATTCTCGGCGGAAAGAGCCAGGGACTCCAGCTGACGGTCCCGCGAGGCGCCAGGAGAGTTTCAGTTCGCGGGCCCGACGTCCGCGACGTTCGGATTTCCGGCCGGGCCGCAACGGTTTTCTTCCGCGGAGCCATCACCAGTGGCGCCAACCTCAAGGTCGATTACGAACTGCCGGCGGCCAAAGGCGCCGCCGATCTTGTCGGCCTGGAGATTGCGGGCGCTAGATGGTCCGGCGGATCGCTGGTGATAACTAACACCGCAGGCGGCAGCGAGATCCAACCGGCCGACGTTTCCGGGCTCAAGGAGATCGCTCTTGGCGACATTCCGTTCAGGGCCTCGGCGATTCTGGCCGGCAAGGCGGTCCTGGCCTATTCGATAACTTCGAGTCAGTGGTCCATACGGGCAGAGTCGATAAACCTCGGCGAATTTGCGATCAAGCAGACGCTGGCCGACTCTGCGCGATACCAGGCGGCGTATCGGCCTGACGGATCGGTGATCTGCCGGGCGGACTACGAAATACGCAATCGCAATCGTCAGTTCCTGCGGATCAACCTCCCGGCCGGGGCGAAGGTGTTGCTGGCCAGGGTGTCGGAAAAGTCGCGCCCGATGACGCCTGTGCCGGGTAAGAAAGGCGAGTATCTCCTCCCGCTGGAGCGGTCCACTGCTTCTGTGATGGGGCTGGTCAGCTTTCCTGTTCAACTGGTCTACATGTATCGCGCCGACCCGCTGACCGCCCGCGGGTCCGGAGCTTTGGCGCTGCCGCGGATCGACATTCCGATCGCCTACGCCTGGTGCCAGGCGCACATGCCGGGGGGCATGAGTCGCGTGAAGTTCTCCGGCGTGATGAGACCCGTTGAGCAGTACTCCAGCCAGACCGCACAAGCCTCCATGACCTACGGAAGCGCAACGGCGCTCGATCCGAAAAGAAAACGCATGGGCCTGCCCCAGGCGATAGTGAAGAAGCCGAAGCCGAAAAGCGGCGGCGGATTGTTCGGCTGGTTTTCCGGATCGAATGAGAGCAAGCATCGCTTTCTCGATACCAGCAAGGTAGTGAAACCCGCTTCGGGCAAGTCGCAAGCCGCGTCTATTACTCGCGATGACGCTTTATTGTCTAGCAGTTCGCTGTATCGGAACTATTGGCGTGCGGGCAAGCAGTCTTACGATCAGGGCAAATATGACGAGGCCGACAAGTCGCTGAGCAAAGTTATCGAACTGGCGCCCAACTCGCCTGATGCGCCAAACGCCAGGCGCCTGCTGGCGAACATCAAGCTTCTCAAGGGCAAGCTGCAGGTCAAATCGCGAGCTGAGAAAGTAGCGGCCGTCAAAGTCAAACAGCAGATTACCGCGGCTAACACCTTTGAACTTGACCGGCAGACCAGACTGCTCGATGAGGGCAAGAAAGCCGCCGAGAAAGGCGACACCAAACGCGCCCAGCAGAAGTTCCAGGCCGCCGAAGCCCTGGGCAAACAACTCGTGGCTAGAGGCGAGAATGTAATCGATCAGACCTCGCGCCTCAGGGACGCCAGAAAGCAACTCGAGACCGCCAGGAAGGCTACTGACGAGAAGCTCGGCAAAGGGCTCAAGCGGCTGAAGAAACTTCGCCAGTCCGGACGGATTGCAGAAGCCGGCCTGCTGGCCCGGGAGCTTGCCGAAAACGCTGACGTGCTGTCCACCACAGGAAACGTCAAGGTTACAAAGGATCTCCAGGAAGAAAGAGAGCAGTTGGCGTTCGAACTAGCCCAAGCAACCCTCGAAGGCCCGGGCAACCGACCGGCTCCCCGTCAACCGCAAGGCCAGGGCCAAGGGCATGCGCAAGACCGGGAGGAAGGCCAATCGACGGCCCGGAACCAGGCCCGACCGAATACAGGGGAGAATAACGAAGCCATATATATCACGCTTCCTGTTGCGCCTGGGGTGCAAACCGATTCCAACGCACAAGATCGGGAAGATGATTCGGGCAATCAGCTCGCTGTCCGTCGTCCGCGAGGCTCGGCCCGGACAAACACGGGTTTATTCGACCCGTCGGCCGGCCTGGTTAATGTGAATCGCAATGCAACGAGAGAACAGAAGCAGACCGTGGAGATATACCAGATTGGCGATCTTGTCGCCGCCGATCGGGATGAAAACGGCGCCGGTGATTCTCTGAAGGATATCGACGCCAAAGAGGCCCGACGCGACGCCCAGACCGAGAAGCTCACCAGACAGGTCCAGTCGCTCGTTGGCGATGGTAAGGTGGAAATCACGCTATTCGACGGCCAGCGTTCGCTGAAGGTGACTTCTCTCTTGGGCGGTCAGCGTGCGACAGCCAATCTGATCGAAGGCCTTCGCCAGGCCCGCGGACCGCAGGTCCAGGTCGGAGCTAATCTCGCGTTGCAGGAAGGGTTCAAAAAGTCGTCAGACGGCGATTTTTCATACGATTTGCACAACCGGCCGGACCTGTCGAATCGGAAGTATCTAGGCGCCGTCAATGCCGATCCGAAGGCGATCGCCACCGGCGGGACTACTGTCATAGGCGGCAGGCTGTCCAATGGCGCCAAAGTCGATCCGAACCTGCAGAAGTTCATCGACAGGAACTACGCCTGGCGAGGCGAGGCAAAAGGCTCGGACACCTACTCTCTCGGGATGCGGGCCAATGCCTGGGGACTTTCAAACGGACAAGGCGTCTCCCAGCCGGCGCCCGATCCGGCAGCGATGGCGAAGAACAAGGCCGCTGAGCATCTGGCCAGCGGCAAGCGACTGCTGGACAGCGGGAACACGTCGGCCGCCATCGGTGAGCTTCAGATCGCCGTGCGGTTGGATCCGACCCGTACAGATTTCGGGAAGCTTCTGGCCCTGGCCAGAAAACTCAACGCATCCTCCGCCGGCAGGGCTCCCGGAGTGCTCCAGAGGCTCAGGGACCGACGCGCCGTCCGGCGTGGCGAAGCGACGACGGAATACGAAAAGTCCATGCGGCGTTCCAAGGAGTTGATGGCGAGAGCCGACAGTGACGCCGATTTCACCGCCGCCATAGAGGCCGCCAAGACCGCCGGCGCCGCGGTCGATAACGCCAGGAGCCTCCTGGGCGCCGATAGATACAGTCAGATGCAGGCCAGCGTTGCGCGGCAGATCGAGTGGATAAGCACAAACAGGGACAAGTGGAGCAGATCCAAGGCCAGCCTGGAACTCCAGCAGATCGAACAGTCCAAGTCGCAGATGATCATTTCCGGCCCCGCAAGAACGTACAAGTCGCCGCCAGTAAGGCGGGTCGAAATCGCCGCAAAGTACGATAAGGTCTTAGTGCGAGCACAGCAGATGGCGAACAGTCGAGATCTTGCCGGGCTTCACGAGACATACGTGTCGGCTATGAGAGTGTTCAGAGAGTTGAATGACAATAGTGATCTGTTCAGCCCCGACAGGCTTGAGGCGATGATCAAACCCCTGGACCAACACGTCCGTTCTCTGGGGCTGAAGATAAAGAAACTGCAGGCCGAACGGGCCGAGTTGCAGATGGACATGATGAACTTGCTGATGTCCAGAAAGCGATCAATTGTCCGGACGTCGCCGTTTGAGTCCGGGTTAGAAGATGTAGGCTGGGCGTCAAATCTGTCTGCACCGGATGTGAGGCGTTCGGATATTCCGTGGCACGTGATGGTCACTTACCCCAAGGACTGGAAAGACATCACCATTCGTCGCAAGCCGAGGGTCGAGGGCTGGCAGACCCAGATGAGCCGAGAAGCTCGCAAGCTACTCGATACAACGGTCTCCAAGCTGGACTTCGAGGATATGGAGCTCTCGCAGGTTATGCAGTTCATGCGAGATGTGTCCGGCGCCAATATACACGTAAAGTGGCGCGCTCTGGCGCTGGCGAGTATCGAACCGGCCAGCAGCGTTGACTTGAATCTGTCAAATGTGAGCTTCAGGAAATCGCTGGAGGCGATACTGAAAGACGTTGGCGGCGGGAAGCTGGACTATATTGTCGATGAAGGGGTAGTAGTTATCTCGACGAGAGAGGATTTCGATCGACGGCTTTCTCTAGCCGTATACGATATCCGCGATATTATTGTTGCTGATCGGAATCCGGCGTTCGGACTGGATTGGCGTCTTAGTCCGGCCGATCGGGCCAGAGCGGTTGCTGGAATAATGAGCGGCGTCACCCGCATTGTCGGCCGGGTCGGAGCCGTTGTGGAAACAAGAGGGCTGCTCGTGGTCTCCCAGCCAAGATCGAATCACGAGAAGATACTCGATCTGCTTAACGGCATTCGCAAAGAAAAGGGCCTCAAGCCCGCTGGCGCCCCGAGCCTTGAAGACAGGCGGTTCGGCGCGCCGGCCGATCCGATAGTCGGTAAGCTGCTCGACCAGAAAGTATCCAAGCTGGACTTCGAGGACATGGAGCTTTCGCAGGCCATGGAGTTCATGCGAGATGTCTCCGGAGCCAATATTCACGTAAGATGGCGAGCGCTGGCGTTGGAGAGCATCGAAGCGGTGACGACTGTTAACGTTCACCTGTCGGACGTGACATTCAGAAAGGCGCTGCATATCATACTCGAAGATGTCTCAACCGGTGCGGAGGAAGGTGTCGGCGATACGGGGCTGGGCTACATTATCGATCAGGGCGTGATAACCGTCTCAACGAATGTTGATCTGGCCGCTCGGATCGATCGGCGATCCTACGACATCGGCGACCTGGCCGAAGACCTCGACGAACTGGCAAGCGTCATCCGGAAGATCGTAGATCGCAAGTCCTGGGCGGACGCCGGCGGCGATGTCGGGACGATCGAGCAGCAAGACGCTCGCCTGGCGATATCGCAGAATGGCGCCAACCATGCGAAAATAGTCGTGCTGCTCAACAAGCTCCGCTGGGCCAGGGGGCTCAAGGGCCCGGTCAAATGGACTCGCCCCGACAGAATCGCAGCTAAATCCCGAACCAAAGCCGACCGCATAGTCGATAAGCAGCTCGATACGAAAGTATCCAGGCTGGACTTCGAGGATATGGAGTTTGAGCAGGTCATGCAGTTCATGCGTGACGTTTCAGGCGCGAGTATTCGCGTCGATTGGACAACGCTGGCCAAAGAGGGGATCGAGCCGAAGACTCCCGTCAAAGTGCATCTGTCGAATGTGACCTTCCGAAAAGCGTTGGAAATCGTACTGGATGATATTGGCGTCGGAGGGGAGCCGGGCACAGTCGCCCAGGGGTTGGGTTATCGCCTTGACGGCGGCGTGATACGCGTTTCGACCAGAGTCGCACTTGGCGAAGTTCCCAAAGCGGCGAAGC
The DNA here is from genome assembly GCA_964392945.1 of uncultured Planctomycetaceae bacterium. Taxonomy (GTDB): domain Bacteria; phylum Planctomycetota; class Phycisphaerae; order SM23-33; family SM23-33; genus BS750m-G57. The sequence continues at coordinate 10,107 of CAYMSH010000031.1, read as the reverse complement.
GCAAGCCGGCGAAACCCGAGCGAGAAACGATCCGGAGGAAACTGAGTCCCGCCGAGTTGGCTCGAAAGCTTCGGTTCAATCGCGGCCAGAAGACCCAGGTCGCCAGCGTTAATCTGAATGTCGACGCCGCGACAGCCAATTCGCTTGGCGTCAAGTTCCGCAAGGGCAATAACGACGTGTCGTACACCATCGTTGATGAGGCCCAGTTCCGCACGCTGATGGAGATCGATCAGGCCGGGGCGTCGTCCGCGAGCAATCGCGTAGATCTCAACGAGACCCGCCAGGACACGATCATCGGCACTGACGCTCTGCTGGCCAACGAGATGACGACGTACGTCAATCGCAGCGGCGACAAGGGCAACACGCTGGACATCAATGACAACCCGATCAGCTTCTCGCACGAGAAATACGTGCTGATCGACAACGCCGGTTACCTCACGGCGGTCAAAGCCGGCCAGATGCAGCACTGGAGCAAGGCGTCTAAAGACATCGAATTCTTCAAGGCCCCCCAAACAATAGAAATCCCCCAGGTCGGGGAGACGGTCAAACTCGAAAAAACACTGGTAAAACCGGGCGACGAGATGGTCGTCCGCTTCGACTACCGATGGAAAGGAAAATGATTATGAAGCGCAATGTGATGATTCTGGCGGTGATGTGTGCGATGGTTCTCGGATGGGTCGGTCAACTCGACGCGGCTGCTGCGCCCGCTGCGAACGCCAACGGCCAGGTGACGCTGAGTTGGGCCCAGTTCGTCAAGATCACCGGATACGATCCGACAAAGAAGGGGGGCGGGCAGGTCATCACGGTTAAATGGGACGAGATCGAAAAACTGCTCGGCGTTCAGAAGATCGATCGCGTGGGCGCCGGAGCCACAGTCGATCTGCCGTGGACCGAGTTCCGCGCGCTGCTGGAGCATTCAGTCAAGAAAGCCAAGGGCTCCACGGCGCCTCCGCCGGCTGATTACGTTGTGACCAGCGGGACCTACGAAGGGACGCTTACCGAAAAGGGCGGCGTGTTCACCGCTGCGATCGAGGTCAACATACTTCGCGACAAGGGCTGGAAGCGGATACCCGTTCTGCCGGCCAGCGTTGCGCTGAAGAGCTCCAAGCTGCCTGAAGGCGTGCATCTCAACGTCCAGGGCGCCAACTATGAACTGCTTACCGAAAAGACCGGCAAGATCTCCGTCGAACTGGCGTTTGTCGTGGCCGTTACGAAGTCAGGCGGCGCCAACTCCGTGGGCTTTACGCGGACACTGCCCGGTTCGAGCGTGATCAAGCTCACTATCGACGGCGACAAGGTTGACGAAAACGTACGCGGCGCCCAGTGGCTTACGGTAAACGCCGCGGCCGGTAAGACCGCCGTAGCGGCCGCTCTGCCCACCGGCATGCCGGTCCAGATCACCTGGGAGCGTGCGATACCCAAAGCCCCTGCAGCGCCGACGAAACTCTACGCCGAGACCGCCACGCTGGTGTCAGTGGCCGACGGTCTGCTGCTGTGCCAGGAGGCGGTCTACTTCAATATCCTGCATACGCCTGTTCGCGAATTGAAACTCAGCGTACCCAAAGGCGTAAGCGTGTTGACAGTCGCAGGAGCGAATCTGCAGGACTGGCGCGTGGATAAAGCCGGCGTGCTGGCTGTTACTCTCTCTCGCGAGACGATCGGCGCGTACACGCTGCAGATAGCCTACGAACAGGCCGCCGCCGCCCAGGCGTCATCATCGGCGCCGGTTATCCGAGCTTCCGGAGTCGAACGTGAGAAGGGCTTTGTCGCCGTTGTCGCGCTGGCCAACGTTGAGATCGAGGCCGGCAAAGTCGTAGGCGCAACGGCGATAGACGCCAGCGGCCTGCCTGGCGCGCTAACGGCGATGACGAACCAGCCGATCCTCCTGGGCTTTCGTTATGTCGGCGACAAGATCGACATCCCGCTGGGCATCCGCAAGCACGGCGAGGTCTCGGTGCTCGTGACAGTCGCCGACAGCGCGGTGTTCACCGGCATGCAGCTTTCCGACGGGCGTCGCATGACCAAAGCTACTTACAGCGTACGAAACAACCGTCGCCAGTTCCTGCGCCTGGCGATGCCGAGCGGAACCGAGATCTGGTCAGTCTCAGTGGCCGGTAAAGCCGCCACACCCGGGAAAGACACCGAAGGCAAGGTCCTGATCCCGCTGGTTCGCAGCAAGTCCGGTTCGAGCGAGCTTGCCGCGTTCCCGGTCACCGTCGTGTACGTTCACACTCCCGCCGAGGGCCAGACCCAGCCGACTTCCGGCAAGCTCCGCGTTGATCTGCCGACGTGCGAAGTGCCTGTCATGCACGTGATGTATAACCTGTACCTGCCGGCCGAAGGCAAATACACAAAGGGCTGGGGCTCCAGCGCGTTTGGCGGTCCGGTGCAGATCGTCGAGGATTTCGCGTCTATGTCGACCAGCGCCGGCGCCACGATCGTAGCACGCAAGCCGGCGGCCGAAGCTGCACAGATGCAAAAGCGGTTCAACAAACGAGTTGACGCACAGGCCCGGGCCGCCGGAGCCACGCCGATTCGCGTGTCGCTTCCGGTAAAGGGAACGCACTTTAAACTCCAGAAAATACTAGCACTTAGCGGCGATAAGCTGTGGTTCGAAGTAGGCTACAGCGGCTGGAAAGTCGCAGACTAGGCAAACCCCGCCGATATTCGCAGATCGAGCCCATCTGAGATCGCTTCAGGCGGGCTCGATTCGCATATACGCAAATGAGGTGTTGGGTGTGTCAGAGTATTCTGATGTTCGATTCATAGGCGGCAAACGGACGTATCGAAGGTTTTTTTTGCGTTTCTTGGGGAATTTTATTCCCGCCAATCAACAAATGCCAGGCCCCATATTATCGGACGTAACGGAGTGAGACTACATGACTTGCATGATGCATCAGTCGAAACTATATATGTAGCAGAGTAGAATCGAAGTCGCCGTGATCGGATCGGCCGGGATTTTTCTCTTTGAGATTTGCCCATATTACCTTAGAATTCCGATATCGATCAACACGTTTGGTCCTGTTGAGCCTGGACCGGATGAGGGCCGTACCCGCACAGATAGTGCGAATCAAGTTCTAGCCCTCGTTAAAGAACCTGTTGACCGGAGGAGTCGAAGGCGTAGTCGTATCTGCTCGGCCGCAGCGAGCGATGTTATGTCGCCCGTTCTGGTCCTGACGGTTAGTTAATCCGTCGGGCCTGCTCTCGCGGTCACAATAATGGACATGTTTTACGCAGGATGGTCCTGCGTCCAGGAGAGTAGCGCGCGTAAATAAACGGAGCAGCAGTTATGACTAAACAACGGATGGGGCATAGTATCGATACGGGTCGGAGTCGTGTTTTGTCGACTCTTAAGGGCCTGTTTCTCCTGGTCGCGGTTTCCGGAGCAGTGTTTCTGGCCTCGGCTCCCGCTGGCGCCGCAATGATCGATGAGATCGGCGTAGGGTCAGTCGATACGATCTTCGATTCTGAAACCGGTGTGCTGGACATCGCCCAGGCCGGTATCGTTCTGGTCCTGGAAAGGTCCGACAATTCCCAGGAGTTCATCAGTGATATTGACTTCTCGCTGGAGACTTTTCTCGATGAGGACAGATCGACCCAGCAGAAGGCTATGGCGGACTTCAGCGGCGGGACCATAAGCATATCCAAGGAAGGCCAGACCCTGCTGAGCGCCAATATCGTGGATTTCCAGATAGAAGAGAGCCTTTCGAGTATTCCATTCCTGATCGGCTGGGGCGACTTTGTCATAACCGGCGGAACGCTGGCGACTGAATTCGGTCCCAATGGCGTCGGGAATATCCTGGACATAACCTGGAATCTGGATCCGATCGTCTCGAACTTCGCCTCGGATTTCGAAGCCGAGTCCGACGTAACTCTGACGCCTGAACCTGCTACGATGAGTCTGCTCGGCATCGGCGGCGTGCTGATTCTGGCCCATCGCAGGCGCCGCAGCCGGATGTAAACCGGCAATAATACTCCAATGTACAACCGCCCGGCGGATCGAGTCGTCGGGCGGTTTTTTATGCATTTATCGCGTGGATTTCAGCGGTGTCCCGCGCCGCCTGGTTGCTCCGGGCCGTTTGATTCGCTAATCTCTGGACATGCCGCTTCGCCAGAAAGCCATCTGCATACGCACCACTGACTACAGCGAGACCTCCCAGGTCCTGCGTTTTCTTACGCGCGAGGAAGGGATTCTCAGCGTGCTGGCCAAGGGCTCCAAGCGTCCCAAGAGCAAGTCCGGCGGGGCGATGGACCTGCTGAGTGAAGGGCAAATAGTCTTTTCCCAGCCGGCCTCAGGGGCTATGGGTACGCTTTTCGAGTTCGCCGAGACTGATTCGCACCTGTCGCTTCGCGCCGATTCGGCCAGGCTCAACACGAGCTTGTACATGATAGAACTTGTCGGTCTGCTGCTGGGCGAGGGCGACGCACATCCCGAGGCGTTCGATCTGCTGCACAACGCACTGGGCCGGATCGGAGACGCCGACGCGCCAATAGCGGCGGTCCTGGCTTATTTCCAGTGGCGAATGCTGCGTCACGCCGGTCTGTTGGGCCAGTTGAGCAACTGTGTGGAGTGCGATGTCGATATCTCGGCGCCTTCGCATGGCGGCGATCTGTTCTTCAGTTCGGCCCGCGGCGGTTTGCTGTGCGGGTCTTGCGGATGTGCGGCCGACGAAAAGATAAGCGCAAGTACGCATGCAATCAGGGGGCTTGCCGGTCTCCAGGCCGCACGAGGCCGCGCCGGGGTCTCGCTGTCGGACGAGGAGGTCCGCGGCGTCAACCGCCTGCTGTCGTATCACGCGTCGTACCAGTTGGGCAAGCCGATGAAGATGGCAAGGTATGTCATTCGATAGTCGCTATCGGCGGCTTAACCCCGCCAGCTATAGCTTGCAGCTTGACTCCCGGCGGGTATAATGGCAGCGTATTGTCGGCAGGTTCGCTACGCGCGGCATACTCAGACAGGAATACTTCTATGATAAGCAAATACCGATGGTTTGTAGTCTTGTGTGCTATCGTGACCACTTGCGGATTTTCCTACGCCGCAGACCGTACCGAGCACGTGTGGAAAAACGGCAAATGGGTCGCCGCGGCCAGGCCTGTAGAAGGTACGCCCGCGGGCGAACTGGCTATCGTGCGCATGCACATTGACAACGATCGCCCCAAGGATGCGTTGAAGGCGGCCAAGACGTTCCTGGCCCGCTATCCCAATGACGAGCGACGCGAAGAAGTCATGATGCTGATCGGTCAGGCCGAGATGGACCGCGGCAACTACTCAAAGGCCAGCGATCGATTCGGCGAGCAGATGGACCAGTACCGAAACGGCGAGTATTTCGATCGGGCCATACAGAGGCAGTACCAGATCGCCGACGCCTTCCTGAAAGGCCGCAAGATCAAGGCTATGTGGATGTTCCGGGTTTCCGGCATCGACAAGGGCATCGAAATCCTGAACGGGATCGCAGACCGCGCTCCTGGAACCGTTATCGCCGAGAAGGCCCTGCTGCGAGTTGCGGACCATCACTACGACACCGGTCAAGTCGTAAAAGCCGTAGAATCCTACGATCACTACATCAAAACTTTCCCACAGAGTCCGCGAAAGCGAATGAGCCACGCCATGCTCCGTGCGGCCAGGGCCAGGTACGCCCAGTACCGCGGCGAAGCGTTCGACGACACGCCGCTTACCGACGCACAGCAGCGTTTCATGATATTCCTGGACCGGTATCGCGAGGAAGCCAACAAGGCCAACGTGCCTATGGTCCTGTCGCAGATAAAAACCGCACTGGTGCGGAGATACTACACCTCGGCGAAATTCTACAAACGCATCGGACGCAAAACCGCGGCGATATTCTACTACAGGAAAGTTGTCGCACAGGACTCAGACAGCGGGCTGGCCAAGCTGGCCAAAGACGCCCTGGTCGATCTCGGGGCCGGAGCCGAGAAACGACCCGCTCCCAAATCACCGAAGAACGATAAGGTGGAAAAATGAGAACCTCAAGATTCGTCGCCGTCGCGGGACTTGTCGCACTGACGATCGTTTCGGGATGCGGCTACAAGATCGGAACGCTTCATCGCAGCAACGTGCGGACTATTGCGATACCGGTATGGACCAGGGGACACGCCGTCTTCAGGCGCGGGATCGAGATGGATCTGACAAAGGCCGTCGTCAATCGCATCCAGGTCGATACGCGATACCGTATAACCGATGCAGCCAAGGCCGACACCAAACTCGTCGGCCAGTTGAAGAACGTCAGCCAGAGACCGCTGTCGATAAACACCGACACCGGACACGCCCGAGCGATGGAGGCCACGTTCACCGTATCGTTCAAGTGGATCGATCTGAGGACCGGCGAAGTGCTGGTGAAAAGAGATAATTTCAACGTTCGGGGCGAGTATATCACCGAGTATCCGTTCAGCGAGACGTTCTTCACCGGAAGCCAGGCCGTGATCGACGACGCCGCACAGCGGATAGTCGAGCAGCTGGAAGAGGGCTGGCCGGACCAGGCGGATCAGCCTGGCGACGAGAAACTATAAAACCAGGACTCCACACGCGGCCGGGACGAACTCCGGCGTATTTGAGATCCAAGCGGGCGCATCGCGCCGATTAGATATATGACCGACCCGAACCAAACACAGAACGAATCCCAGGGCCCCGATCAAACTGACGAATCCAAGCCCCAGGAACCGCAGAATCAACCCGGACAACAAGGTCCCGGACAACAGGGCCCCGGATTCCAGCCGCCGACAAAACTCGGACGGAATCTGATGCGTGTGGCGCTGATCGTTCTTGCGATCATACTTCTCACTACGCTCTTCCAGGGCGGATTTGACAAGGGACGCAGTATAACGATCACCGATTTCTGGGCGTTCGTGGATAACGGTCAGGTTACCGGCGATATAGTTATCGAAAAGGACTCCATCACCGGTGAAACCATAGAAGGCGTTCCCGTACCCGACGGCGAATCCAACAAGTTTCACGTCCAGTACAACCATCGCGACGATCGCGAATTCACGAAGAAGTTATACAAAGCGTCCCGCGAGAAATCCGGCAAATTCAAGGTGATATTCAAGCCCACCGGATGGTGGGAAATGATGATCCCGCACCTGTTGATGACGTCGCTTGTGCTCTTTGCGATATGGTTCTTCGTGTTCCGAAGAATGGGCGCCGGCGGCGGGGGGGGAGGCATGCTCGGCAACTTCGGACGCTCCAAGCATCGCGTCACCCCGAAAGACCAGACCGGCGTTACGTTCGGAGACGTAGCCGGCGTCGAGGAAGCCAAAGAGGAAGTCAGGGAGATCATCGAATTCCTCCAGAATCCGCAGCGGTTCCGCCGACTCGGCGGCAGGATACCCAGGGGAGTCCTGCTGGCCGGCGAGCCGGGATGCGGAAAGACCCTGCTGGCCAAGGCGATCGCCGGCGAGGCCGATGTGCCGTTCTTCTCGATATCAGGCAGCGATTTCGTAGAGATGTTCGTAGGCGTAGGAGCCTCGCGAGTCCGCGATCTGTTCAAGCAGGCCAAGGACCACGCCCCGTGCATAATCTTCCTCGATGAAATCGACGCCGTCGGACGACGACGAACCTCTGAACATCCCGGCGGCGGGCAGGAAACCGCACAGACACTCAACGCAATTCTCGTAGAAATGGACGGTTTCGACAGCTCCGATCAGGTGATCGTGATCGCAGCGACCAACCGGCTGGACGTTCTCGATCCGGCCCTGACGCGCCCCGGGCGGTTCGACAGGCAGATAGACGTTCCGCTGCCGGATGTCCAGGGACGCTACGAGATACTCAAGATATACGCCGACAAGATCAAGTGCGCCCCGAATATCGATCTTCGCAAACTGGCCCGCGGCACCCCGATGTTCAGTGGAGCCGATCTGGCCGCGATGGTCAACGAGGCTGCGATCGCGGCGACAATGGCCGACAAGCAGTTTGTCGAATCGGTCGATATGGAGGAAGCGCGTGACAAGGTGCGCTGGGGCCGAGCTCGAAAGAGCCGAGCCATAGACGAAGCCGAACGAACGTGCACAGCCTACCATGAAGCAGGGCACGCACTGGTGCAGGTCCTGACTCCTGACGGCGATCCGCTCCACAAAGTCTCGATCATTCCCAGGGGCCGAATGGGCGGAGCCACATTCACTCTGCCGGAAAAGGACAGGTACATTTACACGCGCAAATACTGCGAGTCGCTGCTGGCGTTCTGCTTCGGCGGAAGGATCGCAGAAGAAGTCTTTTGCAGCGACACATCCAGCGGAGCCAGCAGCGATATCGTGCAGGCTACCGGAATAGCAAGGCGTATGGTCACCGATTGGGGAATGTCCGAATCGCTCGGGCTGGTGCATTACGGTCGATCCGACGAGGGAATTCTGAGCCAGCGGGAGTTTTCCGACAAGACCGCCGACCTGATCGATCAGGAAGTAAAGGTGATTGTCGATCGGGCCTACAAGATCGCCCGCGATGTGATAGAAGCCAATCGCGACAAGGTGGAGCGACTGGCCCAGGCGCTCCTGAAATACGAGACCCTCGGCGCCGACGAAGTGTTGCGAATATTCGACGGCGAAGTGATCGACAAGCCTACAGTAGCGGACCTGATCGGCATAGAGCAGGCCAAGAACGACGCTGCAGACGATCAGCCCGCCGACGATCAGATTGCTGAGCAGGAATCTGAGCCACAAGAGCCTTCATCCGATCCGGAAACCGCCTGAGGCGATTAAATGCCGCGATCAGTCCGGGAAATATTGGACGCCGGTCCCGCCGACGAGCCGGTGGTGATGGGCATCCTGAACGTCACGCCCGACAGCTTCTCAGACGGCGGCAAGTACCTGGACCCCGACGCCGCGGCGATCCGAGCGCGGCGAATGATCGAATGCGGGGCCGAGATAATTGATGTCGGAGCCGAATCGACTCGCCCGGGTTCTGAGCCCGTGAGCCCCGACGAGCAGATCAGGCGGATCGAACATGTCATCCCGGCGATTGCCGAAACCCGAGCCGTTGTAAGCATAGACACCACGAGTGCGGACGTAGCCGCTGCGGCGATCGAATGGGGCGCGACGATCATAAACGACGTCTCGGCCGGTCGAGACGATCCGGAGATTCTTTCCCTGGCGGCCGACAGTTCAGCGGCGATCGTGCTGATGCACATGCTGGGCAGCCCTCGAACAATGCAACTTGACCCGCAATACGACGACGTGCTGGGCGAGGTCAAGGCGTTCCTGGCCGAGCGTATTGAAGCTGCGGTGTCCGCAGGTGTTGACCCGTCGCGGATCGTGATCGATCCGGGCATCGGGTTTGGCAAGAAGCTGGAGCATAATCTGGCGCTGCTCGGCGCGGTTGACGTTCTGGCGAAGCTGGGCCGCAAGATACTGATAGGTCCGTCGCGCAAAAGATTTATCGCCGATCTTGGCGGATCGGCCCTGGCCGAAGACCGCACTGGAGGCACGATTGCGGCGTGTCTGGCCGCTCGCGGCGGCGGCGCGACAATTTTTCGCGTTCACGATCCGGCCCCGCTGGTCGAAGCTTTGAGGGTTTATGACGCGATTATTTCCAATGAAACGTACAATTCTTAAAAAGATATCATTGTTTCCACTGAAGTGAAAACTCTTAGTCTGACGATTACGTATTATAAGTAGTGTGCATCGCCCCGATCGCCGCTGCGCATTCGCGCGCGGATTGGGGCAGGGATACGTGTGTAATGACGCTTTTTGAAGCCATTATGGCTTACTTGCGACGCGTGGCGAATTACAACCACGGCGTGGTCTTTGTCGAACTGCTCCTGATCGGAGTAGTCGTCTGGTGGTTGATGCGCTTCTTGAGGGGTACTCGCGGAGCCAGGCTGGTCAAAGGCGTCGCCGTGATCCTGGCGACGGTTTACATCGCCATTCGACTCCTGCCTGAAGATCTGGGCTGGGAGCGGATCAAGTTCCTGTACGGTAACTTCCTGCTGTTTGCTTTTGTGGGAATCGTCGTGGCGTTCCAGCCGGAACTGCGGCGAGTGCTGATCCAGGTCGGTCAGACGAAATTCTTCAGCAGCCCCCTGGGCCGACTCCAGGCCACGATCGCGGCGCTGCTGGAGAGCACGGCGTACCTGTCGCGAAACAAGATCGGAGCCGTGCTGG
>CAYMSH010000030.1:25772-26083 GCA_964392945.1 uncultured Planctomycetaceae bacterium | reverse complement strand
TGCGTTGCCCGGTCAGGCAGACATCACAGGCCCCAATGGACCTGAACGGTTACGATATGACAGATATTCCTTCTCTTTTTGACGCAGCATAAACAGCAAACCCAAAAAAAGATCAGATACAAAACCCGCCGCCGACGAATATGACCTTGCCAGGCGGCCCGCGGAAAAGAAGCACTCCCGAAAAAAACGAGGTATTCAACCTCCCTGTCGAACATTTCCTCTAGCCCGAAAGCCTTTGCGTAATTCTTCTATCTCCAATTACCGTTATTATGGCGGGGGGGGGGGGGGGGGGGGGGGGGGGGGGGGGGGGG
>CAYMSH010000030.1:9810-25762 GCA_964392945.1 uncultured Planctomycetaceae bacterium | reverse complement strand
AACATTTCCGCATAGCCCTAATGCTTTGGGTAATTTTTTATATCCCCAATTCCCGTTTTTAACCCCCCCCCCCGGAACTCGTCTATTACGAAATCTATTCTATTTGCGGAAAAACCTATATTATTTACGCCACAAAGCCGGGTTAACAGCGTAAGATCGGCAATTATCTCACTATCATGTGATTGACGCAGGAGGTTGCATATGAGCAAGAACAGGCGAGTGGCGATGGCGATCGAGCTGGAGTGGCCTTACAAACGGCATCACGAAGTGTTCGCCGGCGCCCATCGCTACGCCCAGGAGCAAGGCGGCTGGAAGTTCGTCCTGGACGAATACCCCGAACTGGCGCTTGAGTCCAAGCGGTCCAGAACGAAGTACGACGGAATTATCGGTCGCGCCACCCCCCGCCTGGCCGCAGCGGCTCGAGCCGCAGGCGTGCCGGTGGTCAACGTCTGGAACAACTCGCCCGTAAGCGACATACCGCTGGTCGTGCCTGACTTCAGAGCGGCCGGACAAATGGGCGCCACACACCTCCTGGCCCGTGGATTCGAACACTTCGGCTTTCTCGGACGTCGTCGGGAAAAAGGCCCCAAGAGCCAGCTAAAAGGCTTTCGCGAGGTTCTGGACGAAGCGGGTTTTGCATGCCCCTCGCTTATGGTCTCGGCGGGGTATCCCGACAGCGCCGCCAAATGGCAGAGATTTACAGCAAGGCTGGATGCGTGGATGGACAAGTGGTCCGGTCCAACGGGCCTGAACTGTTCGTACGATCTGCTGGCGCGTCACGTGGCGTGCGTGTGCGACACCAGAGGGCTGAACGTTCCCCAGGACGTCGCGCTGGTCGGCTCGCACAATGAAACAGTGATCTGCCTCCATCCCGAGCCGTCGCTTACCAGTATCGACATGGGCTACGAACGCGTGGGGTACCGGGCCGCACAACTGCTCGACGAAATAATGAACGGAGCTGCGCCGCCCCAAGGACCGGTCCTTATCCAGCCGACGGGGCTCATACCGCGACGATCGAGCGACTCGCTGGCGGTCGACGACGAACTGGTCGCCTCGGCGCTTCGCTTCATATCGGAGCATTCGCACGAACGGATCCGCGTGGGACACGTCGCCGAGCACCTGCACGTAGCCAGGCGCACGCTCGAACGGCGGTTCAGCGATCGCCTCGGCAGATCGATCGCCGCTGAAATAGCCCGCCTGCGAGTCGAGCGGGCCAAACGCAAACTCGTTGAGACCAAGGCGTCGATCAAGTCGATCGCACGCGAATTCGGATTCGCCGACTCGCTGCAGATGGCCGTGGTCTTCAATCGCCTCGAAGGCGTTTCGCCCAGCGTGTACAGACGCCGCCACAGGCGAACGAGCAGGTGAGACAGCCGGATAACCGGCGCAGATATGTTGTCGATCAGGGTCGATCAGTTTACAATCACCGCACGAGGAACTGGATTGCCATGAACTGGAAATTCGACTTTACGCATAGGAGCATTACCCTGGCGATGGCGTGCGTTGCGATACTCAGCAGTGCGAGCCTCGCCGGTTCGCCGCCTACGCGTCTGGAGATTCCCGCATGGTCCTTCGATCGCGGAAACGCACGCGTCGAGGCGAATCGACACCCCTTTGCCGATTACCGGGACATGCACCCCAATCTCATGATCGTCGGCGGAGATCGCCTGCCGTGGGAGGTCCAGTACGACGTCAATATTCCGATCGACGCGACTTACGCGATAAGCATCCGTTACGCATCGAGCCAGGCCAGACCGCTGGAGTTCTGGGTGGACGGCAAGAAGACCGCGTCCGACAGCCTCGGAGCCGCAGGCGATTCGGGGGCGAACATAAATCGTTTTCCCAGGCACGATCGCCCGCGCCCTGTGGAGGACTCCGGCGGGGCCCAGTGGTCCGAGGCCTGCAAGATCAAGATCACCGCGGGCAAACACACGCTTAAGCTGACCAGCAAGACTCCGCCTCCCGGCGTGCTGGCGTTGCGCCTGGATTCCTCTGAGCCCTTCCCCGCCAGATGGAAACCCAGAGGCCCCAGCGTGGTCGATCCGCAAAGCGGATCGCTTCGCTACAAGGCCAGGCATCGCTACAATCTGGCTTACGGACAGCCCGATCCCAAGATGAAGGTCGATAGAATACCGCCCCTGCATCGGAGGGGATTCCTGCCGCCGGGCAGCGTGAATATCGACACGCTGCGCATGGCGATCAACGACACGATCGCCGAATTCGGGCCGCGATGGCCCAAGGGACCGCAATACCTGAAGCAGCTTGCCGAGTTGAAGAGCAAGGAGCTTCTCGGCGACCAGGCCGGGCCCGAACAACTGCAGCAACTCCACGATGAATCCTCTGAGTTAAGACGTGATGCGATGCTGGGCCATCCGCTGTTGAAGTTCGACAAGCTGCTGTTCGTAAAGCGGATGACCGACACGTCGGGGCACATTTACGAGGACCATTACGGCGGAAAGGTGATGGGAGGCAATCTCTGCATCCTTTCTCCGGTGTCTCCCAGCGGCAAGGTAACGGAAATAGCGCGGCAACTGACAGGCGGCCGGTTCGGACGGTTCGATCTGTCGTTCGACGCAAAGCGCATCGTCTTTGCGTACAAGAAAGACACAAAGAGCAGCTTCCGCATCTACGAGATCGGCGTTGACGGCAAGGGCCTGCGGCAGCTCAGCTTCGACGCGCCCGACGAGCCGAAAGGCGACACGCTTTACGGATGCAGATCCGGACGCCTCGGCGCGGGCTATGACGATATCGACCCGTGTTATCTGCCCAGCGGAAAGATTATGTTCGCCTCGACCCGCACACAACGCGTGGTCTTCTGCCTGGGCACCAGCGTAACCACGCTGCACGTTATGGACGCAGACGGAAAGAACCTCCACAGCATTTCCGAAGGCCCGATCACGGAGATCGACCCATGCGTGATGGATGACGGCCGGGTCGTCTACATGAGATGGGAATACGTAGACAAGGGCTTCGGCAACGTGCAGAGCCTCTGGGCGATGCATCCCGACGGCAGCCACACTGAACACGTGTACAAGAACAATGTCGTCCTGCCCGGTGGGATGGTTGACCCTCGCAGCATCCCCAACAGCAGCAAGATCGTGACTATCGCCACGGCCCATTGCGGGCTGTCTGTCGGGCCGGTCGTTTTGCTCGACACGCGCAAAACTCGCCGCGGCGCAAGCGCGATGACGAACACCACCCCGGAGATCGGCATGCCCGGGATGTTCTGGCATCGTCGAACGATGCAGTACGGATACTTCAAGGAGCCTTTTCCGCTGTCGGAGAAGTTGTTTATCGTCGCTCACAGCACCAGCAGGAATTTGACCGAGCCGAAGGGCTACGGGCTCTACGTGCTGAACGCCTGGGGCAATCGCACAGAGCTTTATCGCGACCCGGAGACATCGTGTTTCCAGCCGGTCCCGCTGAGACCGCGCCGCAGGCCGACCGAGATTCCGTCAGTTGTCAACGCCCGGTCGAAACTCGCCAGGACCGACAAGACCGAGGACCGGAACCTCGCAACGTTGTTCATGCAGGACGTCTACCAGGGAATGGGCGCCATCAAACGCGGCCGGGTGAAGTACCTGCGGATCATGGAGGCAAAGGCCCTGCCGTGGAAGTCGGCCCTGCGATCTCGCCAGCAAGGCGACGGCTACGACCTCCAGGCCTCTGCGGTAAGCTTCGGCGGCGACGTGCACCTGAAGAAAGTCTACGGAGTCGTCCCGGTATACCAGGACGGGTCGGCGTACTTCACCGTTCCGGCTCACAAGAATCTCTACTTCCAGGCGCTTGACGCCGACTACATGGAACTGCAGCGGATGCGAACGTTCGTGAACATGACGCCTGGCGAAAAGCGATCGTGCGTCGGATGCCACGAACCTCGCCGCGAGGCTCCGATCGCCAAACACGGATATCCGCTGGCGATGAAACACCCAGCCTCTGCAATCACGCCCCAGCCGGGCGACACCGGCCCGCGAATGGTCCACTACCCTCGCGACATACAGCCGATCTTAGACAAACACTGCGTCGGATGCCACAGCGGCGAGAGCCCCAGAGGCGATCTGGATTTATCGGGTGAACCGACAACGCTGTGGAGCAAATCGTACGAAAGCCTCGTCAGCAAGAAACTGATCAGTTTCCTCTACGGCTGTGTCGGCGAGGCGAACATCCCGGCCGAGCTGCCCCTGTCATTCGGTTCGCACCGCAGCAGGCTCGTCGAGCGGATCGGCAAGGCGCCGTGCAAGTCGAAACTCACGCGCACCGAGTTTATTAAGATCGTCACGTGGATAGACGCCAACGCGCCGTACTACGGCACGCACCGCGGGAAGAAGAATATCAAATGGAAAGGCCAGCCGGACTTCAGGCCCTCGCCGCAGGCTGGCGAGTGATCTGGAAAACCGCTGGAGGAGATGGCATGAAATACTGTCTGACGCTGGGTAAGGCCAATCCGGGAGTGATCTCGTGACGGAACACAAATCGCTTCCGGGATTCGTTCGGGATGTCTGCATGTCGCTGGCGGTTGTCAGCCTCATTGCGATGATCGCTGTTCTTACGCGGATCACGCCGGGCCGGGGACTGGGCGTCGAGTCGATATTCAACACCGCCGAGGCCGCGACCCGCGCACTGTTCAATCGCAGCATGCTTTCGGACTCCTTCAACGCCGCGGCGTGCCTCAAGCTGATGTCCAACCTCCTGACGGCGATGCTCTTGGCCGCAGGCGGTGCGATAATCCACGCGCTTTTCTCGATTTCGCTGACCGGCAGGCTGCGAGTCGGGGTTATGGGAATCGTGCGAAGCGCCTTGGCGACAGGCGTGCTGGTCTTCTGCGCCACTGGAACCGAGTTGTGGGCCATGCCCGTCAAGTGGGCCGACATGGGCTCGCTGTGCCTGTTCGGCTCGGGGTTGTTCATCGTCCTCTACCATATCGCCAACGCCTGGTCGATGTCGTCCAAACGCAAACCGCTGGGCTGGATCGGCGGTCTCCTGCTGGTGGCGGTCCCGTTTTCCACAGGCCTGCTACTGGTGCTGCAGTCCGGCGAGTTGACCGGCCAACTGGGCCGATTGTTCGGCGATTTGGGGTTCTGGAACCAATACGCCGGACGGGCGATAATGATCCTGGCGTTCAACGAATTTGTCGCCAACGGATTCTCGCTGATCGTAAGGCGACGCCCGGTGCGCGGTTTGCTGATCCACGTGTGGCTCGCCGCGCCGGCGATCGCGGTAGTGCTGGGGCCGCTGGTTGCCGATTTCGGTTCGGCAGCGGACCTGCCGACTGCGCTGCGGCCCCTGGCGGCGATTGGCTGCACGATGATCTCCCAGGCGGCGCTGTGGGCCGAAGCGTTCCTGGTGACCGGGCTGATGCTCGAGGGCATGCGACGCGTGGAGCCCGACAAGGGCAATGTCGCCGGGAACATACGATCCGGGGCGTTTAAGGGCGCGATGTTCGGCGGGATACTGATGGGCCTGATCCAGCTTGTCGGGATCGGCGTGTCGGCCTCGGCGGTCCGATCGCTGTTCGACAGTGCGCCATGGGCTCTGCTGGTGATCGTCGGGGCGATCGGCTTCCCGTTGATTCGAACGATCATCGAGAGCTTCGACGGCAGCGGGAAGTTCTTCTGCCGCGCCGCGGGGGCGTATCTCAGACCGTCGCTCTACCTGCGCGGCGTCCTGGCCGGGCTGGGGCTTGGGGTTGCAGTTGCGATCGGGTTGCACGAGGAATCCACGGGGTTCCGGATGATGTTCGGCGCGATAGTAGGAATCGCCACGTTCGGCGGCGCGAGCCTGATCCGCGACATAACGCTCGGGATGCAAAAACGCGGCGGAGTCAAATCACTACGCCTCTACCTTATCGAAAGCCTCCTGGGCGCCTTCATCGGCGGCGCTCTGGCGTTTTATCTCGACGCTGACCAGATCCCGATCATCGCAGCCAAGTTCAAGATATACACGAGCTTCGGCATGGATCCCGGCGCCTTAGTCGACTTGTGCAACAGCGTGCGAACGACCCGCCCGGACGAATTCCGCGCGTTCATGAGCAACTGGGGCTACATTCGGCTCGGCTCGGCTTGCGGGGGCGCCAAAGTACTGCTCAACGAAGCGATCATAGGCGTTTCGGTCTGGGGGATCGCCGCGTGGATGTTCGCCGTCAACCGATCGTTCCTGCAGGCGCTTTTCGACAAGACGTGGCGACCGATCAGGAGCATCCCGACTCGCCAGGGAGTCGCCGAACTGGCCGAAGGAACGGTGCGCGTGATGCGTTGGGGCCTGTGGATGTCGCCGATCATTTTCTCGTTCCTCAGGCCGATGGGCCAGCCGACGTGGTACAACCAGGACGGAGCGGTCCGGTCCGTGATCGCGACGTACAACAACATAACGATGGACCCCGCGGCGTTTGATCTGTGGTCCAAGACCGTCTTCCTGTGGCTGATGGTCTACAGCGGTCTACGGATAATCATCTTCATAGATCACATGGGCCTGCGCGTGGCGACGCTGGTCAACCTGAGCTTCATCGGGATGGACCGCCTGGACGCAAGGCTCGCACGCTTCATCGGGCGCGACGCTGGGGCGAGATTCATTCCCGAAGGCGTCAAGCGGTTCACGACCTGGGCTCCGCTGCTGATACCGTTTTACCTGCCGGCCGCCAGGGATTGGGACTTCGTATGGAACGAAAGCCGCGCCATGATCGCCGCCCAGAAAGGCGGTCTGGTCGACAGCTTCATAAACGCCCCGCTGCCGTCGCAAGCCATGATCGCAGGCGGCGCTGTAATGATGATCGGCCTGCTGGCCAGCCTGATCCGGCGAAGGAACGCTCGCAGGCGAGCCAGGGCGGGAGCCGAACACCGGATAAGCAATCTCGTTTACGAAGTCCGGCTCGCTCCGGATGGCCAACTCCTCTCGCGCCTGTCGCCGGGAGGACTGACGGTTTGCAGACCGTCGTTCGAAGGCGCCGACCCGTCGGGCTGCGCGCTTTTCCTGGCCGAAGCCGGCGAGGATCGAAATAGTATACAGCCACTGCTGGGCAACCATCCCGAAGAACTGTTTCCAAAATCTTCCACGGGCCAGGGCGACGGTTTTCTAGCGGCGAATCTGGAAGTATCTCAACTCAACGCCAGTGTCAGGATATCGCTTCCCGACGAGAACAAGGCGATCGAACGCTGGGATATTCGGATCGAAAACCGCTCCGATCGGGCCCGCAAACTCAAACTGGCGCCGTATCTGGAATGGATGCTCAACGACCCGGCCGTGGATCGCAACCATACGCAATACAACAGGTTATACCCGGAAGTATCGTACAACGCATCGCTCAACGCCGCGATGGCGCTGCATCGGCACACAGGCAAAGTCGGCTCGCTGGCCTGCGATCGAAAGCCAGACGGCTTCCTGGGCGGGCGTGTCGATTTCATCGGTCGAGCCGGGTCGATCTGGGACCCGCGAGCGCTGCAGACTTTCGATTTCCTGCCGCCGATCGACACCCCGGCGTGCCCGGCGTTCGACCCGATAGGCGCCCTGCTGATCGACCTGGAGATCCAACCGGGCCAGACTGCCGAAGTGAGCCTGATGATCGGCTGCGCCGATTCAACCGACCAGGCCGCCGAATGGATATCGGAAACTCTGAACCAGAGTTCCAACCCGCCGGCCGCCCCGCCTCGTCCGCGACAGCGAACCAGCCTGATCGGACACGGCGAGATCCCGCCGGAAACGCCGCTGCCCTACACCGAATACGAAGACAACGGTTCGACGCTCCACGTTCGCACGCCGTTTACGCCGCGCCCGTTCGATCACACGCTGGCCAACAACGTCGGACACGTTCTCAGCGTGACCAATCGCGGGCTGCACTGCTCGACCAACGGGAACGCACAGCAGAACCGACTGACCAGCGACTGGTCCGACTCCGTCTCACGCCAGGCGCCGTCTGAAGCGATCTACCTGTACGACGCCGAGTCCGATCAGTGGTATTCGCCGACCCAGGAACCGCTTCGCGACCCGGACGCCTCCTGCGACGTGCGATTCAGCATCGAGGGGTATGCCCGGTTCGTAATGACCAAAGGCGACGTGCAGACCGAACTGACGACGCACGTGCCGATGGACGAGCCGACAGGCGTCTACATGCTCACCGTTCGCAATCGCGGAACGGAACCCAAAACCATTCGCGTGGCGCCGTATTTCCAGATCGCACTGGCCCACAGCCCCGAAATGGCCGAAGCTATCAAGGTAAAAACCGACGAGAAGAACAACACGATCTTCTTCACTAATCGGCGAAACAGTTTTCGCACGGGCCCGGCGTTTGTCGCGATATCCCGGCCGGTCGAAACGATCGCCACAACCAGAGGCGCGTTCTTCGGCCCCGGTCGATCGTTCAGCCATCCTGTCATGCTCGAAACAGGCAAACCCGCAAGCGATTCACCAGACAAGGCGACTTGCGCCGCGATGATGACTACGCTGGAGATTCCGCCCGGCAGCGAGAGTTCGCTCGTGATTCTTCTGGGACAGGCCGACACAAAAGCCCAGGCCCGCAAGTGCGCAGAAAGACTCTGCTCAGCCGAATCAGCCAGCGAAAGCCTGGCGAAAACCAGGCTCTGGTGGCGAAACTTCATCTCGACAGTGCGATTAGAAACATCCAGCGCCGAGTTCGACGGATATGTGAACTGGATGAAATACCAGGCCCTGGCCGAGCGGATCTGGGCTCGAAAGGGATTCTACCAGGCCAGCGGCGCGTTTGGTTTCCGAGACCAGTTGCAGGACACCGTCAACCTGATCTGGGTAGATCCCGCACTGGCCCGCAAGCAGCTCCTGCTGAACGCCTCCCAGCAGTTCATCGAAGGCGACGTGGTGCACTGGTTCTTCACGTCCCAGGACGGCAGGACCGGGTTCGCATCGCGATCGTGGGCCTCGGATAATCTCTTGTGGCTCGGCTGGGGCGTAGCCGAATACGTCAGAATGACCGGCGATGAATCGCTGCTGGACGAACCGGCCGGTTACCTCGCCAGCGAAACACCGATGCCGTCGCTGCCGGCGGGCAAGCACGGAATGGCGTTCGACACGCTGCGATCGCCGATCAGCGAACCGATTTACAACCACGTGCTGCGTGCGATCGATCTGGTGTTCGACAAGCGCATGGGCTCCGATGGCCTGCCGCTGATCGGCACCGGCGACTGGAACGACGGTTTCGACGAGATCGGTTCTGAAGGTCGGGGCCAGAGCGTCTGGTTGGCGCTGTTCATGGTCTACATACTGAACAACTTCCTCGATATCGTCGAGGCTCGCAGCGGTTCAGAACGCCGAGCTGGATACGAAAAGAAGCTGGCCGCACTCAAAGAGGCGATCGAGAAAACCTGGCGCGACGACAGGTACCTGCGAGCGATCCACGACGACGGCACGGAGATCGGCGTCGCCGGATCGGGGTTCTGGGAGACCGACGCGTTGACCGCGGCGTGGTGCGTGTACGCCGACGTCAACCGACAGCGAGCCCGAATCGCGATCGACACGGCGATAAGAGTGCTCGAAGACGACAACATCGTAAGCCTGGGCTATCCGCCGCTTAGCCAGGACACCAAACCCTACCTCGGCCGATCGGCACAGTACCCCGAAGGCGTACGCGAAAACGGCATGTACAGCCACGGCGTGCAATGGCTCGTGCGGGCCTGCAGGCTGCTTGCAGAACGCTTCGCGGCCGATGGCGATGCCGAAGCGGCTCAACACTACCGCGACGCCGCGGCCAGGCTGTGGTTCAAGATTTCGGCGATATCGCACATCACGCCGGACCAGATCGAGATTTACGGCGGCCAGCCCAACAAGCAGTGCGCAGACTATCTGACAAAATACGATCCGGGTCGAATGATCTGGAACGGGTATACTGGTGCGGCCGCCTGGATGATGCGCCAGGCGATCGAGGGCGTAATCGGAGCGGTGCTGGAAGACGGCGAGGTCCGCCTGCCCGATGACGCTGACGCACCGCGAGGCGATCTTACGTTTTCTACGCTGGTTCGCGACGTATCGAAGAGTCCGCTTGGCGACTGAATTGGAGTGAATGACAATATGAATGAATTACCGCGTATCTCCAGGAGAGCTATGCTCAGGGGCATCGCTGGCGCGGCGTGTGTTGCTGCGGCCGGGCGGTTGTCGGCGGCGCCGAAGCCTGATAAGCGCCCCAACATTCTGTTCATCATGAGCGACGATCACTCGTGCAACACCATCGGGGCATACGGGTCGAAAATCGGCAAGACGCCGAATATCGATCGCCTGGCCAAACAGGGCGCACTGCTGCTCAACAGCTTCTGCGCTAATTCGATCTGCTCGCCGAGCCGGGCGTCGATCCTGACTGGACTGCACAGCCACAAGAACGGCGTGACGCACAACGGGGCGACATGGAAAGGTAAGCAGACTGTCTACTCGCGACTCCTGGGCAACGCCGGATACGACACCGCACTGATAGGCAAATGGCACCAGAAACCGCCTACGCCGACGACGGAAGTCAACTACTGGGAAGTACTCTTCGGACACGGCGGGCAGGGAACCTACCACGACCCGCTGATGGCCACAGCCAAAGGCCAGAAAACATACAAGGGTTACTCCACTGACATTATCGCAACGAAAGCAATCGACTGGCTGGCCAGGAAGTGGGACCAGGCCAAACCGTTCATGCTCATGGCGCAGTTCAAGGCCCCGCACGTTCCGCGCCAGCCGCCGGAAAGACATTTCAACACGTACCCCGAAAAAAGCATCCCCCTGCCGGAGACCTTCTTCGACGACTTCAAGGGACGAGCCCCGTACGCCGACAAAGCCTGGATGAAAGTCTGGGACGGCAGGCCCGCAAAGAGATCGCATTACCCCAGGCCCGCTACGGATGAAGAGAAGAATCGCTGGTCCAAACTCGGACCGCAGCAGCGAAAGTGGGCCCAGCGCCAAGACAGGCGAAACATCGATTATCACAAACGGTTCAAGGACGGCGAGTTCACCGACGGACGCGTCTACGCGGCGTACCGGTACCGCCGGGACATGCAGGACTATCTCGGATGCGTGTCGGCCGTCGACGACAATGTCGGGCGCCTGGTCGACTGGATCGACAAACAAGGGCTCGGCAAGGAGACCATCGTGGTCTACTGCTCGGACCAGAGCTACTTCATCGGCGAACACGGCTGGATGGAGAAGCGATGGATGTACGAAGAGGGTCTTCGCATGCCGTTTATACTCCGCTGGACCGGGAAGATATATCCCGAGACGGAGATCAAGCTGATGGTCCAGAACATCGACTACGCGCCGACATTCCTGGCCGCGGCCGGAGTGGAAATCCCTCCGGAGATGGACGGCATGAACATGCTTCCGCTGCTCCAGGGCCAATGCGACGTGAAATGGCGAGATGCGATCTACTACCACTACTACCATCACGGAGCCCATAACGTGCCGCGGCACGACGGCGTGCGGACCGATCGCTACAAACTGATCTGCTACTACACCGAAGACGTGTACGAGATGTTCGATCTGGACGAGGACCCCAACGAACTCAAAAGCGTTCACAACGACCCGAAATACGCCGAGATCCGCAAGAAGCTCAACACGCGACTACTGGCGATGCGACGCGATCTGAAAGTGCCGAAAAAGGCGTACAGGCATCCGTACGTGCACTTGTCCCGCGCCGAGCGGGAAGCGATGAAGAGGAAGTAAGAAACGCCGGGATTATCAGGTGAGTTTTTCCGCTTGATCGGCGAACGCCTTTACAAACGGATCGAGGGCCCAGACCGATCCGCAGCAGACTTCCGCGGCGGCTTTGCATCCGCCGAGGCATTCGTCTTCGAGTCGGCACCCGCTGCAGAATTCGGGACGCGCGTCGAAGAAATCCTTCATCGTCGTCGAATCTACCATCTCCCAGAAGTTCATTTCGCGGATATTGCCCAGGATCGTTGTCGAGTGATTGCAGGGACGAACGGCGCCCATCGGATCCAGCGTGTAGTAGGCCCGTTCCGTACCGGCGGCGCAGAACCCAAAGCCCAGATGCTTGTACCGCGTGTGATCGAACAGGCAAGGCGGCATGGCGATCGAGCAGCTTATCGAGATTTCATACTCCTCGCTCATCCGATCGGCGATGTCCAGCGCTTCGGTTAGCTGGGTCGGCGAGGCCTGGAGCGTTTCGATATTCCGCGAGCCGGTCCCGCCGGGATTGAACCTGTTGAACATTATCCCGTCGGCTCCGAGCGCTATCGCCAGTTCGGCGGTCTCGGACCACTGGGGCAGATTCAGTTTCGTGGCCACGAACACGCACACGACTCGTTCGCCGGCGGCCTTGAGGTTGGCGATCGCCATGGTCACGTCGTCGAACGCTCCGACGCGCCCGCTGAGTTTGTCGTGCATTTCCCGCTCGATCGACAGCAGCGGCAGTTCGTAGATGCTGATCTTGTCGGCCATGCATGCAATCGACTCTTCGGTAATCAGCGACCCGTTGCAGATCATGTTGATCGTAACGCCGCGATCGCAAAGAAAGTCAACGATCTGGTAAATGTCGTCGCGAAGAAACGGCTCGCCGCCGGTAAGCGAAACAAGCGACGCTCCGGTCTGGTCGAGCATCCGAGCGAGCATATCGAGCGTATCGGCGGTGTTCAGCTCGCCTTCGGGATAATCGGCATCGTTCTTCCAACAGTTATAACAATGCGGACAATCATGATTGCACCGCTGAGTGACCTCGAAAACAAACGAGTCGTGCCGGCGCCTCTGCGATTCGCTAGTATGCGTCACTTATCACCTTCTTGGGCTTTGTCGCCAGATTCAGCGCCTTCATCGTCCTCTAGATCGAAAAGATCCTCATCGGTTTCATCATCCTCATCATCATATGCCTCGGGATGATCCGGGTCCCAGTTCCAACTGAAATCCCAGTCGCTGTATTCCTTCGTGAGCAACATCCTCCGGCACGGCCAGATCACTTTGAGCTGCCCCAGAACTTCCTTGTACACAATCGGGCTAATCTTATCCGGATCGGGAGCCTTGCCCAGAATGTCCAACCAATGCCCGAGATTCCTGTATCCCGGATAGACACCAATGTCAACGAGATCGTCACTGCTATCATCGCAGCCCCATGGCGTACGGGGCGAGGGTAGTCTCCGTTGAACAGCATCCACGGGCCTTTCCTCTATGATGTCCCAGAAAGAATTGATTCCATGGTTCATCAACACCGCCTCATCTCGCGTGAGCATCCCATCAGACAGTAACTCCCGCACGAGCAGATTGGCTTTGCTCAGTCGCAGCCACGCGGGCTTGCGATCCGTGTACGCCTGGTCATCGGCCTTGGCCACAGTTGCGGCAAACCGAACGGTTTTGATTATCTCAAGCCACCGCTGGTCCTGGGGCAGCTTGTTTCGCCATGCGCGGAGGGACGTCTTCAGTCGGTCGATCCGTAAGGCCGTCTCCTTGTCTGGAATGGTCGGCGAATCGTCTGAAAACAGCCCGGTGTCTTCCTCCTGAAAATCCCACTCCTCTTGGGTTCCATGCGCGGGGATTCTCCTTTCCATACCGTAAAGGACTGTGGCCAGAACCCTCGGATGGAGTTTCCCGGAAGCATGGATATTCTCGAGCAGCTTCAACCGTTTCATGAAGTGTTCTACGCTTTCATCGCCGTATATGGGGCCGGGACCCTCCAGATAGCAGGATACGGTCCAGGACGAATCAGTACAGAGCATCGTGGCGATACCGGCGCGTATCTTCTTGAATTCAGCTTGCAACAGCTTCACTTCATCCGCATCAAGCATACCTCCGCCAGCGAGGGATTCGATGTGTCGATCCGCCTCCAGAAGCAACGACAGGGCGTGGTTTTGGCCTCGCGTGTTGAACGGGTACCCGCCCAGATTCATCTCCCACAACTGATCGCTTCTTCGCCATATCCACCGCAAGCGAACCCAATGATACTGTCTCCCAAGATCGGTAATCCCGGGGTCGCATCGTGCTGTCTTCTTGCCAAGAGCGAGGATATCGGCCTCGATCGAAGCAGGCACGGCGGTTTCATTTGGTTTCTTCTTCGCATCATCGTCCGAATCGTCAAGAAATGCGGCGATCCGGCCGGACATCAGGTCATAATCCGCTTGGGCAATCGCCAACGCATCACCGATGACTTCCGGTCGGATTTCCGGAGATTTGGCAAGCAGCCCAAGCGCCGCCTTGCGCAGGGTCATTCTCCCCGCAGCAGCAGTCGCAGGGTCCTCTCGCCTGACCTCGTCAGACTTCGCCTTCAACTTACTGGCCGCAGGCAGCAGAATATCTCGCGAGATTGCATGTTCGATGTCAAACAGTTCAGCCATCGGTTCACTGACGCGACCGGCACGTTTTAAGGCGTCCAGCTGGGATTCGATCTCCGCCAATTCCTTGGCTCCCCTGCCGTCACCTCCCAGCAAACGCCTGACGCCCAAGTAGTCGAATATCCCGCTGACCGTCTCGCGATCCATAGCAAAGGTTCTCCAGGCTTTATCGTCTGCCCGATCAATTGACAGATGAAGCTGTCCGGTGAGTCTCGATATCTTCCGAACGTGCTCGCAGGCGTCTGAGAAGACCTTCCAGTTCTCCTTTGTGTCCGCCAGCCCGGAATTACTGAGGCCCATGGCGGTCACAAGAACTTCCAGGTCATTGCCGATCTCCGGTCTTATGAAGTTCCATGCTCTTTCTGAAACCTTCTTTGACGACGCCAGGCGCCCAAGAGCATCCATACGCTTGATCGTGCGAGCCATACTGGCCTTCGGGCTGGCCAACTGCTTGAGCAAGACAGGTCGAACGCTCACGCCATTCAGCGACTCGATCAGTATCGACAGTTCGCATTTAAGGTAACGGTGTTCGACATCAGTTATCAGGCCGCTTTCGGCCAGCGCGTCCAGATTGGAGCCGACTTTGGTCAGGGCTGCGATTTCGGCGGGCATTTCATCGCCGTATATCGGGCCGGCTTCGGTGCGGTCGAAAGCGATGCTCTCGGCGCGAGCCCATGCGGCGCGATACTCCAGCCAGCGAGGATCTTTCAGCAGTGTTTCGAGTGCTGCGTCCTGGACCGCAGACGTGCGGGACGATGCGATCTTTGCGTTGCTGTCGCAACCGACAATGCCGACGGCGGTCAGCAGCACGAGTCCCGTCGCCAGGAGTCTGCGTTTCCAGCGAGGCCCGCAGACCGATGCGTTGCGCGGGTCTCTACCCAGCAGCACCAGCAGTCCGACGAGAAGAACGCCCAGAACTCCGACGAGAACCATCCACAATCCAATTACCCTGTGAGGCATGCTTGAATACTCCCTGTGTGAGGTCCAATCCTATACCCATCGGGATAAACATGCAATAGTGTCGCTACTTCGGGCCGTTGGCGAATCTTTTATCGATTCTGGTCAGGAGCGCGACGGCCTGCTTGCGGAGGGCTTCGGCTTTCTTGGCGTTCTTAAGCGTCTTGATGTCGGCGGAGATTGACGGGAGCAACTTACCGGCCACCAGCGGATTCAGCTTGCCCGAATCGACGAGCTTGCTCAGTAATGTGATTCTCTTTGTCAGACGTTTAGTCGAATCGCCTACCGGGTCCGGGGCCATCATCTCGTAACACGAGACTCGCGAATCTGTCGGCGGGGTGAGGTATACTTGGCTCTTCAGTCGGGCCAGTTCGCCGATCATCAGCTCGGCCTCGCTTGCGGCGATCAGCCCGGTCTGGGCCAGCGTGACGAGCCTGGCGTTGGCGGTCTTTATCTGCTTTGTGACCGCCACTCGCTGAACCGACGTGCTGCGATGTGATTTGGCCAGCGGCGTCGCGGCCGCCAGGGCGGTTTCCACATCCTTCCAGCCGGAGGTCCGGTCCAGCCTAAGTCGCAGCACTGCGCACTTCACCTGCACAATCAGCTCCGAGACTTCGGCGTGTAGTTTTTTCGCGTTAAGGCGTTCGGCGGCGGTTCGCAGCGCCGTTGACAGTTTCGGATCGGTAAGCTGGTCCAGTTCGCGCGGGCCCCCCGAGACCAATAGG
>CAYMSH010000030.1:0-9769 GCA_964392945.1 uncultured Planctomycetaceae bacterium | reverse complement strand
ACTCGTTTGGACAAGTTGGTCATGCTCAATCGGGCCGCGGGCATAACCCCGTAGTCGTAGCACGTGAACTTCGCATCAGTCGGGGGATGGGCGACAAGATCGCTCTTGAGACGCCCCATATCGATCATGAGCATTGCCGCTTCTGCGCCCGACAGAAGCCCGGCCGAAGACAGTTCAGAGATCGCCTTGGCGGCGTCTTTGAACTTCGCGGCCGCGAGCTTTCGCTGACCGGAGGTGCTCTTGTAGGAATCGGCCAGCGGCGCGACATAACTCCAGGCGTCGCTGACAGTCTTCCATTGCGCCGAACGAGCGAGATTTGTCGTCCCGATCGGAATAAGCGCCTGGGTGATTGCGGTCTGTTTGGCTGCTTCGGCCAGGAGGACCTTGGCGCGGGCATGGCCCTTAGGCGTCAGCCTGGCGGTCTTGGCGGGGGCCGACAGGATCGCGACGTTTGCGTTTACATTCTTGAGAAGTTCGCCAGCGGCCGCGGCGTCGAAATCTCTGGCCGAAGTCAGTTGCTCCAGTTGCTTCAATTGTGCTTCGAGGTCGAAAATCGCCATAACCGCCGACGTTTCGCTCCGCTCGGCGGATTTCACTACAGCGATGGGCTCAGCGGCCCGTGTTCCTGCGAAAGTAAAGCCCAGAATCGCCATCAGGGAAAGCGAAGCGCCGACAAGTGCGCGTTTCCATCTCGGCCCGGTGCGTGAGGCCCGAATAAGATCGGCTCCGAAGAGCACGATAATCGCCACCAGCAGCAGCCCGGCGATTCCCAGGACAGCAGTCCACAGATTCATTATGCGATGGGGCACGCGATGCCTCCGATTCTTAGTCTCTAGTCACAGCGGGCTTGGGCGCCACTGCAGCGTTTAGTTTCTTGACCGCCGCCCGGGCGGCATTGACAACATTCCCGGCGGTCTTGCGCGACTCAGGGGTCAGGCCCTTGAGATATTTCTTGTCGCTCAGTTTTGTGGTCTGCATATCGACAACCTCGACGATTCTCTTGACCGCAGCGGCGTGCAGTTTGTTCTCTTTGGCGATCTTCTCCAGCAGCGGCATACGAGCCAGCATCGCAATCAGCGGATCGCGGTCGGCGATCATCATCGGCTTGTAGCAGGTTGCGTTGCGGAGTTCCGTCGGGCGCATGCGTTCTACGCGTTCGTCCAGGCCGTCGAGACCACCCTTCAGCAGCCCGGCTTCGGCGTTCGTCAGGTAACCGGCCCTAGCCAGGGCGTCGAGCTGCGACGGCGCGGCCGCGAGGCCTTCCAGCATCGCCTTCTTGCTCTTGGCGTCGAAAGGATACCTTCCCTTGCGTCCGGAGGCGGCTTCTTCGGCTTTTCGCCAGTTTGTCGTCAGCGTTCGCCAGACCGGCACGTCGGCCAGCGGTTTATCGCCGACAGCCAGTCGCATATCCGCCGCGGCGACCCAGGTCCTGGCCTGGTAGAGGGTCTTGTCGGGCTTGGTCCGCAACTTCGATCCCCCGGGCGTCTTGGAACCGATAAGCTTTTCGTAGGCGGGTATCTCCGAGCGGATCTGGTCTGCGAGTTTCTTCAGCACGTCGCTCTTGATCTTCTCCATCACGCCAAGCTTTTTCAAAGTCGCCATTCGCGCCGGAAGCGTCGCGCCGGCCAGCGGTCTGTCAGGACGGCGCACCATCAAGTAACACGATGGCCTTGGCCTCAGCGGGACTACCGGCGGAGGATCGGCCGAGACCTCTGGAGCGGCGGAGTTTACGCCCACCGCCGCCAATACCGCCAGCGAGGCCGTTACGAGCGCGCGTTTCCAACGCGGGCCCGTGCGTGAAGCCTTGAGCAGATCAGCTCCGAACATGACCATCAGCGCAACGACGACCAGTCCGGCAATTCCCAGGACAACTGTCCAGATATTCAGAAATCTATAAGGCATGGCAAATGCTCCTTGCGGCCTTACCGTCAGGCCGAAAGATTAGACGCCGAGGCCTGCGAAATGTTCCCGCCAGCGCGAAAGCCTCAGTCAAGAATCAACTGCTGTGCGGCTTCGAGTTGGATTCCGCCGCGGAAATTCCGTATGTTCGGCGTCTTTGGCGCCGGAGAGAGCCCTGAGCCGAGCTGTTCGAGAATGTCTTCGATCCGCTGTCGCACTTCCGGATCGCCGTTGGACAGGTGCTTTTTCAACATCGGAGAGATGCTCTTGCCCATACCCATCAGCTTCTTGGAAGCCTTCTGGCGGTCTTCGTAGCTTTCGGCGCCGAGTTGTGCGATGAGTTTTTCGACTTCCGCGCGAGCCGCGACAGGCGGCAGCGGCAGCGGGCATTCGATCGAGACGAACTGCCCGGCGTAGATGTTAAGCACGGTCTTGGGCGATATTGCAAACCCGATCTGAGACTGGCCGAGGCGCCCTTTCAGGACCGAGCCCTTCCAGGTTCCCACAATCGTCCGGCCTAGATCTTCGGGTTTGAATCTCATGGTCTTCACGCTGGCCGGATCCACGTCGATCGAACCGAAGTCCGTGGTCAGCTTGAACTTGTCTGCGCTCAGCGTTCCGAAAAGCTCGTCGCCGTTGGTAAGCACAACTCGCGACAGGGTCGTGTCGGGTCGATCATCTTCTGGGGAGCGCGTGTGTGGGATCATGTGGCGGGAGACGGTAACGGTCTTTCCAAGCTTGAGCTTCAGTTTGATCTGGGCCGGCTCGAGAAATCCGCCCAGTCGCGAACCGTTAAGGAATACCGCGCGATGGACCGCATTGCCGGGATTGTCCATCGTAAGCTCCAGGAGCTGCTCGGCCTCCAGGGCGACTAGTCCGTGACGGGTCAGCAGTTTGAGGTCGGCCTGGGAGGGGTCGAACCGGAGTCGGTCCCCGGTCCGCAGAATAACATACGCCCCGCCGAACTTCTCATCGCTGGGTCTGGCGTCCGTAACGCGATAGGACCACTGGGCTATCTTGCCGTACGGAATTCGAAGCAGTCCGCCGCCGTCGAGATCGATCTGGAGCGTCTTGCTGGCCAGTGTCCCGCTGACGACTTGCCCGTCCAGCAGTACAAAGCGCACTGCCTGACCGCGGCCGCCGGCCATCCCTACGATGCGCCCGGCCGGCAGATCGAGTTCGCCCAGGAGCGTCTTGAGCTTGAAAGCGGCGTTCTTGATCGAGCCGAAGATCGGGTCTCCGGTCTTCAGGATCACTGAATCGGCGGTTTCGCTGCGTTCGAGATCCACTCCTCCGATCCCGCCGCCGGCATTCATGTTCACTATCATCGCTCGAACCGCGCTGGGCAGATCGCTCAGCAGCTTGCGGGTCGGGAATTTCTTCATGAGCTTCGTGTGGGCCGATATGTCGCGGTTCTGGGATTCGAAGTGGCAGATAATCGCCGTCTTCCTGGCGGGCACTGTCAGGTTGTATCGAACGTATATCTGGTTGCTCTGGATTTGCACGCTGGGGCGCAGCTTGGCTCGTTTGGAGGTCACCACCTGCAGAGTAGCGGGACTGTTGGCCCGACCGTTTTGGATAATGAATGCGAAGTCCTTGGCCCCGAAAGCTCCCGACCCACTGCTGGTTGTGGTCTGCTTGACCCCGTAGCTGCGGGACCCGTAGATAGCCACTTGCAGGGTGATCGGGGCCGAAGTGGGATTCTCGAACACTTCGAGCCACCTGGCCATGGGTCGATCCTTGTAAACTTTGATCCGCCGGTAGATATTCAGACCGCGTGATTTCCACGGTCCCAATTCGATCTCGTCGCCGGCCTTGTTGGCCCATCCGCTGTAGTTGGGCGACTGGAAGTTGGTTCCGCTTATCTGCAGGTACATCGCCCCGCCGTAATACGCATAGTCGGTGCCGCGATAGACCGATCCGTAATACTGCACGTCCCAGCGGTATCCCCCGCCGTCGTTCATATAGTGATAGCTCGTGTTGCGGAAGTTGATCGTCCTGGCGCGTTTGATGCGTGCGCGTCCTTTGGCCGACGACGACGTTCCGGACGAAACGGCCGCCGGGCCGAATGCCGGACCGCCCCAGCGGACTGGTTGCCCGATCGCCGGGACCGACGCCAGAGAGCACATGAACACAAGCGACAACATCGCCGCAAATAGCCGTCGGTCCAATCGATTAGTTGAAAGTGTCACAACAACCGCCTTTCGCTGATCTATCTCCATCCGAGAATCAAGCACAGCCATTATATGGCGCCGGAGGGACAATTAGCTACAATGCATCAGAAGTCAAAGTTGGATATGCGGGAAAACACCTTCAAGGGCAGAATATAGAGTGTACGAGCGGATCGACAATATGCAAGAGGCCGAAAATGTCTGAATGCGATATCGCCATCGAATTCGACAAGGCCGATCGCACGTACCAGACTGGAGAAACCATCACCGGAAAAGTGCGCCTGACGCCGAACAGAAGACTGGCCCGTCACAAGGTGCTGATCCAGATCGCCTGGGCTACGCGCGGACGCGGGAATCGCAACGGAGCGACTGGCGATAGACTCGAATATGCCGCAAGGCAGCTCCTGGCCGACCAGACAGTCGAATACGAATTTCGTTTCACCACACCGCCCGGCCCGCTGACATACCACGGGCACTACCTGAAAATCGACCATTACATAAAGGTCCGCCTGGAAACCCCGGGACCGGGAGACCTCGAGATCGGGAAGGAATACATCCTCCTGCCCGGGGCCGCCTGCAGGCCAAGCCGTACGCCCCAGAGCGCAAGCACTGTCAGCCATCGGCCAGAAACCGTGAGCTATACCTTGGCGGCGATTGCGGCCGCGGTGCTCGTCTCAACGATTATCGGCCTGGTTCTGACTATAGGCCTGTTCATCATACTGGCGACAATCGCCAGGTTCATGTTCTCAGGCGGGGCTCCAGCCGAGAGAATTCTGGGAACGACAACGTTCTCACTTGCCCGAGACGGCGCCGTCCCGAACCAGATGCTTCCGCTGTCAGTCGAGTTCTCACCGACAAGATCGATCCGTATCGACGGTATCGTGGCGATGCTCCGCGGCTACGAAGAAGTGAGCTCCGGAAGCGGAGCCAAGAAGAAGATACATACCAAGACCATCTTCCAGAAGCAGTACTGCATCAGCGAAGCGCTGCGACTACCGCCCGGCAACCGGGTGATTACCGGCGAGATCCGGGTTCCGAAAACCGGCGCATGGACGTTCTACGCCGAGGACAACAAGTTGATCTGGGAAGTAACGATGAGAGTCTACATCCCCGACCGCCCGGACTGGTCAGCGACCAGGCAGGTCGAGCTTCATCCCAGCGTGGATGAAACACTCGTTCGAAGCCAGGCGAGCGCACCGCCCTCCCCGCCGCCAATTAGGACCATTACGCCGACACCGGTTGCAGAACCGCCCGGAACATCGCCGTCAATCCCGCTGGCGCCGATACCCGTCGAGCCGAAACCGGCGGCCGACGGACCGGCGTACGAACGGGATCTACGGGAAATAATGGAGTCAGACCGTTTCGGAAGTCGCCGGGCCGATCTTATCGCCAAGGCCTCGGAGCGGACGTACGATCTGGAGATAACAACGAAGTCGTCGAGTTGGACGCTGGAGTCGGCCATGCCGCTGGAGTATCGCAACGGGCGAACGGTGATCGCCGCAGTCGAGAACACCGCTTCGGCGGAGATCACGGTCCACTTCCCCGAAGAGGCCAACCAGGAGATCGACAAACTCCCCGCTGGAACGACTATGCGACTTACGGTTCGTCCGCACAAATTCAACAAGTTCTACAATCGCATGGAAACGATGGCCGAGCGACGCTAGTACTCGATCAACTCTGGAACTGTCAATTCCGCGCCGCCCCGGGCGGGCAGATGCAAGGAAGGCGAAACAGGCAATGCCAAAGCATTGTCGATGCAGCCTGACGCCGCAGATGACTGTCCGCGGCAAGCGGAATTGACAGTTCCAGAGTTGATCGAGTACTAGTCGTCTATTACTTCTATTCGTCCCGACAGGAGGCTGGCCATCGGGGCGGTGAATTCCCGCTTGGACAGGAATATCTTGACCACCGCGGTCATGGGCGTCGCCAGCAGCATTCCCACGATTCCCCAGAGCATGCCCCAGAATATCAACGCCATGAGTATCACGATCGGGTGCAGGTCCAGCGAGCGCCCCATGATCTTCGGCTCGACGACATTGCCTATGGCGAACTGAATCGCGCCGGGTATCGCAATCGCCAGCACGCCGGTAACCGGCGTTATTTCCGGACTGACCAGCACGACAGGAAGCGGAAGCAGCGTCGAGATAACCGATCCGATGGAGGGGATGAAGTTCAGCAGGAACGCAAACAGACCGAACATCAACGCCATCTCGACACCCAACAGGGTAAGCGACAATCCCACCGCGAGGCCGGTGATCATCGAGACGAGTATCTTGGTGACGATGTATACTTTTATTCCGGCCTCGGCCTCGCCGAGCATTCCGCCCACCGGGCGTTTGGAGACGACTTGCCCGCTAAGGAGGAATATTACGAATATCAGCACCAGCATCCCTCGCGAGATGATGCCCATAACAGCCGCACTCGTGGCCAGCAGCGCGTCCCGTATAGATTTCACGGGAACCTTCGACAGCAGCGACCCCTCGCCGTCGGGCTCGAAACCTATCGAATCCAGCGGCACGGCCTTGGCCAGATCGTCAAGCATGATCGTTATCTGCTGTTCGTAAGTCCCCGCGTTATCGGTCAACTGCACCATAGCCTTGGAAACCAGGAACCCGAAGACCGCCAGGACCAACAACCCCACGATAATCGTAGTCAGCATCGCCAACAGTCGCGGCATACGCAGATACCGCATCTGCAGGTCAATCAACAGCGACATACCGAGCGTGATAAACAGCGCCAGCACAAACGGAACAAGAACAGGCTCAAGCCAGTGAAGCGCTATGGCTATGGCGATCGTGGCCAGAATAACCAGACAAACGGTCTGCGTCTTCTGATGGTGGTCTGTTTTACTTTCGGTCTTGGCCATGTGTTTTCTCCCGCGTCCAGGAGCATTGTAGCGGCCGATTCCATTCACGCCAACGCAAAAGGACTTAGCCGGCGTTTTCATCTGTCGGCGTGCTGCGGTATAATCCGGGATTGAACAAAGGATCGGCAATTATGACAGATCACAGATTCAGGATCATTCTAATCGCTGTTGCGCTGACGGGACTCTGCCGATCCGCCTTGGGTGCAGAGGCGCCGAAAGCCAATTCGCCTGAGTCGCTGAAGGCGGCGGTAACGCATCTGGTCTCGACATTCGGGGATCGCTACCGGCAAGGCGGAGCCTTCCTCAGCGCCATCGATCAACTCAAGCTTGGCGACGCGGCCGCACTTGGCGAACTCCAGTGGCGCGCCCTGCTGGCCAACCCACTGCTCGGCGCCGGACGGATACTCTTCGTCGCGAGAAAACAGTACGCAAACAATCACGGCACCGAAGCGACGATGTGCCAGACCGGCGAGGTCAACACGCGATACTTCCGCCCAGGAGCGGCGATGAAGGTCCTGGATCTGGCCAGCGGTAAGATAGAAACGATTCTCGAATCGAAAACTGGAGTGATCCGCGATCCGGAGCTTGATTTCGACGCCGACAAGCTGCTGTTTTCGATGCGCAAGGACATACGCGACGACTACCACCTGTACGAAATGGACCTGTCGGCGGCCGGCAAGCCGAGGCAACTGACCTTTGCGCCGCGAGTTTCGGACATCCAGCCGATCTACCTGCCAAGCGGGCGAGTTGCGTTCGCATCGACCCGCGAACCGAAATACATCCCCTGCCAGCGTCACCTGATGACCAATTTGTTTGTCATGGACTCAGACGGCGCCAACATCCGCCAGATCGGGCATAACACGCAGTTCGAGGGGCGAGCCAGCCTGACCCCGGACGGGCGGATCCTCTACACGCGATGGGAATACGTAGACAAACACTTCGCCTCGGCGTACGGACTCTGGACCGTGAATCCCGACGGCACGAACCACGCGCTGTATTACGGCGGGTACTCGTGGCAGCCCGGCGCGATCACTGACGGACGCATCATTCCGGGCTCTTCGAAGTTCACCGGCGTTTTCACCGCGGTGCACGAACTGGCGTGGGGCGCAATCGTTGTCGGCGACAGAACGCTCGGGCTCGACGGGACCAAACCCATCATAAGAAGCTGGCCGGCGAACATCGGGCCGTTCATGAGTCGCTGGACCGTCGAGGAGCGGATCGGCGGTGGTTACGACAGCTTCCGCGGCGTGCGAGTCAAATACGCCGATCCGTATCCGCTGTCCGAGCAGTTCATGCTCTGCTCGCGACAGGCTCCGCGGGGCAAGCAGATGGGCCTGTTCCTGATCGACGTGTTCGGAAACGAAATCCTCCTGCACGCCGAAGCCCCGGGCTGCTTCGACCCGATCCTGATCGC
Source organism: uncultured Planctomycetaceae bacterium (assembly GCA_964392945.1). Classification (GTDB taxonomy): domain Bacteria; phylum Planctomycetota; class Phycisphaerae; order SM23-33; family SM23-33; genus BS750m-G57. Next base: position 1,419 of record CAYMSH010000030.1, on the reverse strand, counting down.
GTCCCGCAAGCGCCCGCCGGTCATCGCATCGAAAGTCGACCTGCGAAAGTCCGAAGGCACGTTCTACGTTCAGGATGTGTATATCGGCCAGGCCATGGATCGGGTCAAACGCGGGAGCGTGAAGTATCTCCGCGTGGTCGAAGCGCCGCCGAAACTGGTGTTCCCGAAATACGGGATCGGCGACTGGACTCCCGCCGCCAGCGGCGACAGCCATCATCCCACGGCGACAAACTGGCACCATTACAACAATAAAAGGATCCTCGGCCGGGCGCCGGTAGAGCCAGACGGATCGGCGTATTTCCGCGTGCCGTCAGGCAAGTTCGTCTACTTCCAACTGCTCGACGAAAACGGGATGATGATCCATTCGATGCGCAGCGGAACTATGCTCCAGCCCGGCGAAGAGGCCGGCTGCATCGGATGCCACGAAGACCGCCTCAAGCCGGCCCCGCCTCCGGCCAAACGCCCGGCCGCCATGAAACGCCCGCCGAGTAAGCTGGAGCCCTGGTACGGTCCGGCGCGGAATTTCAGTTACGCGAAAGAAGTCCAGCCCGTGCTCGACAAGTACTGCATAAAGTGCCACGATTACGATAAGACCGCGCCGAAGATCAACCTATCCGGCGACAAAGGACCGGCGTTCAACCTGTCGTACACGAACCTCATGGCCCGCTCGCCGGCGGTCTGGAAACCCGTCGCCCCGGGAGCCGCCAAACCGCTGATCAACTCCGTCGGAGCCGGACCGGTAAAGGTCATCCCGCCGTATTCCTGGGGCTCGAATGTCAGCGGACTGATCGATCTGCTCCGCACCGGACACGGCAAGCACAAGGTCAAACTCGACGCCGAAAGCCTCGATAGGATCGTCACGTGGATCGATCTTAACGTACCGTACTATCCGTCGCGAGTGACGTACTACGGCGACAACACGTTCGGCCGATGCCCGCTGAGTCACAAGGATTTGGCCCGACTCGGCAAATTGACCAAGAAGTATCCCTGGTCTCAGGTCAACAGCTACACCGTCCGCCCGCTGAACGCGCTGATAATGAAACACGGTTCGCCGGTCAATTTCACTCGCCCGGAAAAAAGCCTCTGCCTGAGCGGATTTGCAGACAAGAAGGATCCGGGCTACATCGAAGCATTGGAGTTGATCCGAAAAGGTCGCCAGATGCTGATCGAACATCCGCGTCTGGACATGGAAGGTTTCAAACCGCGACAGCGAGATCAAGCCCGCCTGGACTATCACGCAAAACGCATGAAGATCGAGAAACGCAATCGACGCGCGATCGTCGAAGGAAGGAAAGCGTACGACGCGGGCCGCACTGAATAGCCAACCGCCGTTTATTCGTCGGCCAGAACCTTCTCGACCCACATGCGAAGTTGGCTTCGTTGCGGGCAGTCGCAGTGGGCCCATCTGTCGTTGGGCTT
>CAYMSH010000029.1:0-26244 GCA_964392945.1 uncultured Planctomycetaceae bacterium | reverse complement strand
ATCGAATCCGCACCGGCTCAGACAGCGAGCGATCTGATCTTCGCCCAACAGCCCGGCGCTGGAGAGTTCGTCAATGAATTCCCGTAGCGATATCTGCATAAATCATCCGTTCGGCAACATGTTACAGGTGGTGTTCATCAAAGTAAACGATGTAGATTACCGTGATTTTAGGCTGGCCGAACCGACACCCTCCTGTTATTATTTTCACGTTGAGACAGAATTTGGGAAATAGTGGACTTGAGGCATTTGCAACATCCCGTTCGTATCTCGCCCGCAGGCGCCCCAGGACGCCGCTGCTCGACCTGTTTCCCGGCGCACATCTTCAAGCTGGAGTATGGCTGACACATCCCGTCTAGACGTTCATGGTGAGCGCAGCCTAACCGCGACTTTAATCCCAGCAACATCGAAGTGAAGGACCCCCTTTTATGAAGATTCCGCACGCATTTGCGGCCTTGTTGGCCATTGGCCTGTTTGCCGCCGGAACTCTGGCGGCCGAAAACGAACTGATCGAGAAACCCGACGAAGTATGCATGATCTGCGATGCGAAGACCAAACTGCACAAGGCGTGCAAATGGCTCGAGGTCGGTTTTGACTTCAGGTATCGGGCATACCACGAAAACAATCGCCGCCTGGACAAGACCAACCCGGCCCACGAACGGGCCTGGCAGCGATTCCGCCCGCGAATATGGGCCAAGGTCAAGCCGATGGAAAACGTCGAGATCAACACCCGATTCATCTGGGAGGCCCGCTACTGGCACAAACCCAGCACGATGGCGTCTCACTTCACTCATGACGAAGCATTGTTCGACGTTCTGAACATCAAGGTCAAAAAAGTCGGCGGACTTCCGCTTACGATCACAGCCGGCAGGCAGAACATTCGCCTCGGCGACGGATGGCTCATCGCCGACGGCACGCCGCGCGACGGATCGCGAACGACATTCTTCGACGCAATTCGCGCCACGCTGGTCGCCAAGGAACTCGACACCACCGCCGACGTGATCTACATCCGCAACCACGCAAACAGCGCCTGGCTGCACCGACTGATCGACGACAAGCAGCGGGACCTGTCGGAGCAGGACGAATCCGGCGTGATCGTCTACCTGTCCAACAAATCGCTGAAGGACACCACGCTTGACGGTTATTTCATCTACAAGCACGATGAGCGTGTGATGGCCGCCGGCAACAACTCCGATCTCTATACGTTCGGCGGCCGGGCCGAGACGATGCTCTGTCCGCGCGTCCAGGCTCGCGGCGAGTTGGCGTTCCAGTGGGGACGCAAAAACGATCAACAGGTAAGCAAGATAGCCTTCAATGGGCGCATCAAGTACCTGTTCAAGGACCCGCACTCCAACAGCGTGCACTTCGATTACGAATACCGCGGCGGAGACAAGCACAACGACGGAGCCTTCGACATTCTCTGGGGCCGCCACGCACAGTGGAGCCCGCTGTACAACGATTCGGTCTCGACGCTCGAAGAGCCGATCGACTACGCGCCTAACTACCATCGAGTGGGTGTCGGCTGGCGAGGCAAGCCGATCAAGAAGACCCAACTCGGAGCCGACTACAACATCCTGTTTGCCGATCGCCACCCGAACTCCGGGGCCGCGAACTTCTCCGACAACGGCGGGCTGCGAGGACAACTGGCCCGCGCGTTCATAAAGTACAAGGTCAACGAACACATAAGCACCAGGCTCCTGGGCGAAGTCTTCTTCCCGGGCAATTACTACAGCGATCGCAGAAACGACATCGCAACGTTCGCCCAGTTCCAACTGGTGTTCTCATGGTAATCCGAGCCGCGGAATGAAAGGACGCAAAATGAATACAACACACCTTACCCTGCTGCTGGCTGCGTTGATAGCGATCTGCGGATGCGGACCGGCCGACACGCCGAGCGAGCAGGCGGAAGTCCCGAATCTCACTGTCGGCCACGTCGGCCACGATCACCAGATAGCGCTCTACATCGCCGCACTCGAAGGCGACAAGCTCGCGGCGAAGTACGGCGTTTCGCTCAAGACAGTCAAGGACCGCGAAATCTACGATCTGATCGAGAAAGGCAAGACCGTCGCACGCCTCAAGCTGGTCAAAGTCGGCGGCGGTTCAAAGATGCCGGCGGCGATGAGTCGAGGCGAGATCGACATCGGCCTGGGCGGAGTAGCGGCCGTGGCGAAATTCGCCGACAACGGCGAGAAGTTCAAGATCATCGCCCCGCTGCAGACCGACGGCGACATGCTGGTGATGAAAGCCGACTCGGCGATCAGCGACTGGGCTTCGTTCGTAGCGGCCGTCAAGGCGCCGGACGCCAAGCCGCTCAAGATCGGATACAAGGCCCCGGTCGCGGTAGCCAAGCTGATCTTCGAACGGGCCATGAAGGACCAGGGCGTTTCTTACGGCTACGAAGGCGCCGCCGGCGAGCAGGTCACGCTGGTCAACATGCGCGGCGGGAAGAACGCCATCCCGCTGCTGAGCGAAGGGGCCATCGACGGATTCGTGATGAACCAGCCGGTTGTCTCGATCTCGGTGCACAAGAAGATCGGCAAGGTGATCGCCCAACTGCGCGATCTTCCGCCGGCCGAGAAGTGGCATGACCATCCGTGCTGCTGTGTCTGCGCGACGCAGGATACGCTGGACAAGCACGGCGAGGCGGTCAAGGCGTTCCTGAAACTCATCCACGCCGGGACAAAAACAATCGCCGGCGATTCGGCGCTGGCTGTCGACCTGGCGAGCACCTGGACGAAAGTCGCCAAAGAGATCGAGCAGGAATCCGTACCGTCGATTCGGTACATTTCCGCGCCCGACGATCAGTGGCTCGCAGGCATGGAGATCTGGGCCGAGATGATGCAGGACATCAAGGCGTTCAAGGGCAAATACGCCGACATGAAGCCCGCGGCGATAGTGGCCGAGCTGTGCGATCTGTCGCTGTGCAAGACCGCGGCCAAAGAACTGGCCGACTAAGAAGCGCCACATGACGCTAGTCAGAAAAATATTGCTCGGTTCGCTGATACCGATGGCGCTGCTGGCCGGCTGGTGGGCCATGTCGGCCGGCAGCAGCGTTGTGCCGTCGATAGGCTCGGTCCTCGGCGTGCTGGCCGATCCGCTGGCGGCGCCGCCGGACCTGGACACCACGTCGCTGGCCGCCGGAGCGTGGATCAGCATCCTGCGCGTGGGCCTGGGATTCGGTCTGGCGGCGATTAGCGGGATAGCTGTCGGATTCCTTATCGGCATGTCTCGCCGCAGCAGGGAGATTCTGGCGCCGACGATGTCAGTGGCCCTGGCGATAAGCCCTATCGCCTGGCTGCCGGTTTCGATCATCGTGTTCGGTCTGGCCACGCCTGCCAGCGTCATGTTCGGCCCGGAAGCCTGGCGATACAACACGCTTGACCAGTTGAGTTTCGCCGTAGTGGCGGTAATCTGGTACGGAGCGTTCTTCCCCATCGCGATGAACACCGCCGCCGGAGTGCGCGGCGTTAGAAAGGCCCACATTGAAACGGTCCGCGTTCTCGGCGCCACGCGCATGCAAACGCTTACGAAGATCATACTGCCGGCGTCAATGCCGGCGATATTCACAGGTCTGCGGATCGGAGCGGGAATATCGTGGCGCGTTATAGTGGCCGCCGAAATCTTCCCAGGCACCCGCAGCGGATTGGGATACATGATCTCAGCGTCGCACGAGATTGGCGAGTACCGATACGCGTTTGCGGCGATTGTGGTCATCGGCCTGATCGGGCTGGTGCGGGAGGGGAGCTTGCGCCTGCTGGCCGGGGGGGGCGGGCACTGGCAGCCCATGGCGCGGTTGTTAATGGACACGCCGGAATCGACAACGACAGAGAGCGGCGTCCTGCAGTTCGACGGCGTGAGCAGGCGTTTCAGTACGCCGGCTCGCCCGGACCTGTGGGCGGTCCGCGATTTTTCGCTGTCGTGCCTCGCCGGCCAGATAACCTGCATTGTCGGTCCGTCGGGCTGCGGTAAGACCACGCTGCTGAGGATCGCGGCCGGGCTGGACCGCCCGACGGCAGGGAGAGTCGTCCTGAACGACTCTACAGTCGCAGGTCCGCCGGAGGGCCTCGGGCTGGTCAGCCAGGAAGGCGGTCTGCTGCCGTGGCTGAACGTGGAGAACAACGTATCGCTTGGCCTGGCTATTGAAGGTGTCCGGCGATCCCAGCGGCGGCGGCGCGCCGCACGGGCCGTCGAAAGAGTGCATCTGCCGCCGGAGGTGGCCCGGAGTTTCCCGCACGAACTTTCCGGCGGGATGCGAAGGCGGGTGGGCCTTGCACGAGCGTTGTGCTCCGGGGCTCCGGTCCTGCTGATGGACGAACCGTTCGGCGGCCTGGACGAACAGACCCGCCGCAGCCTGCAGTCCCAACTCGTTGAGCTATGGACCGAGGATCGCCCGACGATACTGTTCATAACCCACAGCATAGAAGAAGCGGCGATGCTCGCCGATCGCGTAGTGGTCATGGGCATGGCCGAAAAGACCGCCGAAATCGAAATCAACCTCCCCCACCAGCGAGACCCCCTGTCGCCGGAATCCCTCGAACACCAACTCAAAATCCGCCGCGCACTCACCGACGGTATGGGGTCAGAGCGTTATTAGTTAATAAGGATGTCAGCCGTCCCTTAGGAATGCTTATTAACTAATAACGCTCTGACCCCACAAACCTGTTAATGTTAATGAAGCTCTGACCCCATGCTGGACTTTCGCGGGTTTTTGTGACATCATGCAACATCTTGTCGGAGAATATGTTTTACAGCATGAAGGGACCGTCAATGCGTTGCAGAACTACAGTTCTTTTCTTGATCGTCACAATGGCCAGTCAACTGGCCTGTGCCGATGACTGGCCGCAGTGGCGAGGAGCCAATCGCGACGGACTCTGGCGTGAAAAAGGACTGCTGAAGTCTTTTCCCGAAAAGAAGGTCAAGGTGCTCTGGCGTGCGAAGATCGGGGCCGGCTACAGCGGACCTACCGTCGCTGACTCTCGGGTCTACATTACCGATCGATGGGACGAAGGCGGCACATCCGAACGGGTCCACTGCTTCGACGCTAAGACCGGCAAGAACATCTGGACCCACAGCTATAAATGCCCCTACCGGGTCGGCTTTGCGCTCGGCCCGAGAGCGTCGGTCACTATAGACGACGGGCTGGCTCATGTGCTCGGCGCCATGGGCCACTACCACTGCCTCAACGCTAAAACCGGAGCGGTGATCTGGAAGCAGGACCTGTTGGAGACCTACCGAGCAAGACGCATCATGTGGGGCTTTGCGGCCGCCCCGTTGATCTACGGCGATCTGGTGATCCTGCATATCGGCGGCGCCGGCGAAGCGTGCATTGTCGCACTGGACAAGAAGACCGGCGCCAAGAGATGGGCCGCCGTCAAGGACGGCATGAGCTACTCGGCGCCGATCATCGTCAAACGCGGCGAGAACGACATATTGATCTGCTGGACGAAGAATCTGCTCGTCGGCCTGGCGCCGAAGACCGGCAAGGTCCACTGGCAAATCGCCTACAAGATCATGAAGAGCTGGCAGATGAGCTCGATCACGCCGATTGTCGAAGGCGATAACGTGTACGTGAGCGCATGTTACGACGGTTCGATGCTGGTGAAACTCTCACCTGACGGGCTGAAGGCAAAGAAAGTCTGGAGATCACGCGGCGTGGCGTACGGCAGGACCAAATCGCTGCAGTGCGTTCACAGCACCCCAGTGGTCTTCGGCGGGCATATCTACGGTTTCGACTCGCGCGGCGAGATGCGATGCATCAAGACAGCTACCGGGGCGCGCGTATGGGAGGACCTGACGATCACGCCGAAGAAAGAGAAATGGGGAACCGCCCACATGGTCCAAAACGACAAGATCACCTGGATATTCAACGAACAGGGTGAAGTGATAATCGCCGAACTGTCGCCCAGCGGCTGCAAGCAGATCTCCCGAGCCAAACTGCTCGAACCGACAGACCGCACCGTCGGCAGAAGAGTCTGCTGGTCGCATCCGGCGTTTGCAAATCGCCGCATCTACGCACGAAACGACAAGGAACTGGTCTGCGGAGACCTGTCGGCCAAATAACGCCGAGGAGCAAATCATGAACAAATCGAACAAGAACAACGTCACGCGTCGAGGCTTCCTGAAAGGCGCCGCGGCCGGGGCGATCGCCCTGCCGTACGCGATAACATCCGATGCGCTCGGCGCATCGGGCAAACCGCCCGCCAGCGATCGAATCGTAATGGGCTCGATCGGCATTGGGGGTCGCGGAAACCACGATCTCAACTGGATGATTGGCGAGAAGGACGTGCAGTTCGCCGCGGTATGCGACGTGCGGAAAACTCGCCGCGAATATGCCAAAGCCCTGATAAACGACAAGTATAAGACCAAGGATTGTGTCGCCTACAGGGATATCCACAAGTTCCTGGCCCGAGCGGATATCGATGGCGTGGTGATCGCCACGGGTGACCGCTGGCACGCACCGGCGTCCATAATCGCGATGCGGGCGGGGAAAGATGTTTACTGCGAGAAACCGTCATGTTTCACGCTCGCCGAAGGCCAACAGGTAGTAGACACCGCGCGCAGGTACGCTCGCGTTTATCAAACCGGAACACAACGACTCAGCGAGGCCCATCACGTATTCGCCATCGAGATGGCCCGCAGCGGTCAGCTCGGCAAGATTCATACCGCTTACGCCGATATCCGATATCGCGGCGGATCGCGTCACGACTGGCTGCCGGCCCAACCGACCCCGCCGAAGGACGAGGTTGACTGGGACGCATGGCTCGGCCCGTGTCCGTGGCGCCCCTACAACAAGAGATACGTGAATCACGGGTGGTACGATTTCTATGATTTCGCCACGGATGTGGCCATGTGGGGAGCCCACACTATCGCCCAGGTGATGGCCGGCATTGACATGTCGGACGTTACGCATATGGAGTTCGAGTACGACTCGCCCGACGGCACTATGGTCACTCGCCTTTCGAACGGCATTAAGGTGGTTCTGTTTCGCGTTAAGGGCGTCAGTTGCTGGAAGCCGTGCAAATACTGGCATGGCTCGTGTGGTGAGCGATTTGACGGTTCTGAGGGTTGGGCCGGTGCGGCCGACGGCTATTCAAAGCCGGATGTCTCATCGCCTGAGCTGTTAGCCCAATACAAGCGAGTGCTCGCCGAGTATACCGGGAGAACAGGACGCCCGATGAGCCATGTGCGGGATTTCCTGAACTGCATGAAGTCACGTCAGCCCACAGTCGCCAATCCTGAAATAATGCGCGATTCAATGAGCATCAGCCTGGCCGCCGACACGTGCGGACAGTTGAAACGGAACCTCAAGTTTGACCTGGTCAAACGCGAGTTCACCGGAGACGCCGAGGCCAATCGTTTCAGGTCCCGCGCAATGCGGGCGCCATGGGGAATATAACGAAAAACTCCATCCGAAAGGAATAGGACGATGAAAAACAACAATGGAAAACAACTGGGCAGGCGCCGGTTCCTGAAAGGCGCCGCGGTCGGGGCGATCGCCCTGCCGTATGCGATCACGTCAGATGCGCTCGGCGGGCCGACTAAGGCTCCGGCCAGTGAGCGGGTCGTAGTCGGGGCTGTTGGAATCCGCAATCGCGGAATGCACGATCTTCGCTGGATAATGGGCCAGAGCGACGTACAGTTCGTCGCCATCTGCGATTTGCAGAGAGTCCAGCGGCAGCGGATCAAGCAGCATGTCGACAGGCAGTACAAGAACAAAGACTGCAAAATGTACAAGGACCTGCGCGAGTTCCTGCCGGCAAGGCCCGACATCGACGCGATCCTGACGGCCACTGGCGATCGATGGCACGCGATGGCGTCAATCCTGTCGATGAAGGCCGGCAAGGACGTCTATACCGAAAAGCCCTCGTGCATGACCATCGCCGAAGGCCAGGCCGTAGTCGAGACCGCCAAACGATACGGGCGCGTCTACCAGACAGGCGTGCAGCGAGTCAGCGAACCGAATCACGTGTTCGCCATAGAGATGGCCCGCACCGGGCGCCTCGGCAAGATCCACACCGCCTACGCGCAAATCGCCCCGTGGGATGCGGCCAAGATGCGCCACGACTGGCTGCCGGGCCAGCCCGAGCCGGACAAGGATGAGATCAATTGGGACATGTGGCTGGGACCGTGCCCGTGGAGGCCCTACAACAAGAGATACGTCATGGGCGGATGGCGCGGGCATTACGATTTCCACACAAGCTGCATCGGCGAATGGGGCGCCCACACGTTCGCACAGGCCCAGATCGGCCTGGGCCACGAGAACACTTCCCCTGTGGAGTTCAACTACGTTGATAATGATAGCGGCGACGGGATGGTCGTCAAATTCGCAGACGGCGTGAAGATGATACTTTCACGCGGCAAGAAATACTGGCGAGGCCCCTGCGGCGAGCGATTCGTGGGCACAGAAGGCTGGGCCGGTTCTGCTGACGGATACTCCCGCCCCGACGTGTCGAAACCGTCGATGCTCGGCGAGTACAAGAAAGTGCTCAGCGACTACGTGGCCCGCACCGGACGATCGCTGGACCACATGCGAAACTTCGTTGACTGCGTAAAGTCGCGCCAGCAGACAGTCGCCAACCCAACGGTTATGCATCGCACCATGAGCACCGTTCACGGAGCGAACATCTGCATGTGGCTCAAGAGAACGCTGAAGTACGATCCGGTCAAGGAAGAGTTCATCAACGACGAAGAGGCCAACCGGCTACGATCCCGCGCTATGCGGGCGCCGTGGCGACTGTAAACGATCAGGCAAGATTCAGATCAGAATTCTAAAAACTCCACAGGAGATGGAAATATGTTCAAACGCGCACTCACGATCACGCTGCTGGCGATAGCATGTTTAGCCGCCCCGACAATGACCCTCGCCGCCGAGCCGATGAGCGGAGCCAAATGCATCGCCGTCCTGAAATCGTCGGACGCCGACCTCAAAGCCAAGAACGACGCCTGCCGCGTGCTTGCGACAATCGGCGATTCGAAGGCGATTCCCGTGCTCGTCGGCCTGCTGGGCGACGAGAAACTCTCGCACATGGCCCGATACGCCCTGGAGCCTCTTGCCGACGCATCGGTCGATGCGGCGTTTCGCGATGCGATGGGCAAGCTCAAAGGCGCCATGCGAGTCGGCGTGATCAACTCCATCGGCGTGCGACGCGACGAGAAGGCTGTAGGAGCCCTGATCGCTTTGGTGAAGGACGCCGACAAAGCCGTCGCATCGGCCGCGATCGGATCGCTGGGAAAAATCGCAACACCGCAGGCCCTGAGCACTCTTGCCGGTTGCAGAAAGGCCCCGCCGGCCGATCTGCAGTGGGCCATCGCCGATGCTTCGCTGGCTGCGGCCGAGGGGTTGGCCAAACAGGGTAAGTCCGCCGAAGCAGTGGCGATCTACACTGAACTGAACGCCAAGACCTGGCCCAAGCAGGTCCGCCTCGGCGCGTTCAGCGGTCTGCTGGAGACCGAGCCTGACAAGGCCCCGAACCGCATCGCCGCGGCCCTTGGCGGTAAGGACAAAACCACGCGAGCGGTCGCCATCGCGAAAATCCCCACGATCAAGGGCGCCGGCGTAGCAGCGCGATTCGCCTCTGAGTTGGGCAAGCTGCCGGCCGGGGCGCAGGTGATGCTGATCAACGCACTTGCCGGTCGAAAAGACCCCGCCGCTCGCCCGGCGATCGTAGAAGCCGCCTCGCACGACGACCCCGCCGTTCGCACAGCGGCGATCCAAGCACTCGGCTCGCTCGGCGACGTCGCCTGTGCGAATATGCTGTGCGACACGATTGTCGGCGGCAAGACCGGCTCGGAAAAACAGGCCGCACAGTCGAGCCTCAGGGCGCTGGACGTCAAAGGCGTAGACGAATTGCTGGTCAAACGCATGGACGCCGCCAAGGGCGAACTCAAGATACACCTGCTGAACATACTCATCGATCGCAAGGCCCCCTGGCGGCAAGCGCACTGCTGGCCCAGGCCGCCGGCGCGGACCCCAAGGCAAGCGCCATCGCCTTCCGCGGATTGGGACGCGTCGCGGCTCCGAAGGACTTGCCGGCGATCCTTAAACTGATGGCAAAGACCAATATCCCCGCCGCCAGGCGCGAAGCACAGTTGGCGGCGATTTCCGTTTCGCGAAAGATCACCCCGGCCACAGCCCAAGCCGACGACGTGCTGGCGGCTTTGAAGTCCGCCACGACAACGCCGGGAAAATGCTCGCTGATTTCAGTACTCGGCGGGATCGGAAACGATAAGGCGTTCGCCGCGGTCAAGTCGGCGATGGGCTCCGGGGTTCCGGAGGTTAACGACGCGGCGGTCCGCGCTCTTACCGTCTGGCCCAACCCGTCGGCCGCCGACGCCCTGCTGGATATCTTCGGCTCGGCCAAGAACCCGACCCACCGCACACTGGCGCTGCGGGGAGCGGTCAGGCTTCTCGCCATGCCCGAACAAGACGTCGAAAAACGTCTGGCCGGATACAGGAAGCTGCTGGCCGGGACCAAGAAGCCCGGTGAAATCAAGTTGGTGCTGTCCGGGGTCGGCTCGGTAGCCGATCGACGTGCGTTGAAGATACTCGAACCCTACACCCAGAACAAAGCCGTAAACAGGGAAGCGATGGCGGCGTGCAAGAGCGTCCTGAATGCGATAAAGGTCAAACCCCGCGACATCGTCTACACCAAGCTGATCAAGGTCATGTACGGCTCGGGCGACAAAGTAGCAGACGTTACCGCCAAAGTGGCGAAGATGAAGGACGCGGCCGGGACGATACGCCTGGCCGACAAGTACAACGAGTACTTCGGCGACCCGGCTCCGAGCACATTCAAGGACATCGTTATTACGTTCGAACTCAAAGGCGAGAAACATACCGTCAAGTACATCGAGAACACGAAGATCTTGATGAAACTCGCCGGCGGAAAGACCGCGCCCAAGCCTACGCCGAAGACATCGTCCGGAGCGTTCACCCCGCTGTTCGATGGTAAAACGCTGAAAGGCTGGAAAGGCAGAAAGTCGCTCTGGAGCGTCCAGGACGGAGTCATTATCGGCCAGACAACCAAAGACTTCGTACTCAAGCACAACGATTTCCTGTACACCGAAAAGGAGTACGGCGACTTCGAACTTACGCTGAGTTACAAGCTGATCAACGGCAACTCCGGCGTGCAGATCCGCAGCATCGTGCACGATGACTTCCGCATAACCGGCTACCAGGCCGATATCGCAGTCAAGCGATACACCGGCATCCTGTACGATGAAGGCCGGCGCGGGATCATCGCCGACGTCAAGCCGGCGGTCGTCTCCAAGTTCATCAAGAAAGGCGACTGGAACGATTACCGCATCGTCTGTAAGGGCCCGGGAATCACGCAATGGATCAATGGTCAGCAAACCATAAGCTACACCGAGAAGAAGGCGTCGATCCCGCTCAAGGGTGTAATCGCATTCCAACTGCACCGCGGACCGCCGATGAAGGTCATGTTCAAGGACATCAAGATCAAGGAACTCAAATAGCGGGAAGCAGGCCAATGAGAATAACACAACGCCTTGCCGCGGCGCTGCTGGTTTGCGCCGCGATCGGACCGAATCTCTGCCGTGCGGCCGATGGTCGGGTCATCGCCTCGGTGCGATTCGAAAAGGCTTCCTTCCGGCACGCCGACACGCCGTACCTCTGGCTCGGCCACGGAGACATCGGCCTGGCGATCGATATCAAACCCGACGCATCTCACGTGCTCGAACTGCTTTGGGGCTGCAAGAACGATACGCGCAGCGGCGTTGCAATCGTAAACGGGCGGCAAGTCCGCCTCACCAGCAGCGGTTACGACGGCTTCAAGTGGTTGACCGTCCCGACAGTCAAGAGCCCCGGCGCCCTGAAGCGGTATGAAATCACGCTCAAGCAGGATTCCGGTAAGGCGGGTTTCATCGCGGCGGTCCGGCTGAGAACAACGGGCCCGGCGCCCAAAACGCCTGTCTGCAAGATCACCGTCAAGGCGCCGTCAGTACAAGCCAAACCGCAGCGCCGCACCCGGACCGAAGCATTCCCCGATATGCGATCTTTCTGGGACCGCCCCGCCCAGCCGCCTGCGAAACTGATGAACGATCCGGCGCAGGAAGCAGCATTCACCGATGCCGAACTGCACGCGCGGCAAGCAAATGAAGCGTTCTTCCGCTGCCGGCGTTTCGTTGACGGCTGGCTCAAGCACGCCGACGAGAAGACCGGGCTGATCCCGCGGAATCTCACTCGGCACCGCGACATCTGGAACGCCAAGGATTCGGCGGCCGACAATTACCCGTTCATGGTCCTGACCGCGGCGATGACCGACCGCAAGATGTTCCACGGTCGAATGCTCGACATGCTCCGCACCGAGACCAGGCTGACCAGCCGCATCGGGCGACTGCCCGACACCTGGTCGTTTTCCAAGCAGGCCTTCGCGGCGACTGAGCCGAACCTGCAATCGATCATTTTCGGCGGTTCGGAGTACGTAAAGGACGGCCTGCTGGCGGTCACCGAATGGCTGGGTCCGAGCCCCTGGTCCGAGCGGATGCTGGGAATCGTAGACGACATCTGGGCCCGAGCGCCGGTCAAGACGCCCCGCGGAATGATTCCGTCGACTGACCCGGAAGTAAACGGTGAAATGCTCCAGGCCCTCTCGCGGGCCTACTGGATGACTGGCGACAAGAAGTATCTCGAATATGCGATCCGCCTGGGCGACTACTACCTGCTGGACGGCCACGATCCACTGCGAGGCAAGACCGCCGTACGCCTGATAGCACACGGCGGAGAGGTCTTCTCCGGGCTGGCCGAGCTGTACGTAACCGTAAGCGCCGCAGCGCCGAAAAAACGCGCCGCCTACCGAAAACCTATCCACGCGATGTTCGACAGGCTCCTGGAGATCGGGCGCAACGAGCATGGAATGATCTACGCGTCAGTTGACCCCAAGACTGGAAAGCACCGCGGCATCTGCGACACGTGGGGCTACACGTACAACGGTGTATACACCGTCTACATGGTCGACAAAACCCCGGAATACCTCGCCGCGGTTCGCAAGCCCTTGATCAACCTGAAGCAGCACTACTCGACCCACAGTTGGGGCAGCGCCGACGAATACGCCGACACCGTCGAAAGCGCGATCAATCTTCATAATCGCGAGCCGATCGCTTCTGTCGGCGACTGGATCGACACGACTATCGCCGGGATGTGGGCCAAGCAGAAGCCCGACGGCGTGATCGAAGGCTGGCACGGAGACGGGAACAACGCGCGGACCTCGCTGATGTACGCACTGTGGAAAACCCGCGGACTTACCGTTCGAAACTGGCGGAAGGACGTTCGGTTCGGAGCCGTCCAGGCCGCCAACACGCTCTATGTCACCATACGTGCCGAGGAGAAATGGACCGGACGCCTGCTGTTCGACAAACAGCGACACAAGGTCAATCTGCACCTTCCGATGGACTATCCGCGACTGAACCAGTTCTGCCAGTGGTTCACCACGGAAGCCGAGCAGCGTTACGCCGTTCGCAACGTGACCGACGGCGGCGAGTCGGTTCTGACCGGCAAGCAGTTGCAGGCCGGCGTCGAACTGACGCTGAAGCCCGGCGCCGAGGTGCGGCTTATCGTAACGCCCCAGGGCCAGGCGGTGACAAAACCGACGCTTCCCAAACCCGCCGACCCGAAGACGATGGCCAAGACAGTAGCCGACGCGGTCTTGCGTGACTTCCCCAAACCGCCGGCGTTCAACTGGGGCGAAGGCGTGATGCTCAGCGGAATGATGCGAGCCTATCATTTGACAAAGGATCCGCGGTACCTGAAGTTCGTTCGCGACTTCGCCGACTACTGGCACGCCAAAGGGATCGCATCGACGCTCGCCAGACGCGGGTATTGCGGCCACTGGGGCCCGGGGCACGCGATGCTCATGCTTTACCAAGTCACGAAGGACAAACGCCACCTGGCCCTGGCCGACGAGATCAACGCGTTCATGCTGAACCGGGCCGAACGCACCAAAGACGGCGGACTGAGCCATTTCAACGGCAAGCCCCAGCTCTGGGTCGATACGCTGGACATGTGCTGCCCGGTGTTTTCCCACGCCGCGAGGATCAAGGGCGAGCCGAAACTGCAGGCCGAGTCGGTCAGGCAAATGGAAATCTTCGCCAGGCATCTGCAGGACGCCGAAACCGGCATCTTCTATCATATGTGGGACGAGAAAAGCGGCAAACGCACGCCGTCGTACTGGGCTCGCGGCAACGGGTGGGTCGTCATGTCTTACGTCGAAGTGCTCAAGCACGAAAAGTCCGGCACACCGGCCCGCAAGAGACTCATCGCAGCGTTCGAAAAACAACTGGCGAGCATAGTGAAGCTGCAGGACAGGCGATCGGGCCTGTGGCGAACGGTGCTCGATCAACCGGACACGTACCTCGAAACGTCGGCGTCGGCGATGTTCCTGTTCGCGCTGGCCGAGTGCAGAACCCGAAAGTTCATCGACGCCGATTACAGCCAGACGATGCGCCGCGCCTGGGCGGGCCTGTCTAAGCAGATAGACGCTCGCGGGCGTGTAATCGGCGTATCCGCCGGCACGGGCCCCAGCGGGAAATCCGGTTATGTCGCCCGAAAAGCCGGAACGTTCACATGGGGAACCGGAGCGTTCCTCCACGCCGCCTGCTCCTACGCCGAGAGCGGACTACAGACATCAGGCAAGTGAGTTTCGGAAATACTCGCCGATCCGACTCAGATTCGACTCGTCGACCTGGTCGAAGGCCGACGGCGTGTTCGAATCAATGTCGAGCACGGCGACGAGTTCGCCGTCGGCGTCGAGGATCGGAAGCACGATTTCGGATCTCGTAGTCGCCGAGCATGCGATGTGATCGGTCTCGGCCTCAACGTCCGGTATGTTCTGAACCGTCTTCTCGCGAGCGCATCGCCCGCATATTCCCCGGGCGAAATCTATAGTCAAACAACCGTGGGCCCCCTGGTACGGACCGATCTTCAGCGTCTCATCGCCGATGTTTCGATAGAACCCCACCCAATCGAACATATCGAACGCGCTATGCAGTTCGCAGACAATCGTCGCCATAAGAGCAATCTGATCGCCCTCGCCTTCGCAAAGCAGATCGAGCGTTTCGAATAGCTTGTCGTACTGTTCCTGCTGGCTCATAGTGTCTTCATTTCAGGAGTGCTTCGACCGCCGCGGCGCCGTTTACTGCGTGTTTGGGGCGCGGGTTCTTGTCGGTGAATACTGCCAGCGCTTTCTTGTCCTCGATCTTGATCGTCGCTTCGTCGCCGGGTGGTTTTAGCTTCAGATGCTTGGCGAAGAACTTGTAGGCTCCGCTGCGTTTCGACGGGCCGTAGTCGTGCCCTTCTTTGGCAAGGTGCAGGTTGGCGATCTTCGATTCGGCGCCGCATAGTTTGTATACATTCTTGATGTACGGGAACTCGACTTTGGGATTGTTCCTGGTCCAGTCCTTGCCGTTGGAGATCAGCAGTTGAGGGCGTGGCGCGGCCAGCGCGGCAATGTCGGCGTTGTTGGTCTCGTGGGTCGCCGACTTGTGGATCGGCATTCCGCTCTCGCACGAGCAGCCGCCGAAGAAGTGCGCCGAGACCATCACGCACGGCACGGAAACCGCAACGCGATCGTCGATGGCCGTCAGCACGAACGTCTGCGTCCCGCCGCCTGAAGCGCCGGTGATCCCGATGCGCTTGGGATCGACCTCCTTCAGCGTTTCGAGGAAATCAATCGCGCGGATCCCGTTCCAGGTCTGCAGCGTCAGCGTTTTGGCGCCTCTGTGCGGATACTGCGTGGCCTCGCCCCAGCCGACCATGTCCATCGAGAGCACAACCGCGCCCATTTTCGCCAGCGTGGCGCAGCGTATCTGCATGCTGGGACGGAAGCGCCCCCCGCCGTCGCCGCCGCGATCGCGGAAATGCCCGTGCGGCGAGAGTATCCCGGCGCAACTTTTCGCCTTGGCTCCGATCGGACGGTACAAGTTGCCCGTGACGAAGAAGCCCGGAAGACTCTCGATCGCTACGTTTTCGACGGTGTATCCCTTGTGAGTCCGCTTGCCGGTGACAATCGGTTTCAGATCGCACTTCTTCGGTGGCGTGTCGAGCCCCATACCGCGCAGCATCCCTTTGCGAACGGTTTCGGCGCGTTTCTTCCAACTTGCCTGATCGGAATAACCGCCCGCGAATTTGGCCAGCTGAACCTTGGCGGCCGCCTCGCTGTGGTAGTTGCCGCGACACAGTTGAACTTTCTCCGCCGCCGTCGCGGTCATCGACAGCGCAACGATCAACCCGATGAGTATTCCATGCTTCATATGATGGTCCCTTTCAAACTCGTCGGCGATTGTACCGGAGCCGCGGGCGCCGCGAAAGGGATTACATAATCCCGGACCAGGCGGATATCGGGACCCGCCGGGCCTATCTCCTGGGCTGCATGTTCCGAGGCCTGAAAGTACCGCCATTCCGCAGGTTAATGATGTTCTGCGTTCCGCCGTTGGGCATTGCGGCGATCTTCGCCATCCGCCCGACCTGGGAATGAACGAGCGATCCTTTGTAGCGAAGTTCGCTGGTGAAGGTCTTCTTCGCCAGATAGCGCGTAACAACATTGTCCATGCCGGGCTTGAGTTCTGACTTCTTGCCATCCCAGGCAGCAGCGATGAAATTGCCCAGGTCCCTGACGCTTAGCGAGGCGGGTTTCTTCTTGAAATCGCCGGCCGCAGCGTCTACAGACGCCGATCGCAGCAGTTGGGCTCGAAGCTTATTGAACAGGATGCTCGAACCGAACACGTGCAGGCCGATCATCTTGCCGTCGACGGCGTATGCCAGTCCCACTGACCTTCCGAGATTCGGGCGCACCTTGCCCATCGCCTCGGCGTATCCGCCAAGGAGCCCCTTGACCTCTGCATCGTCCAGTTCCTCGTTCATGCTGGTTGTCCTGCTGGCCCGCAGCATGCGCCCCGACGAGGCCGACACGTTCTTGCGGAGGTCCGACTTGTACTTCCTGACAGAAGCCCACACGCCGCTCTGGCCCGAGGAGTTCAGGGCGCTTTGGGACATATTGGACACCATATTGCCGGTGGTCTTGAAATTCTTACCGCCGCCCCATCGGCTCTGCTCAACGCAGAACGAAGGCAAGGGCGCGTTCATGGTCTTGGCCGGCACGACAAGGCTGTGCTGCATCGTACGGTCCTGCTTGCCGCCGCTGATAAGTTCGCCGGCGATGATAAACAGCGGCTTGTCGCCGGAATACGAGATAACAAGCCGCTGCACGCTGGCGTTTGCTTGCTCGGATATCTTGACCAGCCCGGCTTTGGAGGCCTCCTGCAGTGTCATGTAGTCGGTCTCCTTGCCTCTCCTGCGCCCGGCCGTATACAGAAAGAACACTTCCATGTTCTTGTGAGAGACCGGACCGGAGACGAGCAGTTGTCCGTGCCCGGGAACCTTGACGCTGGCGACGGGCTCCTTGCGAGGCATGACGGGTGAACGCCCTCCGGCCCCGACAACAAACCACAAGCCCATAATCCCCACTAACAGCACCGCCGTAATAGCATAGATCTTTTTCATGATCGGCTCCTTTTAAGGTAAACCCGCCGCGCCGCGAAAACATCGATCACTACAATTATTAGACGTTCGCCGCGGACCAAAAGTTCGCAGGACCCGACAAAATATCCCCCTCCCCTCCACAGGCCGAGGAGGAAGAAGCCGTCGGCCTGAACACAGACACCAGCCAACGCAAGCCCACAAGAAAACACCCCGGCGTTTGTCGCCGAGGCACGAGATCCGATTGCATTACAGCTATCAAATCAAACACTTACAGCAAGAATTAATTCCGCCCAAAACCATAAAGCGCTTGGTTGCCAGATCGTCTTGTGGTATTATATCAATCTGGTGCAGAGAGCATTCTCTGCACTGAGCCAAAGAAACAAAGAGGTCTATCCTCGATCACCAACCCACCAAGGTTAGTCGGTCGAGCGACTACAAGGTGTCTGGCGCGGGACCAACGGGTGGTTTTCTCGCCAGGCGAAAGCGAGGCGTCGTATCCATATAGCCTAACCAAGAAAGGATGGTCTGTAATGAGAACGTTGTATTACTTCAGATTGTGTGTCGTAATGATCCTGGCGATCACGCTGGTGAATTCAGCCGGAGCCGCTATCAAGTACGGTGTCGTGGACGGCCTGAGTACGACCGGCGATTTTGACATACCGGGAAGCAGCGTGCTGAAGATTCGATTAAGCTCAGCCGGAGCTGACTGGATGTACATGCGCAATGGCTCCGACTCGAGTTTCGGCCGTGCGTGGACATACACACATCCCGCACGAATGGACCTGCCAGGCGGCGGTTACGTCCAGGACATCACAACGGTAACTGATGTCACCGCATTCATGCCCGTCGCCGCCGACTTCTCGGGCAACACCATCACAGTATTTGACAAAGACGCCTTCCCTATCGGTAATCCTTCCCGGCTGGATAACGGCATGTTCGTAGTACTCAGGCACTGGCCGACTACTCCGGACTTGTGGGGAGTGATGCGCATTGACGACATCGCCAGCGACGGCAGCACGGTTTCATTCTCCTACTGGCACGGCACGAGTCACGAAACCAACTTCAGCCGCTGCATCGATCCCCGCCTGATCGGAGGCTTGCAGTCCAACCCTATCATGCCCGATTCAGTCACCGGAAACACCAAGAACTTCGATGAGGCTCCAAACGGACTGTGGATCGATCCGGCAATCGCCGAAACCTATGACTTCGCAACGACTGACGGATCCCTGATCACCAGCATCGAAGAACTGCCGGACGGATTCGAATCGACCATGCAGGTTTGGGTCGGCGACAGCATGCTGGCCGAAAACCTGGGCGCAGGCGACAGTTTCGCCTTTCCCGGCAGCGGCGTTGATTCTTTCACCATCACCGGCATATCAGCCACTACCGCCGAAACATTCGCCCTTCGTCTGGGTTATGACTCCGATTCGGCGGCACTAACCATGACCGCGGCGCCCGAACCGGCCTCGATCAGCTTGCTCGTAATAGGCGGTATTGCAGTACTGCGTCGTCGCAGGCGCGCATAAGCACAAACTACAACTGCAACATGGAAGTATCGGGGCGGTCTATTCATCAGGCCGCCCCGCTTCTTATACACGCCGCGGGGTATTGCTCCTTCGGACGAGAATCGGATATGATTAGCGGCGAAAGGAAGTTCACAATGCTTACAAAACGATTGATGTCACTGGCGGCGGTTTCACTTATCTGCCTGGCCGCGTGCGGTGCGGAGTTGGCGGCCGAGGATGCGGTAAAAATCGGTGACGCGAATTATCATCTTCGCGGATGCATGAATAACGCACGCATCCAGTTCACAAAGAACAAGACCGGACACGTCGCATTCATCGGCGGGTCGATTACCGAGATGAACGGGTATCGCCCCATGGTCTGCGACATGCTGACCAAACGATTCGCCGAAACGAAGTTCACGTTCACTGACGCGGGTATTTCGTCTACGTGCTCAACTACCGGCGCCGGGCGCCTGGCCAGCCACGTGCTGAGCAAAGGACCAGTCGATCTGTTCTTCATCGAGTTCGCCGTAAACGACGACCAGGACGCAGGCCACAAGCTCCGCGAGTGCATCCGCGGAATGGAAGGCCTGATCCGCCACTGCCGCACGTATAACCCCAACATGGACATCGTGATCACGTACTTCGTAAACCAGGGCATGATCAAGACGCTCAACTCCGGCAAGGACCCGATCCCGATGGCCGGCCACAAGAAAGTCGCCGAGTACTACAGCATCTCCACGATCGACCTGGCGCGGGAAGTGACCCAGCAGATCAACGCAAAAACGCTGACGTGGGGAAAGTTCGGCGGCGTGCATCCAGGCAAGTACGGAAACGCCATGTGCACCAAGATGATAGAAAACCTGCTGAACAAGGCTTGGGCCAAGCCGCTGGCGGCCGGGGCGAAAAAAACCGCCCACAAGATGCCTGAGAAGCCTATCGACGCCAACAGCTACTTCAACGCTCGATTCATCGATCCGGCAAAGGCGAGAATCAAAAGCGGCTGGAAGTTCGGCGTGCCGGACTGGAGCAAGGTCAAAGGCGGAAAACGCAGGAAGTTCGCCGGACTCAAACTGATCTGCGCCGAAGCGGCCGGGGCCGAACTGACGCTGGAGTTCAGCGGCAAGGCGATAGGAGCATACGTGCTGGCCGGGCCCGACGCCGGCGTACTGGAAGCTACGATTGACGGCGGCAAGCCGGTGAAGATCGACCTTTTCCATCGCTACAGCGGCGGGCTGAACTACCCCAGAACGGTAATGTTCAACGCCGACCTGAAGCCGGGCAAACACACCATGACGCTGAAGACAGCAACAATCGATGGTCGAAAACGAACCGGCCAGGCCGCACGAATACTCCAATTCGTCGCCAACTAGGGACACCGCCGAACATGAACGAACAGAGCTCACTGAAAGACAACTGGATCCTGATCACCGGCGCGTCCAAGGGCCTCGGCAGGGAGATGGCGATCATCTTCGCCGCCGCGGGCGCTAACCTGATACTGACCGCACGCAGCGCCGAACTCCTTGAAGAACTCAAGAGCGGCATCGTCGCCGGCGGGACCGAATGCATAAATGTTGTCGGCGATCTGCGCGACCGGGCCGTGCTGGAACAGGTCAAGTCGCTCTGCATCGAAAAGCAGCTCGATATCCTGGTCAACAACGCCGGCGTCGTGGACATAACGAAACTCGAAGGCGTATCCGACGAGCGGATCGACGAGGTCATCGAGCTGAACCTGATAGTCCCTATCAAGCTGACCCGGGCCGTAATCGAGATGTTCAAGGACCGCAAGCGCGGCGTGATAGTCAACGTGAACTCCGCCGGCGGAAAGAAGCCGATCCCCGATCACTCGATCTACTGCGCATCGAAGTACGGGTTCAACGGATTCGCCGAATCGCTGAAGCTCGAGATCAAGGGATTCGGGATCCGAATCGTGAACGTTTGCCCGGGCAAGATGGCCACGGACCTGTTCAAAGCCGCCGGGCGCGAGATGGACACAGAAGCATTCCTCCCGCCGCGAGAGATCGCCGAAGGCGTGCTGTACATGCTGGAGATGTCGTCCAAATGCTCGCACGCCGAACTGTACGTCGATCGAATGTCATAACGCTAACTTGAGGTGCGAAATGCGATTAAGCAGACGAGGATTCATGAAGGCCGCCGCCGTCGCCGCAGCGGGCTTGTCACTCCAGTGCCGGCAGCAGCCGCTCACGGCGAAGACAAACCCCGCAGCAGCAGCCGGCAAGCCGAACATCGTGGTGATCCTGGCTGACGATCTGGGGCTCGGCGATCTGAGCTGCTACAATCCCAAAGGGAAAGTCCCCACCCCGAACCTCGACAAGCTGGCCGCTGAAGGCATGCGATTCACCGACGCACACACGTCGGCAGCCTCGTGCTCGCCTACGCGATACGGGCTGATCACCGGCCGGTACTCCTGGCGTACGCGGCTTCAGGTCGGCGTGCTGAAGCATTTTGAACCTCCGCTGATCGACAAGAAACGCCTGACAGTCGCCTCGCTGCTGAAGCAGAACGGATACGCCACCGCCGGGGTCGGCAAGTGGCACCTGGGCTGGGGTTGGGTCGCCAAGGAAGGCAAAACACTCAACCGGAACTCCTGGAACGATAAAGAGTGCGAGAACGTCGACTTCACCAAACCGCTTACCGAATGCCCCAACGACAACGGGTTCGAATACTACTTCGGCATAGGCTCGTCGAACAACATGCAGCCGTACTGCTACATCGAGAACAACAAGATAGTCGTGGCCCCCACGACGAAAAAGAAGCACCCGGTCTACGACACCGAATCCGGAGCCGGTCTGGTCTCCGACGATTACGTGTCGGAGAATATCGACCAGGTTCTCTGGTCCAAAGCCAAGGGCTGGCTCGATCGTCACTTCAAAACGGCGCCCGACAAACCGTTCTTCCTGTACATGCCGACTTCGGCGATACACCGCCCCTGCCTGGCGACTAAGGAGTTCCGCGGCAAGTCCGGAGCCGGTCTGCACGGCGACAAGGTCGTCGAACTGGACAGCATTGTCGGCAAGCTTGTGGCCGAACTGAAAGCCAAGGGCTGCCTGGACAACACGCTGATACTCTTCACATCCGACAACGGCGCGTTGCCCGGCGATCCGGAAGGCGCCCTGAAGAAATACGCAAGGAACGATTGGGGCAAGCAATGGGACGCCGACAAGCTGCTGGCCCGGAAGAAGGAAGGATCCTATCGGTCCTGGGTGACCTACGGGCACAGGACAAACGGGCCATACCTCGGCTACAAGATGACGATCTTCGAAGGGGGACATCGCGTGCCGTTCATCGTGCGATGGCCCGGCAAGGTCAAACCCGGGACCACCTCAGACGAGATCGTCTGCACCGTTGACCTGATGGCCACTGTGGCAAATATCCTGAAAGTAGACCTGCCGAGCAACTCGGCTGAAGACAGCTACAGCATCCTGCCGGTGCTTGAAGGCAAGAAGCTGTCCAAACCGCTGCGTGAGGCCACGATCATGATCCCGTGGGATGCGTTCAAGTCCGTTCGCCAGGGACCGTGGAAACTGATCCTGAGCAACATTTCCGGCGGATACTCATTGAAGCGAAAAGTCGACACGCCGGGACAGCTTTACAATCTCGACGACGACCCGGGCGAGACCACAAACATCTACGCCAAGCATCCGGAGAAGGTCAAAGCACTTACCGCTATCGTCAAGAAATACGAGAAAGCCGACAGGAGCGCACCGCCGGCGAAATTCGCGGAATAATCGGGTTATTACGCCAGTTGGATTTGCGGCACACCGATATGTTTCCTAGACTCATATAGCAGCGGTTCGGTCCTCGACCTCTGTTTGGAGGTGGTGTGATGTGTGCAAACAGAAAAGGCTTCACGTTAGTCGAAATACTCTGGGTGATTATGTTCCTCGGTCTCCTGGCCGCGATCGTGGTCCCGAAATTCGCCGACGCCACCAGTGACGCCAAAATGTCGAATCTTATGAAAAACCTCCAGCAGGTCCGCTCCCAGCTGCAAATTTACAAACTAGAGCACAGGGGAGCCTGGCCCACCAACATATCGGCACAACTCACCTCGCGGACCAAGCAGGACGGCACGATCGACCCGGCCGGGGTTTTCGGACCGTATTTGAAATTCTTCCCGGACAACCGATACATAGACGATCCGTCGAAATCCGACGCAACAAGCGGAGCGGCCGGCGACGGTTGGAAGTACGATTCGACAACAGGCCACTTCAACGCCAACAGCACCGGACACGAAGACCTTTAAACCCGAAGCGCCCCGATGTCTATCGGGACTGTAAGCTCACATGATCCAGCTGGGGGCATTGGGGCAGCCCTTATCCGAGAAACCATGGACCATAATGAATAAGACATTCAGGATCCGATTAGTTTCCAGCGGGTCTGTAATGATGGGATCGCCAGTATTTCCGGTCGATCTCGTACGGGTTCAAGGGGGCTCCGGCCGGTAGATCTTTCGGCAGAATACCGTAGTTCTTCATCTCGCGAATGTAGTGCTTATTCGGTCGGAATCCGGGCATATCGAATCGTTTAACGAAAGTCTCGAACCCTTTTTTTCTTTTCTTCAGTTCCACGAGGAGTGCTTGATAATCCCGATCTCTTCGGTCGGCAAAAATCGGCTTTTCATTGCCGCTGGCTTTCGAGACGAGCTTCGCTCCTTTTCGCCACTTTTCCAATTCTTCTTTCGACAGCGGGCGGCATATTCCGTATCCGCCAGCCGATTTTGCAAGCGGCGCCAGCAAGAGCATCGAGTTTTCCGGGCGAGTCAGATTGACGATCATTTCTGAAGAAAACGGAAGCCTCGGATCGTCTTTGATTAGCTGATGCCCCTGACTGAAACCGCGAAGACCACCGCCACGCTGCACCGTGGTTTCCCCGGCATGGCATGATTCGCAACGGCGCGTCAGAATCGCCTTGTTCGCCCTGGCGCTCACTTTGCCCGTGCCAAGCGACGCGTAAGTGCCGGGATACGCCGCGGCGCTTTCAATCCAATAACGGATCATGTCGACCTCGCGGTCCGACAGCTTGGCCTTGTGGTGCGAACCGTCTAGCAATCGCATCAACGGACTGGCCGAAGTTCCAAGCTCTCGCGGAGGGCGATTGCCATTGCCGTTACGCGCATCGACTACCAGGTTCTTTGCAAACAGCGTAACGTAAGATATGGAATAGGTTGGAGTGCGATCGCCGGAGAGAATTACCCCGCCGGCGCGCGGACCGCCTTTTACGGTTTTTTGATAATCGTGACAGGATACGCAATGTTTATCGAGAATCGGTTGAATATCGCGTGGAAAATCGAACACATCGGGGATGTTCTTCAGCGGCTGGATCGTCTGCAGCTGGCGCTTCATCGCCATGCTGACTCGACGGCTGACCGGCGTGTTAGCGCGATCTTCATGGCACCCGACACAGCTAAGCTTCTCGCCCGGCTGGACGGTCATAAAGCTCTGCATTCGCTTGACCGACATGTTGTTCTTATCCAATGCGACAAAGAAGACGCTTCGCATCGCAGGCAACTTGAAGTTAGCGCTGCCGTCGGTTTCGACATCAACAGTTCCCAGAATTCGTTCCAGCGTAAACGTGCCGCCGAAGCTGATCGGCCACCAACTGCCGTGAAAATTAACCGGCTTGGGCAACGCTTCCAGGACCAACAGTTTCTTAATATCGCCGCGGGCGACGCCCTTCATATTTCGACCCACATAGACATTGTCCAACATTACCGTGCCGGTCGATTGCGACGTGTCGATGCGCGAAGGGATCACCGGTTCGCGTTTTCTTCTACGCATCGGCCTGGGCTCGTGGACCGTCAGGCCTTTGTCTCGCCATGCTTTTGGAAGGGTCCAGAGGGTTTGGTAATTGTTCTTTGAGTCAAGCACTCCGAAATCGTTATCACCGGCCACAAGAAAGAGCTCTTCGGACAAAGGATAAGGGTCGCGATAGTGTTTAGTGCGAGTACGCTTGCGTGCGATGGGCTTGGCTGACTTTAGATCATCCGGGCCATTCCTTGGGTCAACAATCGTCACAACACCAGCGTGTTCCGCCACGCCGTGTTTCGGCGAGAAAGAGGCGACAATTTTCGCCGAGCCGGGAATGGGTTTGGCGTCGATCATAACGGTGAACGGGTGCATGTTGCCGTAAAAGACCGTCTGGTTGCTCCCGTCGGGATTCATGGTCCACAGGTGGTGAAATCGTATCTGTGCTCTGTCAATATACTCCCAACGCGTGTAGAGAATACGCCCGTCAGGCAGAACCCAGGGAGTATTGTCCTGCTCGATATTGCACGACAGCGCCCGCATGTTCTTACCATTTCCATCACAACGGTAAAGAATGGCGACCCGAGTAACCCAACAGTTCACGAAACGGTTGCAGCGGCTTGAACAGAATACGATTCCGCCGTCAGGCAAATAGGCGGGCTCAAAGTCGTCATATGGTCCGGATGTGATCCGCCGCAGGCCTGAACCGTCGATATTGACTTCATAAAGATGATAAAATGACTGGCCTCCTTTTCGGTATGAAAACAGGATCTTTTTCCCGTCGTAGTGCATCTGCGGGTCTCGAACGCCGCCCGCCGGATCGTCGAGCAATGTTTTCAGCTCTTTATTCTTGATGTTGTAGCGACAGAGCTTTCCACCGTCAAAATAGAACTTCCTATCCGGGTTTCCTGCATGATGGCTGAAGTTTTCGTACCAATGGGCTCTGGTCAGGGCTCTTTTGCCGGCAGCAAAAACGATGTCTGCGACACCATGCTGCTTGACTTTCTCCACGAGAGAGATCGTGTCGCTTGATACATCAGCAGAACAATGATTGGCGCCGTCAATGGCGATCACCGCCATTAGGATAATAATGCAGAACAATCTCAGAGAGCTTTTTCCAAGCACAGGGGTAATGCTCGTGAAGCGATCCATTGGCTGCATTCCTTATCGCTGAGATTGCTGGATATTCGTCAGGCCCTTGGCCCAAGGCGTGTCGCCATTACTGATAGGAAATTCGATTTCGCGCGGCCGTGTGTCGGTAGCTCGGGGACTGTCCCCGGCCGACTACAGACAATATCCCCTCCGATCCCGGCTCAGTCAAGGGCGAGACTCGGCAATCCGACGGCTGGTTTGTTCATCCCAGAGCAGTTGGCCCTGCTCGCTGCTTGTTAACTACGCAAGGCAGGCCATTACTGCAACTCACAATTCGCCCGCTGTTTGAAACTCGTTCGGAGCGGGGAGTTTTCGCCGTAAGCCGCCATAA
>CAYMSH010000028.1:23694-26794 GCA_964392945.1 uncultured Planctomycetaceae bacterium | reverse complement strand
TGCGTAAAGCCCGGCTCGGTAGCCAAAGCGATGGTCCAGTATGTCGACGTCACGCCGACGCTGGTCGAAGCCGCCGGCGGCAAGACCCCGGACGGGCTCGACGGAAAGAGTTTCCTGCAGGTTCTCCTGGGCAAGACAGACAAGCACAACGACCTGGTCTACGGAGTGCACACCACGGCGAAGATCATCTCTGCGACACCCGGCGGTTATCCCATCCGATCGGTCCGCGACGAGAAGTACAAGTACATCAGGAACCTCCGCCACGAAGCGACTTTCCGAAACACCCTGATCGTTTCTGACAAGGAGAACATCTGGAAGCCGTGGGTCGAGAAAGCCAAGACCGACAAGTTCGCCGCCAAGCGAGTGAGCGGATATCTGAACCGCCCGGCCGAGGAGTTGTACGATATCGTTAATGATCCGCACGAGCTGAATAACCTGTCCGGCGACGAAAAATACCGCCCGATAATGGACGCCATGGACAAGAAGCTCAAAGACTGGATGGACCAGCAGGGCGACAAGGGCCTGGAGACCGAACTGGGCTACAAATCTCGCAAGAAGCCGCGAAACAAGAAACGCGGCGGCAAGAGGAAATAGACATGCATCAACTCAATCAGACTCGAAGAAGTTTTCTCAAGGCTATCGGACTGGGCGCCGCGGCGCTGGCTGTTCCGAAAATATCGATCGGCAGAGACGCCGCCAAGGCCAGGCCCAACGTGATACTCGTGATCACTGACGATCAGGGTTACGGCGATCTGGGCTGTCACGGCAACAAGGTGATCAAGACTCCGAACCTCGACAAGCTCTACACCCAGTCGACGCGTCTGACGAACTACCACGTAGGCCCGACGTGCGCGCCTACGCGAGCTGCGCTCATGACGGGTCGATACTGCAATCGCACCGGCGTGTGGCACACGATTATGGGCCGCTCGATCATGCGCAAAGACGAGGTCACGATGGCCGACGTCTTCCGCGCCGGCGGCTACCGCACCTCGTTCTGCGGCAAGTGGCACCTGGGCGACAACTACCCGTATCGCCCGCGCTATCGCGGGTTCGACGAGGTGCTCAGCCACGGCGGCGGCGGTGTCGGCCAGACCCCGGACTACTGGGGCAACGACTACTTCGACGATACATACATCCATAACGGAAAGCCCGTCAAGTTCAAGGGCTACTGCACGGATATATGGTTTGATGCGGCGATGGGTTTCGCCGAAAAGTGCGCCAAGGCCGGCAAGCCGTTCTTCACGTACCTGTCGACAAACGCGCCGCACGGACCGTTCTATGTGGCAAAGAAGTACAGCGACATGTACGAAGGCAAACCCAACGTGCCCAACGCCGCCTTCTACGGGATGATCACCAACATTGACGAGAACATGGGCAGGCTCGTCAAGAAGCTCGATGATCTGGGAATCGCCGACAATACGATCCTGATCTTCACCACTGACAATGGGACCGCGGCCGGTTTCCGCAAGCCACGGGGCAAGCCCAAGGCCAAGATCGCCGGCTTCAACGCCGGGATGCGAGGGACCAAGGGCAGCGAATACGACGGCGGGCACCGCGTGCCGTTCTTCATCCGCTGGCCCGACGGCAAGATCGAAGCGAAGAAGGATATCTCGCGATTGACGGCGCATATCGACGTGCTGCCGACACTGGGTCAGCTCTGCGGTCTGGATATGCCCAAGGCCAATAAGATCGACGGTGACAGTATCGTTGCTCTGCTGACAGGCGACGGCAAGAACTGGCCGGACCGCACGCTGGTGACCGATTCGCAGCGTGTCGAGAATCCTGTCAAGTGGCGCAAGAGCGCGGTCATGACCGATCGCTGGCGCCTGGTCAACGGCAAGGAGCTGTACGACATGTCGAAGGACCCGGGCCAGAAGAGCGACGTGGCCGATGCGAATCCAGCTATCGTTAAGAAGCTCACAGAAGCCTACGATAAATGGTGGATCAGCGTCTCGGAGAAGTTCGACGAGTTTGTTCCGATCGTCATCGGTTCGGACAAGGAAAACCCCACGCTGCTTACAGCTCACGACTGGCACGGGCCCGGCTCGATGAAGACCTGGAACCACAGGCAGCTTATCCGCGGACCGATCGCAAACGGATTCTGGGCGGTGGATGTCGAGCAGGACGGAACGTACGAACTGACGCTGCGCCGCTGGCCGAAAGAGGAGGATTCGCCGATCAATCAACGATTCCTCAAAGTCAGCAAGGCTCGCATCAAACTGGGCAAAGTCGAGATGTCTCAAGATGTCGCCGACGGCGCCAAGGAAGTTACGTTCAAGATGAAACTCAAAAGCGGCCCGGCGAAACTCCAGACATGGTTCGCCGACGCACAAGGCAAGTCCGCAGGCGCTTACTTCCTGTACGCCAAGCGGTTGTAGCGATTACTTGATGGAGATCTCTACGACAGACGTCGTTATCTTACCGCCGGTCCAGTCGCTGTTCTTGATCGTGCACGAGACTTGATTTGCGCTGGCCGGTCTGATCGGCGCCCGGCCGCCCAGGAAACGATTTTCCGCCAGCAGCTCGGTGCATTCGGCGATCTGTTTGCCTTTTGCGTCCAGCAGCGTGATACGAACCTTCAGGAGCGTTACGGTTCTCGACCCATCGTTTACAACCATGCTGCTTACCGTGACTTCGTCGTCGCTCGTGCGCAGAGCCGTGAGTTGAAGCTGGACGTTTCTGGCGTATGCTTGTGCGGCCTGGTTGGCCGATCCGCCTTGGAACGTAGCGTCTGAGCTAGTCGACTTCGGTGCGGCGTTTCTGTCGAGCCCGCCGCATCCGGCGGCTAGTGCGACAGATGTGAGGGCTGCGATCAATACGAATCTTGCTGCGTTCATGGCGATTCCTTCAGGTGAATTTCAATTCGAAGATATCGAGGGATTCTACAGCAAGTGATCGCCCCAGTGCGAGAGAATTGACAGACGGCCCCCCCGCGGGGGATACGTGGAGGCCGGGCCGTGTGGTTTTTTTTTGGGGTTTGGTGTCACGCTTGTCTGTGAGGGGGGCTTGTCTGGCGGGATGCGCGCGGCCTGCAGAGGGTCGGGGGGAGGCTTCGCGGACCTTGTGAATTTAAACAACCGTCCTGCACGCCTCCATCACC
>CAYMSH010000028.1:0-23684 GCA_964392945.1 uncultured Planctomycetaceae bacterium | reverse complement strand
AGAATTGACAGACGGCCCGCCTGCGTCGTATCGGTGCAGGCGGGCCGTTGTGTGTTTGTTTGCGGGATTGTCCTAGAATCTCAGCATCGACATGTCTGCTTTCGGAGGACCGTCGGGCCTGGTCTCCGGTCGAGCGTGCGGCTTTCGCATCGGACCTCTCGGCGATTGCGAGCCTTTCGACGACGGGCGTCTGCGGCGGAACTTGGATTCGAATTCTTTCCGCTCCACTTTCCCGTCTTTATTACCGTCGGCCCACTTCAGCATCTTCTGCAGCTTTTCGTGCGAGCCCTTTATTTCGTCTTTGTCCAGCACGTTGTCGCCGTTCTTGTCGAGGCGTTTAAAGAGGTCCGGTCCCATGGGTCCGCCGTGTTTTCCGCGCCCGTCTCGATCGCCGCCCCTGTGGCGTCCTCGCGAATGATGATGGCGGGACCAGCGTTTGCGTGCTTCTTCGTTGTGCTTCTTCCAGCGTGCGAATTGTTCTTCGGTCAGCAGTTCCTTCATGGAGTCGGATATCTCGCCGTGTATCACCGAGATTTCATCCATGGCGTTGGAGCGGATTTCGTGTATTGCCTTCATACGGCTCGTCAGCATTTCCCGTATCTTGGCTTTCTGCTGGTCATCAAACTTGCACTTCTTGTCCATGGAGTCGGTTATTCTCTTCGCCATGGCCTCAGACTGCAACTGCGTGCTGGGGTCTTCGGGCTGCTGTTGCGTGCTGTCGGCGGCGGTTTCCTTTGAACTGCTGAGATACGTCATCGCAGAGCCCAGACCGATGCCTACGCCGCTGAGCAGAATCGCCGCGCCGAGCAGTGTGGTGATCCACGTTTGCCTTCGTCGCTGCGAGATGATCGGGCGGTTGACGCTGTCATGTTTTTTGCTGGTGTCTACCATAATCCACCCACCTGTACGGGAGTGTAAAGTTCAGTTAACGGATCCGGCGCGGCCATCTCAGTTAACGGCCCCGGCGAGGCCATCCAGAAGTAAAGGCCCATCGCCAGCACTATTGTCGCGGCTACTGCAGAGGCGGCCGCCAGCACTGAAAGAGGCGTTATCCGGCGAGGGGGGCTGTGGTGCATCCGCTCCAGTATTCCGTCAGCGACGCTCGGTACGTCCGCCGGTTCGAGCTTCGCCCGCTCGACGAGTTTTTCGATAGCTTTCAGTTCGTCCATTGGAGTTTCTCCATCAGGCCTCTTCGCTTAGCGATTGTACGCAGTTTCTTTCTCGCTCGGTAGGCCCGCATTTTCACCATTGCTTCGTTCCAGCCCATCCGTTCGGCAATTTCCTTCATGCTGCAGTTTTCGAAGTACTGCAGAGTCAGGACCAGTCGCTGGGGCGGTTTCAGTTCGCCCAGCAGCGTCTCGACGATCTCCGAGGCCAGTTCGGGGTCCATAGCCTCAGAGGTTTGAACCGCAGGGTCCATGTCGCCAAGCGGCAGGGGTTTGTCCACGCGTCCCTGCTGCTTCCAGAAGCGATATCCGACCCGCGTTGCGATTCGTTTGAGCCAGTGTTCAAACGGCGCCTCGGCCCGGAAGCCCGGCAGGCTGAAATACGCCTGCACGAACACGTCCTGCACGAGTTCGGCGCACTGTTCGGGGCGCCTGCTGAACCGCCACATCATCTTGGCGATCCGCGGTTCGTATCGTCGCACCAATCGCTCGTAAGACTCTTCGTCGCCGGCGAGGGACGCCTGGATGTCGCGACTGTCGTTGTCTTCCACGCCGGTATGATACTCTATCTTTGTTCCGGACCGCACGACGTTCTTGTCGTTTTGGTACGTTCCGGGATGCGACAGCCCAACGACACCGGCAGGCTGTCGAGCATTCGGCTCGCAGCCCGCCGGGGTCGTCGTGGCGTGTTCTTTAGATATTATGCCTGAGGGCATTCGACGTTATCTCGTCGACTATTCGGCCGCCGGGCGTTTCTTGCCGCCTCGCTTGCCCTTGCCTCTGGGGCCTTTGCCTTCGGGCTTGCCCTTGCCGCCGGGACGTCTTGGGCCCTTGCGGGCTTCCTTGAGCTTATCGAGCTGCTCTTCGGTCATCAGCGCCCGGATGTCTTCGTGCATCTTGCCGATGATGGCTTTCTTGTCTTCGCCTTTTGCGTCTTTGGCGTCGGCCATCGCCTTCTTGCGGATCTCCTGGATCTTGGCCTTCTGATCGTCGCTCAGTCCGATGTCGGGCATCTTGCCATGCCCGCGTCTTGCGCCCTGGCGGTGCTTCTTGAACTTCTCGAGCTGTTCGGGCGTCAGGATTTTTTCGATCTCTGCGTGTGCGGCTTCCATAATCGCTTTGCGCTCTTCGGGCTTCGCGTCTTTCATCTTGGCGTGGGTGTCTTTACGGATCGCGTCCATCTTCTCTTTCTGCTCGTCGGTCAGGCCCAGTTCGGGTCGTCCGCCGCGTCCGCCTTTGCCTTTGCCTTTGTGCATCTCTTTGAGCTTGTCGAGCTGCTCTTCGGTGAACAGAGCGTGGACGTCTTTGCGCATCTGCGCGAAGATCTCTTTCTTCTCCGCCGGCTTTGCGTCTTTGAGCTTGGCCATCGCGGCCTTGCGGATTTCCTGGATCTTGGCTTTCTGATCTTCGGAAAGTCCGATATCCGGCATCTTTCTCGGCCCGCCGGGTCCGCGGCGTACGCGTTTGGCGCCTTCAGCTCCGCCTTTGCGGCGTTTGCGTTCTTTGGCTTCCTCGGCCTGCAGTGCTCCGGCCAGTACGGCCAGTGTAAGACAGGCAGCCAGTGCGGTAATCCAATGTCGCTTCATCTTCAGTTCTCCTAAGTAGTTATGGCGTTATTGCCGCGTTTGTGGGCTACGTAACTCGTTTCCACCCTGCTAGTGTCGGAATTGTCGGTAAGGTAACGCATAAAATAGTATTGCAGCGGAATTGCTCCGCTGTAAACCGATTGATATAGCTGATCTTACTTGGTATGATCTACATGGGGTGAGTGTGGATTACAACTCATGGCAATCTCCTGTGAAGTTGTCGTGTTGTTTGTATGAATGTGGCGCGGTGTCGCGCAATATGGCTGAATTATTCGAGGTCTTTCAATGAAATCAGGTTCGAATCTGGAACGGATGCTCGCCGCAGGACATTTTGCAGTCACTGGCGAGTTGGGCCCGCCGATGAGTTGCGACGCCCAGGCCGTTGCCGACAAGGCCGACATCCTCAAAGGCTCTGTCGACGCGGTCAATATCACCGACAACCAGACCGCCGTGGTGCGAATGTCGTCTATCGCCAGCGCCGCGATCACTCTGGACCGGGGCGCAGAGCCCGTGATGCAGATGACCACTCGGGATCGCAATCGCATCGCGATCCAGGCCGACATACTCGGCGCGGCGGCTCTCGGCATGAAAAACTGCCTTTGCATCGCCGGCGATCACCAGTCGTTCGGAGCGGCCGGCAGACTGAAAGGCCATCCCGGAGCGAAGAACGTTTACGACATCGATTCGATCCAGTTGGTCAACATTCTCAAAGTTATGCGCGACGAAGGCCTGCAGCAGGGCGGCGATCCGATCGCCATCCCGCCGAAACTGTTCATCGGCGCGGCGTGGACTCCCATGGGCGATCCCGTCGGTTTCCGGGTAACCCGCCTGGCCAAGAAAGTCGCCGCCGGCGCCGACTTCATCCAGACCCAGGGCGTATACGACATCGAGCAGTTCGCAGACACCATGAAGCAGGTTTGCGATCGCGGCCTGCAGGACAAGACCGCGATACTCATGGGCATAATCGTTCCCAAAGCCGCCGGCATGCTGAAGTACATGAACAAGTTCGTAGCCGGCGTCAGCGTTCCCGATGAAATGATCAAGCGTTTCCCGGTTATCAAGAAGGCCATGCCGGATGACGAGAAGGCCCAGGCCCGAGCCGAGTCCAAAGAGATCGGAAAGAAGATCGCGATCGAACTTATCAACCAGGCCCGCGAGATTCCCGGAGTCAAAGGCGTTCACATCCAGGGCATCGAGTGGGAAGAGGTTGTACCTGAAGTTGTCGGCGGAGCCGGACTGCTTCCGCGCCCCGAGTTGCCGGACCAGCAGGCGGAGTAAATCATGAGCGACACCCCTGAAATGAAAGTCAGCGAAGAAACGTGCTATACGCAATGTTTCTCTTGCGCCAAGTGCACCTCCGGCTGCCCGGTCGCCGACGAAATGGACATCAAGCCCCACCAGGCGATGCGACTGCTCCAGTTGGACAAGACCGATCAGCTTATCGCCGCGGCCGGTCCCTGGCTGTGCATCGGGTGCCAGACATGCCTGGGCAGATGCCCCAACAACGTTGACATCCCGAGTGCGTTTTCGCGAATACGCCAGGAGGCGATCGAGCGAGGCCAGCTCGACAAGGCCGGAAACGTTCCGCTCTTCGACGACATAATGCTGGCGATGATCAAACGCAAAGGTCGCGTTAACGACGGACTGATGGCCGCCAAGTACAAATTCAAAGCCGGCGGACTTCTGAAGGACTGGAAGATGGGTCTGAAGATGATGAAAGCCGGCAAGATGAAGCTGTTTACAAAGGGCGTGCAGGACAGGGCGTCAGTGGCCGGGCTGTTCGAAAAGAAAACCGGCGAGACGGAGGAGAAATGATGGCGTCCAAGAAACTCGCATTTTTCCCGGGCTGTTCGCTGGACGGAACCGGCAGTGAATACGGACACTCCACGCTGGCTGTCCTGGAAGCGGTGGGCAAACCGGCCGAGATTCTCGAAGACTGGAACTGCTGCGGCGCAACGGCCGCTCGCGGTATCGATCTGGGCTTGTCTGTCCGCTTGGCCGGTCGGAATCTCGCACTCGGAGCCAAACAGGGCTGCGACGTGCTCGTGGCCTGTGCGGCGTGCTACAACAACATGGCTTTCAGCAAGGAGCACCTGGAAAAGCACCCCGAAGACTTCTGCGAGCCGGGCTTTGAAAACGCCCGACCCGAATCGGTTGACGTTCACCACCTGCTCAACGTGCTGTCTAACGAAGCGACGCTGGCGACAATCGGCGCGAAGATCACCAATCCGCTTGAAGACCTCGTGCTGGCCAGTTACTACGGCTGCCTGCTGGTCCGCCCGGGCGGCTACACCAACGTTGACGATCGCGAAAACCCGCAACTGATGGACAAGATGATGCAGCTCTGCGGCGCCAAGACAGTTGACTGGTCCTACAAGACCGACTGCTGCGGCGGAAGCGCATCGCTTACCAGAAAACCCGCGGCGATGAAACTCATGGGCCGCATTTTCGACGATGCGATGAGCCGCGGAGCCAACGCTATAGTCACTGCCTGTCCGCTTTGTCACATGAATCTCGACGCCTTCCAGAAAGACGTCGCCGCCGAGTTGGGCAAGGACGTTTCAATGCCCGTGTTCTACTTCACCGAGTTGCTGGCCCTGGCGATGGGGCTTGAAGGAACCGCAAAATGGTTCAAGGGGCATCTGACCAACCCGGCTCCGGTAGTGAGGAACTGTCGATGATTAATGCTCCACAGGAAAATCAAGGCAAACCTCTGGGCTCCGTGCTCGTTGTCGGCGGCGGAATGAGCGGCATCCAGGCCTCGCTGGACATGAGCGACGCGGGATACAAGGTCTACCTGCTGGCCCGCGAGTCGGCGCTCGGCGGGCACATGGCCATGCTCGACAAGACCTTCCCGACAAACGACTGCTCGATGTGCACCATGAGCCCCAAGCTCGTCAGCGTCGCCCAGGACAAGAACATCGAACTGATCACGCTGGCCGATTTGATCAGCCTCGATGGCTCGGCCGGTAACTTCACCGCAAAGGTGCGAGTCAAACCGCGATTCGTCAACCACAAATGCACCGGCTGCGGCGACTGCGCCGAGGTCTGCCCGGTGATACTCGACAACGAGTTCAACCAGGGCCTCAACGGCCGCACCGTTATCCATCGCCTCTATCCCCAGGCGGTCCCCAACACGTTTGTAATCGAGCGGGACCAGCGGCCTCGCTGCATGAAGTCGTGCCCGCTGGGAACCAATCCGCAGGGATACATCGCACTGATCCGGGCCGGGCGATATCACGAAGCGCTCAGCATGCTGCACGAGACCAACCCGCTGCCGTCGATCTGCTCGCGAGTCTGCCATCGCCCGTGCGAATGCAGTTGCGGCCGGTCGGCGTACGACGAGCCGATCTCGATAATGGCCCTCAAGCGGTTCTTAGTCCAATACTGCAAAGACAATCCCGCCGACGCCGAACTGCAGGCCAAACTCGACCTCGGCGACGAGCGCATCGGGCGAAAAAAAGCCGATCCCAGCGGCAAGCGCGTGGCGATAGTCGGCGCGGGACCCGCCGGTCTGACCGCCGCAGACGATCTGATCCGCAAGGGACACAGCGTCGTGGTCTTCGAGTCGCTCCCCGTCGCCGGCGGCATGCTGCGAGTCGGCATTCCGGACTTCCGTCTGCCGCCTGACGCACTTGAGGCCGACATCCAGGCGATTCGCGATCTGGGAGCCGATATCCGCTGCGGCCAATCGCTGGGACGAGACTTCACCATCCAATCGCTCAAGGACGACGGATACGACGCGGTGCTCGTGGCGATCGGCGCGCACGTTGTTCGCAAGCTCGGCGTTGACGGACAGGACGCCCCGAATGTTCTGGACGGCGTGGACTTCCTGCGAAAGGTCAATCTCGGCGAGCCGGTCGAGGTGGGCGCCAAAGTCGCCGTTATTGGCGGAGGCAATGTCGCTGTCGACGTGGCGCGAACCGCGCGGCGCCTCGGCGGAACCGACGTTACGATCCTCTACCGACGCAGCGAAACGGAAATGCCGGCCCTGCCGGACGAAATTGAAGAAGCACGCCACGAAGGCGTGAATATCGAACTGCTCGTGGCGCCTACGAAAGTCATCACCGATGACAGCGGGGCGGCGATCGCCATCGAATGCGTGAAGATGGAGCTTGGCGAGCCGGACGAGTCCGGCCGGCGCAGGCCCGTACCCCAGCCGGGAACGGAATTCCAGGTCCCAGCCGACACGATTGTCACCGCCATTGGCCAGCAGGTCGACGTCGAGGCTATCGGCGATGCGGTCGAGACCAAGTGGGGCAAACCTGTCGCCGACGAACACAGCCTTGAGGCCTCCCAGCCCGGAGTGTTTGCTGCGGGCGATGCGGTTACGGGCCCCGACACGGTGACCCGTTCGATGGCCCAGGGCCGTCGAGCCGCGATCAGCATCGACAACTATCTCGCTGGTAGACCCGTCGAGACCAATCAAACCGAAAAAGCAGCCCTCGAACTCCCGGCGGTCAACTGCGCGAGTCTGAGGCCTTCGAGCTTCCGTCGCGGCCGGGAAAAACACCCCTCGCTGTCGGTGGAAGAACGCCTGGCCGGATTCGACGAAGTCGATCTGCCGATGAGCGAGGAATCGGCGCTGGCCGAAGCCGAACGATGCCTGCAATGCGGGCTGTGCAGCGACTGTCGCATGTGCGAGCGGGCGTGTGAGGCCGGGGCGATCGATTTCGACCAGACCGTGACTGAGCAGACGATCGATATCGGCGGGGTGGTCGTAGCTTCGGGACACAAGATGTACGACGCGCACCGACGCGGCGAGTACGGTTACGGCCGATATCCCAATGTAGTCACCTCGCTGCAGTTCGAGCGATTGCTGAGCGCCTCGGGCCCGACCGGCGGCCAGGTGCTGAGACCCGGCGACGGCAAAGAAGCCCATCGTATCGCGTTCATCCAGTGCGTCGGATCGCGCGACGTGACTGACGACGGAAACGAATACTGCAGCGGCGTATGCTGCATGTACGCCACGAAAGCGGCGATGATCGCCATGGAGCACGCCGAGGGCGCCGAAATATCGGTCTTCATGATCGACATGCGGGCGCACGGCAAGGGCTACGAAGCCTACTATAATCGCGCACAGTCGCTCGGCGTGCGATACGTTCGCTCTATGGTCAGCGCGGTCCGCAACAACTTCGACACCGGCGACTTGAAGCTCGAATACGCCGGCCCGGACGGTAAGAACATCGCAGAAGAGTTCGACATGGTTGTCCTGTCGACGGGTCTGGAATGCCACTCTGACGCGAAGGAAATCGCCGGCATACTCGGCGTGGAGCTTGACGAATACGGATTCATCGTCGGCGGATCGGGCAATCCTGTAGCCACCACCAGACGCGGAATCGCGGTCTGTGGAACCGCTGCGGGGCCGAAGGATATTCCCGATTCGGTGACTGAAGCATCCGCCGCGGCCGCTACCGTCGCACGCGATCTAAGCGAGGCGCGATTCGACTGCGTGGCGACGATGGAGTATCCGCCCGAGCGGGACGTGGCCAGCGAGGACCCGCGAATAGGCGTGTTCGTTTGCCATTGCGGAAACAATATCGCAGGCGTTGTAGACGTCGACGATCTGGTCGAAGTCGCCAGAGAGATGCCCGACGTAGTCTTCGCCGCGTCGAACCTGTACACCTGCGCCCCTGACGGACTGGCCGCGATTCGCGAGGTGATCCAGCGGGAGAAACTCAATCGAATCGTTGTCGCGTCGTGCACGTACCGAACGCACGCCAACATTTTCCAGCAGGCCCTGATGGAAGTCGGGCTGAACAAATACCTGTTCGAGATGGCCAATATCCGCGACCAGTGTTCGTGGGTTCACGGGTCCCAGCCGGCAGAAGCGCTCGACAAGGCGCGCGACCTGATGGCCTCCGCGATCGGCAAGGCCCGCAAACTCGCTCCGCTGGTCGAGCACACCCAGGGCGTTGAACATTCGGCGCTGATCGTTGGCGGCGGACTGGCCGGAATGGTCGCCGCCGGCAACCTCGCCGGACAGGGTTTCAGGGTGCACCTGGTCGAGAAGTCCGACACACTCGGCGGACAGATGCAGCACGTTCGTAATACGCTCGACGATCTGAATGTGCCGGAACTCATGGTCAGGCTGACTAAACGCATGCGTGACGATCAGCTCATAACCGTGCACTTAAACAGCACCGTGGTCAAGAATGACGGATCGGTCGGAGCCTTCGAGTCGATCATCGCATCGGCGGACGGGGCCCGCAAGACCGTTCAACACGGCGTTACTATCGTCGCCGCCGGCGCCGAAATGTATCAGCCCACCGAATACGGATGCGGATCGTGTCCGAAAGTCGTCACCCAGCGCGAACTCGAGCGACGCCTCGGCCAGGGCCAGGGCGGATCGCTGAATTCCGTTGTCATGATCCAGTGCGTCGGATGCCGCAACGAAGAGCGTGAATACTGTAGCCGCATATGCTGCGCCGAGGCGGTCAAGAACGCACTCGAGATCAAGCAGGTCAATCCGGCCAGCCGCGTTGTAGTGGCGTACAAAGATGTCCGAACGTTCGGGACGATGGAAAAGCACTACCTCGAGGCCCGTAGACAAGGCGTGGCGTTCGTGCGTTACGACGACGACAACAAGCCCGAGATTCTTCCCGACGGCACCGTCAAGCTGATCGACCTGAACGTAAACGAAGAGTTGACTTTCGAGACCGATCTTGTTGCTCTGTCGGCCGCCGTTGTAACCCCGGAGAGTCACAAGGATCTGGCCAAGACGCTCCGCGTTCCGATGACGCTGGACGGATTCTACCTCGAAGCACACGTAAAACTTCGCCCCGTGGATTTCGCCTGCGAGGGCGTGTTCCTGGCCGGGCTGGCCCACGGGCCTAAATTCATTCCCGAAAGCATCGTCCAGGCGCTGGCCGCCTCGGGCCGAGCGGCCGCGATCCTGTCGCGGGATGTGCTTACCGCCGGCGGAGCTGTCGCCCAGGTCGACGCCGATCGGTGCGCCGCGTGCCTTACCTGCGTGCGTGCGTGTCCGTATGGCGTTCCGCAGATGCAGGACGACGTGGCGAACATTGAGCCGACGGCCTGCCAGGGCTGCGGTTCGTGTGCGGCGCAATGTCCCGGCGGGGCGATCAAGCTGCAATACTTCACAGACGAGCAGATATCCGCGGCCGTCGACGGTCTCTTCGTGACCGAAGGCTGCTCGGCGACTCAGGAGACCGCGAAATGACCCAGGCCGCCGATCAACCAGCCGCCGAGGCCCAAGGCGCCGACGACTTTGAACCAAAGATCGTCGCGTTCTGCTGCCATTACTGTGCGTACACCGCCGCCGACACCGCCGGCGCGTCGCGCATGCAGTATCCGCCGAACATAAGAATAGTCCGCCTCCCGTGCAGCGGCAGGATTGACATTCCGATGATGCTCAAGGCGTTCACGTCTGGGGCCGACGGCGTTTATGTCGTAGGCTGCCTCGACGGCGACTGCCACTTCATACTCGGGAACACACACGCAAAAAGACGCGTGCCGGAAGCCAAGAGGCTCCTGGCGGAAATCGGAATCGAGCCCGAGCGGCTGGAGATGTTCCAGTTGTCGGCGGCCATGGGCGCGCGATTCGCCGAAGTTGCTACAGAAATGACAGACCGCATCAAGGGCCTCGGGCCAACGCCCGTAAGGCGCGGATGAAAACAACGGAGATGCTTCCATGATTATTGCCGAACGCAAACCTATCGATGACATTTATGCGATGATCAAGCCTTTCAAGAAGGTCCTGGTCGTCGGATGCGGCGGGTGCGTGACCGTCTGCCTTACCGGCGGCGAACGCTCAGTGGCGGTCCTTGCAGAGCAACTCCGGCTCAAGGACAACCTCGAAGGCGGAAACCGCACCTTCACGGAAGTCACGATCACCCGCCAGTGCGACGCCGAATACGTAGAGACCATTCGCGCCCAGGCCGCAGACGCCGACGCGCTGCTGTCGATGGCCTGCGGGGTCGGCGTGAACTATATGACCGAAGTTCTCGACGATTGCATCACGCTTCCGGCGATGGACACCAACTGTCTGGCCGCGAATATCCGATCCGGCGAGTGGGCCGAACGGTGCGCCGCCTGCGGAAACTGCATGCTCGAAGAGACCGGCGGAATATGCCCGATCGCGCGATGCTCCAAGTCTCTGATGAACGGACCCTGCGGCGGCACCCAGGACGGAAAGTGCGAAGTTAACGCCGATCTGGACTGCGCCTGGGCGAAGATCGTAGCACGCATGGACAAGCTCGGACGCCTCGACGAACTGACCGAACTGTCGCCGCCAAGAGACTGGTCAACCGGCAGACACGGTGGCCCGAGAGGCATGATCGTAGAAGAAGCGCTGATGGATGACGATCTCGAGGACGACGCTTAGTACATCATGTCATTGTCGCGACGGGACCGAGCCGCGGCGTGTCGCCGCGGCGCCGGTGTGGCGCGCACGCGCACAAACACCCCCGTCAGGGTGAAGACCACTGCTCGTTCGAAGAAGAACGACACCGCGGCGGCACGCCGCGGCTCAGTACCGACGCGGAATCAGCAGAGGTCTTTGCCGCCTAGACTGGCCACTAGTTGCTCTGAGAGTACTACGATGTCTTCTATGCTCAATGCCGGGTGGATGTTTTCCGGCAGGAGAATTGTCGCTGAAGATGGGAACTCGTCGTCGGCGGCGTACCATATCAGTTTGAGGCTGAGCTTCGGGAAGACCGGGAATTCGAACGCCTTGTCGCCGCCGGCGGCTTGGCGTGCGTCCAGCGCGGCCGCTGACGAGGTCAGCGTCTCGGCGTCTCGACCGGCGGTGTGACAGAGCCTGCCGATAACGCGTCCCTGGTAGACCTTGTCGTACGTCATGGCTCCGGGAATCTGAGCGAAGATGAGTTTGTGGGCTCCGAATGACGGCTCGGACCGGATCGACAGATAGTGCAGCACGAGTATCCGCCAGGTCTCTTTGACCCTCTCGCCGTCGGGTGTCGTTACGTATCCGGTCTGGAGATCCGCCGTCAGCGTTTTGCCGAGCACCTTGAGCGTCCAGTTGTCGCCATCGGGTTCGGCGCCCAGGGCGATCAGTTGTTCGCGTGACTGGTCCTCGAGCGTTTCGACGGCTTTTTCCGCGGCGATGCGGTAATGCTCCTGGCGAGGTGGGATGTGTTCGGAGGGTTTATCCACGCTTTTTTTTCTTCTCGATGAGGTCGGCGATCCGAGCGATGCATTCTGAGGCTTCCGGATTGGATCTGATTTCAGCGCGACGTTCCTCGAACGATCGCGCGTCGGCGGCCAGGCCCAGGCATTGGGCCGCGGCCGGGCACCAGTCAGCGCAGCGCGGAGCGGCCTCGCGGCGAACGGTATTGCCGCAATGGCACCGCCGCTTGGGCTCGTCGCTGAACAACTCGACGTCCGCTCCGCATTTGGAGCACTTTACGACTGTCGAGTCCAGCGACTTGTTAGTCGCACTACCGGGACACTTGTTTAGCATACTACATTATAGGCGCTTTGCGACGGTTCTGTCGCCGTTGCCGTCACTGATCTCAGGCCGTCTGGGTTAAGGCTTGGCGGCCTGGAGATACGAGTCGCAGTAGATCATCTGTTCCAGGAGCAGCTCGGCGGTTATGCCGGTGTCCATGAGTTCGGTGTCGAGCGGATCCATGATCGCCGCATCGAGCCCCATGGAGATGCACATCGCCAGGTACGTGCGGTTAATGAGGCTGCGATTGCTGCATCGCTGGGAGACGTTTGAGAGCCCCAGCACCAAGTGCGGAGCCGGGTCGGCGAAACCCTTGAGCTGGGCGATCGCCTGCATGCAGTGCCCCGGGTTCTTCGGGGCTACGTTGACAGGCAGGATGATCGGATCGATGAACAGATCCTCCATCTCTATTCCGCCTTCCATCGCGATGGTGATAAGCTGGGCGCCAAGTTCGATGCGCTTGTCGATATTGCCCGGTACACCGTCGGCATCGATCGTAAGTCCGATCAGGCCCGCGCCGTTTTCGGCGGCCAGTTGCACGTACTTCGAGGCGATCTCGAAGTCGGCTTTAGATGAGTTCAGAATCTTCTTGCCCGGCACTTTCGGGATCACCGCCTCCATTACGTCCCACTTGGCGGTGTCGATCGCAACCGGCGCGTCGGTGACTTCGCGGATCGCCTCGACCAGCCAGAGCATCGCGCTCGTGGCGTCGCTTACCGCGGGGCCCACGTTTACGTCCAGCGCCGTGGCGCCGGCCGCGAGTTGGCGCTTGGCCAGGTCCCTGATGACTTCAGGATTCTGCTCCTGGATCGCGACCTTAACGTCCGTAAACATCCCATTGATTCGTTCGCCTATTACGTACATGCTGTCTGTTTCCTTTCGATTAGACTGCCGCGGGCGTCAGGCGGTCGATTGTTTTTCGGACGTATTAGATGGGTTGGGGGGGTGGCATAGGGATAACTTAGCCACCGGACTGCATAAGCCAAGTGGCCGTTGCGGCCTCCCACATGATTCCCCAGTCGTTGCGCGTTTCGTCAGTCACGCAGTCGAACGGC
Source organism: uncultured Planctomycetaceae bacterium (assembly GCA_964392945.1). Classification (GTDB taxonomy): domain Bacteria; phylum Planctomycetota; class Phycisphaerae; order SM23-33; family SM23-33; genus BS750m-G57. The sequence continues at coordinate 10,444 of CAYMSH010000028.1, read as the reverse complement.
GGATTGCGGGCCTCTTTGGCCCGCCATGCTTCGAAGCCCACGTCGCAGAGCACGGGTTGGGCCAGCAGTTTGTCGCCGCTGAGCCCGGCCAGGCGGCCTCGCTCCTGGATGCTGTATACGTATTCGACACCGTATCCAAGCGCCGCGGTAGTCGGGAACATCACGATGTTCTGCAGGTCGAATCCGGCGTCTGAGCAGAGGATGTTGACCTGTTTTGCGATGTTGATGTCCAGCGGGCTCTCGGCGATGAGTTTGTGTCCGTCGGCCAGACACACCGCCACGAGCGTTCGATAGTTGTTTTCGCGTGCGGTTCCGATCAGGCAGTTTTCGCCCTTGGCTGCGGCTGAGACCGCCGGCAGGATCAGGTTGTCTTTATCGTCAACGCCGCAACCCCAGATTATCAGCGGGACATCGACTGCGGCCAGCACGTCTTTTACGGTCTGGGCGCACTGCTCGGGCGAGTGGTCGGCGGTGTCGGGATGCGCTCCGACGAGTCGCAGGCAGATCAGATCGGCTCCGAACTCGACGCCTTTCTTCGCCCACTCGGCCGGCGAGTTCATCGAATCGCCATAGACATCCTTAAGCGCCGCGGGCCATGACTCGAAGTCCGCGTCCCATACTTCCACGGCGATCGCGGGCTTCTGGCCGACCGCGCCTTCAAACGCCAGGAACGGAAGCGCCGCCGCTCCGCCGAGAGTTACCGTGCTGCCACGCGAGCCGCCTTCGTCGCTCGTGGCGCCGATTACAACGGTGTTCACCACCGAGCCCCATTTTTCAGCTACATCAGGAATACCCATTGAAATCTACTCCTATCTAAATTCGCGTAAGTTGTCTTGTTAGTTGTTTCGCGGCAGCGCCATTTCGGCGATTTTGCCCAAGGGTCCGCTGGCTGCGTCGCCCGCGGTGTCGTCGACCGGATCGCCGCGTCCGCATCGAGAGGCCAGATCCGTGTCGAACGGAACGTGCACTACTTCGTCGATCCCGTTAATGCCCGCGGCCTCGGACAGGTCAGGTACGTCCAGGCCGGGTATGCCGATCTTGTTGATCGCCAGTATTCGTCGTTTGATGTTCAAGTCGAGCGAGTCGGCCAGTTCGCTCATACGCTCTACAGTCGTAAGTCCGATCGGCGTGGGTTCTGCGACCAGGATCAGCGATTCTACATCGTCTATCACCAATCGCGAGAGATACTCCATTCCCGCTTCGCAGTCGACCAGCACGGCCGCGTAGTTGTTTCGCAGCAGGCTGAGGTACCGCCTCAGCAGCCCGTTCACGTAGCAGTAGCATTTGCGGCCTTCGGGTCGGCCCATCGTGATCAGATCGAATCCGACCTGTTCGCTGAGCAGTTCGGCCAGCCACTGGTCCATGAGTCTGGTCTTGGATATTTCGCTGGGTTCCTGTGCGGCCTGGCCCATTCGATCGCGAAGGTCGGCGATTGTTTCGGCGCCTTCGATCCCGAGCGTCATCGCCAGGGTGGCGTTGGGGTCTGCGTCTACGGCGAGTATCGGTTTGACGCCGCTGGCGATCAGTTTCCGCAGCACCATCGCCGCGGTTGTGGTCTTGCCCACGCCGCCTTTGCCGCCGAACGCTATTATGGAACCCTTCATACAGCTACTCCGATCCGCCTTCCAGGGCGGCTGTTACCGTGGGGAACAAGTTCAGGTTTGTGTGCGGGAAGAAGCACGCCGACACGAACTGGTCCATGAATGTCGGTTCCGTGCTGAGTTCAAAATAAGTCGTGTTCGCCGCGAGGCGGAATATCTCTTCGTAGCATTCGTCCGACAGCGCCGCGAGTTTCGCCCCGGCAAGCGACGTGTTGCCGACGAACCGCAGTTTTTCCGACGGGATGTCGGGCAGGAGCCCGATGAATACCGAATTATCGACGTTCAGGAAGTTGCCGAAGGCGCCGGCGACCATGACTTCGGCGACATCGTCGAACGTCATGTTCAGAGCGCCCAGCAGGACCGACTCGGCGGCGTAGATCGCGCCCTTGGCCCGCATTATATTGTTGATGTCGGACTGGGTTATCGTCACGTCGGGATTGTCGCCGTTGCCTTCGGGATCGGTCAGGAGATATTCGAGTTGATCGCCCCGCGTGCGAACTCGCGCCGGCGAAGCGTCGGCGGATATTCGCCCGGTCTTGTCGATCACTCCGACTCGCAGCATTTCGGCGATCGCGTCGATGTAGCCGGTCCCGCAGATACCAAGCGGATCTGTGGAGTTTATCGTCGAGTAAGTCAGGATCGTGTCGGCGTCGAGCAGGCGGATATGATCTATGGCTCCGGATGACGCTCGCATTCCGCAACTGCACTCGCCGCCCTCGAAAGCCGGCCCCGCCGATGCGCTGGCCGAGACCAGGAAGTCCTTGTTGCCGACGACGATCTCGCCGTTGGTCCCGATGTCGATCAGCATTCGCACGTTGTCGTCGCGGGTCATTTCGCTTGCGAGAATTCCCGCGATGGTGTCGGCTCCGACGAATCCGGCGATGCACGGCAGGCAGTAGAGCAGCCCTCGCGGATGAATCTGCAGCCCGGTTTCCGCCGCTCGGAACGGCGGCAGGTTGTACGCCGCGCCGACGTACGGCTCCTTGCGGATGCTGGCTACGGGCAGTCCGGCCAGCAGGTGCATCATCGTGGTGTTGCCCGCGGCGGATATCAGCGATATGTCACTGGTGCTGAGGCGGTGTTTCTTGACCAGTTGGCCGATCAGATCGTTGAGATCGCCGACAATGCTCTTTCGCAACTCGTCTTGATTACCGGATTCCGAAGCGTGGATGATTCGCCTGATAATGTCGCCGCCGAACTGGATCTGTGAGTTGTACTTGCCGGCCTTTCCGAGGGTCTGCCCGTCGCAGAGGTCCACGAGATGGCAGACGACAGTCGTTGTCCCTATGTCGGCGGCGATGCACATGTTCCTGCGGCTGGTCTTGCCTGGTTCAACGTCGATAATCTCGGTCAGCGGACCTCTGTGCCCCGTCATTGCCGTGACTTTCCAGTCGGACTGCCGCAGGATGTCCGGCAGGCGCCGCGTGACTTTGAGCCCCATCTGGAAGCCCAGGGTTTTGTACTGATCCTTCAGGCCGTGTTCGAGCCTCTGCAGGTCGGACTGATTGTCGTCGAGCGTGGGGGCGGGCAGTTCAACGTAGGTCTTCCGCACCAGCGGCGCCAGCGACATCTTCCGGTGTGCGAGCTTGCGGACCTCCGGCGGTTGGTGCACGTCGGCTTCTATGAACTCCGGCGTGCCGCTCAGTCGCGTGTGCTCGGGTATCTCGATTTCCGCGTCGGATTCTATGCGTCCTTCGCAGGCGAGGATATGGCCCTGCTGGATCTGTTCGTGGGAGAAGAAATCCGTTGACCCGCCGGTAACCTTGCCTTTGCGAACGATAACCGCGCATCGCCCGCAGACCCCGTCGCCGGCGCACAAGCTGTTTACGAAGACGCCGGCTTTCGCGGCTGCGGAGAGAATCGTAACACCGGGGCGCACCTCGACTGTGATTTCGTCAGGCAGGAACGAGACTGTGCAGTTTTCTGGCATCTTCTAAATGTTGGCCTCAGGCCGCCTTCCAGTCGTTCTTGAGATACGGTCCCAGACCAGCGGCTTCCCTGGGTCCGACGAGCACTTCCCAGCCCGAATCGTCGGCCAGTTGCGCCGACAGAACCGCGACATGCCCCGGGATTATGATCTTGTGATGGGACAGCTCAGAATCCAGACCGGCGGCTGCCAGGGCCTCGGCGATGGTCTCGGGATTGAACTTGTCGGCGGCCCATGCCGTCAGCACGCTGGTGCCTTCTGTATCGACCGCCAGGATTCTGCACGGCACGCGGGCCGCTTCGACCTCCGATTCGACAGAGTAGTAGCTCAGCGAGAAGTTTGTCGTCACCAGCAGGGGGCTGTCGGGCGTCACGTCGCCGACTTCGTAAACTCTGGGCTCGACCTGCACCGGCTTTTGCGGGTCGGTGTAGATGTTCTGGCGAGCGGCCAGGATCGGGACCAGCAGGTGCGGCTCCCAGGCGTCTGTGACCAGCACGCCGGCGTATTTGCAGACGTAAGTCAGCGCGTCCAGGGCGGCCGCTGTTTTGTCCTCGCCGCACGCACAGAGCAGGGCGGGGTAGCCCAGTGGGCGGTAGGTCTTCTTCAACGCAGCCCTGCGAGCCTGGGTCACGAACGTAAGGGCCTCGGCGGATCCGACATTGCCCGGAGAGATCAATATGTCTGCGGCTCCGGCTTTGGCCAACGCTTCAGTCGCCGCGGCGACTTCGTCGATCGGCCCGGAGACACAGAGCGGAGCCTGGGCGTTCTTGGCCAGGTCGGCCAGTCCTTCCTCGCCGGCCGGTCCGTTGTAAAACAGCACCGGCTTGGTTCCCGCCAGCGGTCCGGTAGCAGCCGCCGACAGCGCCGCGACATCAGAACTGACGAGCACCATCGGCACACCTAGCGTTTCGCTGATTGTCCCGGCCGCCGCTGCAAACGTGTCAGCCGAGCCGGATTCGTTGACCAGTGCGATCATGTCGGGATTGATGTCTTCGCCGATCCTGTGGAACACCAGCGCCTTGAACGCATCGCAGACCGCTGCGAGATCGGCTTCGGTGTCCGAGACCTTCATGGCAATCGCCGTGGGGTGATGGAATTTTTCATCGTGCCGGTAGAGAACGGTTTCCTGGCCGATTTCGATCTGGCAGGCTTCCGGTCCGATCTTGATCAGTCGCTGCGGCGGCGCCGAGGCGTCGCTGAGATCTCCCATAGCCGATTCGTCCAGCTTGGGGCATTTGTCCAGCGACTCCTGTCCTGCGGCGACTTTCATCGCAAACGCCAGGCAGGTCGGAACTCCGCATTCCTTGCAGTTTTCTTTGGGCAGTTTCTTGTATATGTCCAGTCCGGTAAGCGCCATTTGTCTATTCCTATCGTTAAGAGTCCTAGAACAATGATTCCATTTGCATCGCGGGATGTTCGACCTTGGCCAGGTATTCCACCAGTTCATCGGCGGTAGTGGCCACTGTTTCGTCGGCGACTTTGTCCAGGAAGCCTTCCATTCCCGCCTCGGCGAGTCTTGCTTCGAGTTTTTCCCGCATAGCTTCCTTCAGTTCCTTCGGCATCCAGACCAGTCTCGGCAGCCCGCCTTCTGCGTAGATGAACTTTTTGCTGGTCAGGTAGAGCCTTCCGACTCCGAGGAAGCCCGGGGTCTGCATGCCTCCGCCGACGCTGCCGGCGAGTGTCGAGAAGCCCATTCCGATCGGGGTGTCGCCCATGTATTCGCGGTTGACGATCATCACGCCGTTGGCCTCGGGCACCATCGCCAAAATGCACTCGAAGCATCCGCACGATGTCATCGGCGAATCCATCAGGCTGTAGGCGCTGAATTTCTCGATGTTGCGGTTTGAGTGTTCGTATACGAACTTGTTGACCGACTCCCACTGGCCGAGCTTTTCGTCGAGGCACTTGGTCTTGACGATCGGCTGGTTCGGGCCTGTGGGATTGATCTCGTAGGAGGCTTGTCCGTCAAGCCAGTTGTACGCCCCGCAGAGTCCCAGGCGTTCGGGAGTAATCACGCAAACGTGGTCCGGTGCGAACGATTGGCACAGCGAGCAGGAGTAGAAGGTGTCGACCGATTCGTCGGTCATGCCGGCTACTCGTTCGTCGCGTGCGGCGTAGAGGGGGCCGGCCATTTCGACCATGGCGGCGGTCTCGGCGGGGTCGGTTGTGATCTTGACGGCCACTTTGTCCACGATTCCGCCGTATTCGTCGTGCAGTTTTGCGTGGAGTATGGTCCCGATGTGCTTGAGTCTAAAGCCGGCTGCGAACGCCGCCTTGCTGATGCGGCACCAGACCTGGTCTCGCTGGCCGGTGTGCATAAGGCCCATAGCTTCGTTGCAGTAGCGGTGCATCTGGCGTTCGAATATGCCTTCGAAGTCGCTTTTCATCTTTCGTCCGGCCAGTTGGATGTGTATTCCAAGCGGCAGGGCTCCGCCTTCTTCGACGGTGTCGATCTCAGGGCCGTTTACGGTTATTTCGCCGTCGGTTATCGAGTCCATGTCGACGGCCTGCATTATCTCTACGGCGTCTGTGTACTTGCCGCCGAACTGGAGCTGCATGTCCTCGCGCCGCACGCGTTCGCCTTCAAACGCCGGCGAATAGGAGACCGGAATGTCGATCTCCTCGACTTTGACCTTCACGCCGCGCACCTCGATGCACGTCGGCACGATCTGCTGGTGATCGATCTGGCGTACGAGCGCCTCGAAAGTCGTCACGCCGGTCGGGCGGACTTCCGGCGTTGATTCGTGATCGGAGATAACCGGGAATCCCATAACGATCGCCCCGGCCCCGACGGCGTACCAGTCGTCGGGGATCGGTCCGAACGTGATTCCGAAAGCGAAAATTCGCTCCCTGCAGTATCTCAGGCAGCTCTGCCAGTCGCCTTTCTGGTGACCGCCGAACGTAAGGGCGCCGCGCATGGCCCAGTCCAGAACGTAGATCGCCGAATGCGTGTCGCGCCCGGCGGGAACAATGTACGTGTCCCATCCGAGTTCAATGCCTTCTTCGTCGAGCTGGTCCTTCATGCTCTTGCCGTCGGCGTTGCACAGCAGGAAGCTCAGGATACTTCGCTTCTGCAGTTCGCGGACGATGTGGACCGCGATCTCGTTTGTCGGAGCCGGTCCGAGGATCGCGGCGAACCCGGGCATTCGCCCGTCGACGAGCTGGATGCCGAGTTCGCGCAGGATCGTGTCGGATATGAATCCGGTGAACCCGTCCTCGATGGGCTCTTCGTTGAGGTACCTGATCGCGCAGGTGATCTCCAGGGCCAGCAGCGTGGCGACTCCGGCGTCCAGTCCGTCGCCGAGGTAGGGCAGCCACATCGCGTCGGCGGGGGCGGTGGCCATCAGTTCGCGACAGTGGGCCATCACGTCCTTGAGTTGGGCCAACTTCGTGACCTCCAGTCCCATCAGGGCGTGGATCATCGGCAGGTCGAACGCCGTTCCCGGAAATTCGATCGCTTGGTCGGCTCCGTGCGCTTCGATGGCTTCGGTGAGTTTGGCGTCGGCTTCATCTACGAAGCCCTGGGCGCCGCGGATAACCGCGGAAATAACTTCTCGCGACATGACTGTTTCTCCTGCTGACTTTCAGTTAGTTTTCGTTGTTGTCTATTGGCTCGTCGTGTTACCGCCGCCCGGGCTTCGGCGATTTTCCCGGCGCCGTAGCGGCCAGCGATTCGGCGGTATGCGCCCGTCTGCACTCGGGGCAGATTTTCGCCACGTCCCGAATCTTGCTCCAGTTGACCTTGACGCTTTTCAGAGCCTGTTCGATCGTTGGTACGCTATCGACGCGGGCTCCGCATTTTTCGCATTTCTGAAGTTTGGCGCGGGCCTTGAACGGCGAGATTTCGATCTCGTCGCTATCTTTATGTATCCTGATTTGTATCGTCCCGACCGGGCACAAAGCTGCGCACGCGCCGCAGGCGATGCAGTTGTCCGGAGCCTGGCGGAACGGCGCGGCCACCGCTCGCTCCACGCCTCTATCGGCGAATCCGACAGACGCCAGTCCCAGGATCTCGTCGCAGACCGCGGTGCACAGTCCGCAGAGAATGCAGTCTCTCTGTGCGACGGTGACCGTCGGCCAGGGTGTTGAATCCACGCCCATTCGCTGTGCGATCGCCTTCAACTGTTTGTTGTCCGGAGACCGGGCGAGAATGAACTCCATGACGCCGCGTCGTGCTTTGACAGCATTTTCGCTCGACACGCTTACCGTTATGTCTTTGCGGACGGGGTAGTTGCACGCGGTGACCAGTTGTTTCCACTCGCCTCGGTCCAGTTCGACCATACAGATGCGGCAGGCGGCCTGCGGTTCGATAGCGGGGTGGAAGCACAGCGTCGGGATCCAGACGCCGGCTTTGTCGGCCGCGTCGAGAATCGTGGCGCCTTGCTCCACTTCCACCTGGATATTGTCAATAGTTACAGTCGGCACTCTGTTTTGTCTCCGCTGCTTTCAGTTAAACCTTCAGGACCGCCGAGAAGGGGCATTTTTCCAGGCACATCCCGCAGGATGTACATTTTTTCTGGTCGATAACATGGGGAACTTTTTTCTCGCCCGTAATGGCATCGACCGGGCAGTGCTGTATGCATATCCCGCAGGCCTTGCATGCTTCTTTATCTATTTCGTATCCGAAGAGTCCGCGGCATTCCTTGGCCGGGCACTTGGCGTCGTTAATGTGGGCGTCGTACTCGTCGCGGAAATACCGAATCGTAGACAGCACGGGATTGGCCGCGGTCTTGCCCAGGGCGCACAGCGCGGTCCCTTCCAGCAGTTCGGCCAGTTGCTCCAGTCTTTCGATGTCTCCGCCGCTCCCCTTGCCGCCGGTTATATTGTCGAGTATGTGCAGCATCTGGGCCAGGCCCTCGCGGCAGGGCGTGCATTTCCCGCAAGACTCTTCCAGCAGGAAATTCAGGAAGTACCTGGCGACATTGACCATGCAACTGTTCTGGTCCATCACGATCATTCCGCCGGATCCCATCATCGAGCCCAGCTTGGTTAGCTCGTCGAAATCGACGCGTGCGTCGAGATGCTCAGCCGGGATGCACCCGCCGGACGGTCCGCCGGTTTGAACGGCTTTGAACGTTCCGCCGGCCTTTACGCCTCCGCCGATGTCTTCGATCACCTCTCGCAGGGTGACGCCCATCGGGACCTCCACCAGCCCGGTGTTGACGACCTGCCCGACGAGGCTGAAGACCTTTGTTCCCTTCGATCCTTCCGAGCCTATCGAGGCGAACCAGTCTCCGCCGCGGTCCACGATCGCCGGCACGTTGGCCCAGGTTTCGGCGTTGTTCAGGTTAGTCGGCTGGCCCAGGAGTCCCTTCTCTACGGTGTGAACGTATTTGGCCCGGGGCTCTCCCGAGCGTCCTTCCAGAGAGGCCATCAGCGCCGTGGATTCACCGCACACGAAGGCTCCGCCGCCGCGATTGATTCGGATGTCGAACGAGAAGTCCGAGCCAAGGATGTTTTCGCCGAGAAGGCCCAGTCTGCGCGCATCTTCGATCGCGCCACGCAAGTGCACTACCGCCAGGGGGTATTCGTTGCGTACGTAGATGTACCCATGCGAAGAACCTATGGCGTAGGCTCCGATGATCATGCCTTCGATAATCGAATGGGGGTTGCCCTCCATGATGCTGCGGTCCATGAAGGCTCCCGGGTCGCCCTCGTCGCCGTTGCAGATAACGTATCGCCGCTGGCCCGGGGCGTTTCGGCACGATCGCCATTTGCGCGCGGTCGAGAACCCGCCGCCGCCTCGTCCGCGGAGGCCCGAACGCTCGATCTGGTCGAGGACATCATCCGGGGTCATGCTCGTAATCGCTTTGGACAGCGCCGAGTATCCGTCAACCGCGATGTATTCGTTGATGCTGGTCGGGTCAATCTCGCCGTTGTGGGCCAGTACGATCCTTTCCTGGGCCTGGTAAAACGGGATCTCGCCGCACGTTGTCGCCTTGTCGCCGGTTTCGGTGTTCTCGTACAGCAGCCTGTCAACGAGGCGTCCGCCGATTATGGTCTCGCGGAAGATTTCCTCCACGTCGGGTTCTTCGACCTGTTGGTAGAAGATGTTTCCCGGCTGGACGACCACGATCGGTCCGCGTTGGCAGAACCCGTGGCATCCGACGCAGGTTACGGCCTGGACTTGGGCGCCTGTCTCCTTCACCGCATCGGTGAAAAGATCGTACAGCTTGCGGGAACCCTTGGCGGCGCATCCCGTGCCTACGCAGATTCTGACGCGCTTGGCGTCGTCGCCGTGCTGCTCTCGGAGCCCGTCGCGGACTGCTTTGAGGTCGGCCGGACCGCCAAGTTTTTGTTCTCCGGCGGTTTGTATCACGTCTGGACCTCCTGCTGGGGGTCTGTTTCTTCAGACGACAGGGCCCGGAGGAGTTCCATCGCCTGGTCTACTGTCACGCCGTCATGATACTCACCATCCACTATCATCACCGGCGCCAGGGCGCAGGCTCCTACGCAGTTGACCGGTTGATACGAGAACAGCCCGTCGGGCGTCGTGCCGCCTGGTTCGACCTGGAATTCCTCGCAGATTGCTTCGGATATGCGTCCGGCGCCCTTGAGGTAGCAGACCGTGCCGATGCAGAGGGTCACCTCGTGCAGGCCTTTTGGCGCCAGGCGGAACGAGGAGTAGAATGTGGCGACCGAATAGAGGCGGCTTACCGGCAGGTCCAACCTCTTGGCCAGGATTCGCAGCCGATCGGGCGGGAGATGACCGCACTCGGCCTGCAGGTCCTGCATCATGGGAATGAGCATTCCGGTCTCGCCGTCGTAGCGATCGACTATCTGCTCAATGAGTTCGTCCCGGGTTGTCGTTTCTTCGGTCATATGCTTATTGTTCAGGTTTCGTGGCGTCAGAGGGATTCTATGGTGACCTCGGCGCCTCTGTTTCGCAGTTCGTCGGCTATTTCCCGTACGACTG